>NZ_JAWIRX010000004.1:0-331609 GCF_036319965.1 Stenotrophomonas sp. SMYL41 | reverse complement strand
GGCAACATCACCATCGGTGGCAAGCAGACGTCGGCGGCTGAGCTGGGCATCAATACCGACGCCAGTGGAGCGCATCGTGCGCTGGAGGCATTGCCGGATGCGAGCAAGCTGCTGGCGGACCAGCAGGCGATGGCGGCTGCGGCGGGGACGGTGATGGCCACCAGCCAGCAGATTGCCTGGGACGTTCAAGCCTATCAGAGCAAGAAGGCAACCCAGGCATACTACGATGGCCTGTCAACCGACGATAAAAAAGCATTTAATGCACTTAGCGCAGCGCAACGCGATAAGGTGCTGACGGCAAACAGCCAGGCCTACAACGATGCGAAGAAATGGGGTGATGGCGGTGAGTACGGCCGTGCCCTGAGCGCGGTGACCAGCGCGTTGGTCGGTGGTGTTGAAGGGCAGGGGCTGGGTCAGCTGGGCTCCAACGCGCTGGCGCCGTATGCGGCTGAACTGATCGGCAAGACGTTTGACCCGAACAAGCAGAGTGCTGCGCCTAGCGAGGCCATGCAGATGCTGTCGCACGCGCTGCTGGGCGCGCTGTTGGCAGAGGCCAATGGTGGGTCGGCGGGCAGTGGGGCGTTGGCGGCCGGTGGTGGTGAGTTGGCTGCCAAGGTCCTGACGGACAGTTTGTTCGGCGGCAACCCGGCGAATCTCAGCCCGCAGCAAAGGGAGGCGGTTCTGGCGCTTTCACAAGCGGTGGGAGCGCTGGCCGGTGGGCTGTCGGGGCAGGATCTGGCTGGGATCACGTTGAATGCGGGGATTGCCAAGAATTCGGTTGAGAACAACTTCCTTACAGAGGACCAGGCTCGTGTACTGAAGCAGCAGCTCGACGAGTGCGGCGGCGACACGTCATGCCAGAAGGCGGTGCGCGACGTTGCCAAGCAATTGTCGGAGAGAATGGATTACGAGCTGCTCTCGGTGTGCACTGCGAACTCAGCGAGCCCCGCGTGTCAGGCGTTTGTCAATGCGGCCGTCTCCTACAAGTATGGCTCGTGGCCCGGAGAGCTTGGCCTGTTCGATGATCTCGGCCGCAGTAGCGAGGCGCTTTCTTCGTTTGCCCACTCCATGAATGGACGTGCCTATCGTGAGCTGATATTTGAGAACGGGGGGATCCAGCCGGTCTATATCCTGCCCCAAGAACACACTGTAGCTGCACTGGCGGAGTGGACCGGGAATCTTGACAGGACGATTGATCAGTACGGCCTCTTCTCGAAGGAATCGTCAGCTGAGCTGGGGCTTGGACTTGCGAAGGTACTGCTTCGAAAATATGGCGCTGTTACCATAATCGAAGGGAGCGGAGGCTTCGGGAAGGGGGCGAAGGCGGGCAGTTCCGAAGCACTGCCGCGAGCGACGTCTGGGCCAGTCTATGCAACGAATAAGGAGGCGACTGCCGCTGCCACGGCTTTGGGCTTTAGGCGTGTAAAGGAGACTGCTCACGATGGTGAGCTTGTCTTTACTAATGGAAAGATATTTATTTCAAGGGATGTGGATGGCCATAATGGTGGTGCTTGGAAGGCAGCGAAATCGGTGAAGGCGCTAGGTAGCCGAGATGCCCGGCTTGGTACGTTTGATTCCAGTTTGAAAAGGATAGGGGGGTGAACTTTGAGTGGGTCTTCTTGGGTAGTTCGTGGTAAGACAATCAAGGATTTAATTGAGGAGCTTATGACTTTTGAGGATCAAGGTATGTATGTAGAGATTTCAGTTGATGGTGGTGATACCGTTCGGCCGATAAGCTTGGTTGGGAAAGATGGAGGGAAGTGCGTGCTGTTCTATTTCGGTGATGACGCTTAGTGCTAGGTATTTCCTCAGTATTTCTTTCTGGGCTGATTCTTGAGTGTCATTGCCTCTGACTGGTCTGCCGCCTCGACGCTGCTCAGAAAATGGTCTGTTGATCTGTGCTTCCGCCGCGCGTCGACGTATCGGGTGGACCGGAGACGTCGTGCTAAATGCGGTGTCGAACGGTGGCAATGGTCCATGGTGGCAATCTGTCCATGAACAGCACTCGCCTTCTGGTTTCCGAGCTGCGGGCGCTTGCCCCGATTGCTTTGCTATCGGGCGGGGGGACGGGGGCGATCCGTATGTACAGGTGTCGTCCGGCACCGCTGGGCGCGCTGTTGGCTGAGGCCAATGGTGGGTCGGCGGGGAGTGGGGCGTTGGCGGCCGGTGGTGGTGAGCTTGCGGCTAAAGTCCTGACGGACACGTTGTTCGGCGGTAACCCGGCGAATCTCAGCCCGCAGCAAAGGGAGGCGCTTCTGGCGCTTTCACAAGCGGTGGGAGCGCTGGCAGGTGGGCTGTCGGGGCAGGATCTGGCTGGGATCGCGTTGAATGCGGGGATTGCCAAGAATTCGGTTGAGAACAACTGGTTGAGCAGGCAGGAAATCGCACTCATGGAGTCCGAGCGGGCCGCGTGTGGTGGTAAGGGGGAGATGTCCAAGCCTGTAAGGACTCCGTGACACATGCGTATGACGAGCTGAACGCAGAGCGAGATCGTGAGCTGCTTGCGCACGGTGCCGCTGTTGAGCTGAGTATGCGGTCCTATCCAGCTACTTCAGAGGACGACTGGAAGCACGAGTGGGCGATTCGTGTCGATCGATACTGGGAACAGTACGGTGTTGCGGTTGAGGACAGGGTTGCTGGACCCACGCCGGGAGCGGACGCAGCATTTGCTTATCGTCAGCTTAAAAATGACGCTCTCGCTTCGGGTATGACAGCCGTCGGAGAGATCATGGACAAAGGTCTCGATCGATGGTTCATGGACAAGAGTCGGCGAAACCTCGAGGCAACTTTGGAGGGTCTCTCTTCGACGATGAGCTTGATGCGGGGCTATGTATCATCTCTTCACCCTGACATCTACATGCAGGGTGCTATCGATCAATCGTCGGTCATGACGAAGACCGAAGAGATGGCTGCTTACCTTGCGATCCTGTCACGAGGGGCAGATAAGGGATTGGGAGCATTGCGGGGCAGTTGGGGCATAAAAAGCCCCGGCATGGGCTCGGCCGTTTCTGGAACTAAGGGTGTAATCAAAGCGAGTGAGACCATTGGCCAGCCAGTTGAGGCTGTTATTGGTGGTCGAAAGAGGTTGTTACGGGTCGATATCGAGCCCAATGGTAAGCTTCAAATACAATCCGGCGGCGGTAAAGACTCAATCGTAGACTTCCGTCCAGACCTTTCATTGCCGCTAGCCCCGCAGATAGACAAGGCATTCAAACGGTTGCCGCAATCAGCGAGGGATCAGTTGGTTAAGAACGCCGAAAAGGGGCTGCGACGTCTTTAGGAAACGGGAAATATGTGATGGGAACTAAATACGTGGTTGTGCTGGTCGTTGGAAAGGGGCTTCCTGAGAGAAACTCCCTGGTCTATCAGGCTTGGGGTGAAGTTCCGGTTTCATACTTTCAAGATCATGAAAGTTTGAATGAAAGTAGTTTTCTTGATTTGAAGGTAAACAAGTGGGAAGTCAATGCTGAGTGGAGTCGGAAGTCGGAGGATGAGCCGTGGATCAGAATTGAAATATTGAGGGGTGGGGTAGTCACAGAGTACCTGGCGACCCAGGGGTTTTCATTGGTGGTAGGGGTAGGGGAGGCGTTGCTCAGTATTGAGATGGACGATGGTGGTGGTGAGATTGACGAGATTCTATTGGCCCATCTTGTGTCGGTTTTTATGCCGGGTAATAGAGTTTTCCGGTGGCGTGATGAGCTTTCTGAGATTGATGGTGAGTACATTTCACGTTTTCCCGCTCGGGAGGCGGTTCTTGAGCAACTACGCCGCTGTTGATGATTGCAGTCTGCGCGGGCTTGTTGAATCCGCCCAAACTGAACTGAATGTTCGCGCCGATAGTGTTGAGGCCGTGCTGCCTCGATTAATGCGCGCAGGTGTCATTCGGGACTATCGAGAATGCAGACGGCTTCGCCAGTGCAGTCAAGGCCAACCGCAGCTAGGGCGTTGGCCAGCAGAGCGGCTTGTTCGCTGACAATGGCGGCTACTGCATCGGTGCCGGCCACGTGAACCTGGTGGGCGGCGCGATTGCCAGCACCCATGCGGGCAACAGTGGACTGACTGCGGGCTCGCTGACGTTCGCTGACCTGCAGAACCACATGGACTACACGGCCAGCTCCGGCAGCATCAGTGGTGGTGCGGGCGGGGAGATGAACGGCTGGGACGCGAAAGAAGGCACAACTGCTCCGCGCGGTGGCCCAGGCATGTCGATGACGGAGAACGGCAGCGACAGCAGTTCAACGCTTGCGACGCTGACCGAAGGCAACATCACCATCGGTGGCAAGCAGACCACGGCGGCGGAGCTGGGTATCAATACCGATGCCAGTGCAGCGCATCGTGCGCTGGAGGCGATGCCTGATGCCACCAAGCTGCTGGCGGACCAGCAGGCGATGGCGGGAGCGATAGGGACGGTGGTGGCTACCAGCAGGCAGGTTGCCAATGACATCCAGACCCATCAGAGCAACAAGGCCACGCAGGACTATTACGACAGCCTTTCGCCCGAAGAGCAGGTTGCGTTCGACAAACTTGATGCCAAAGCGAGAGACAAGCGGCTGAGTGATAACAGCCAGGCCTACAAGGATGCGAAGAAGTGGGGCAGTGGTGGTGACTACAGCCGGGCACTGGATGCCGTGACTACCGCATTAGTGGGAAGTGCAGGCGGACAGGCTGTCGGCCAGCTTGCGTCCAATGCGCTTGCACCTTATGCAGCCTTCTTCATTGGTAGCACATTTGATCCGAACCATGGCAAGGACCCCAACGCAACCATGCAGTTGCTGTCGCATGCGCTCTTGGGCGCGGTGTTGGCCGAGGTCAATGGTGCCGGCGCAGGGGCAGGTGCGGCGGCCGCGGTAGGTGGTGAGGTGGCAGCCAAGTTCCTGACCGACACGCTATATGGGGGCAATGCGTCGAAGCTGAGCCCTCAGGAAAAGGAGACGATCCTGGCGCTGTCGCAGGCGGTGGGTGCGTTGGCCGGCGGATTGTCGGGGCAGGATCTGGCCGGGATAGCGTTGAATGCGGGAATAGAATTCGGCCGAGAACAACTTCCTGGGGCAGAACGATCACGCGCGAATGATTCACCTGCGCGAGAAGGCCAAGCGGCAAGGTGGGTTGGACAAGCAGGAATCCCTGGAGCTTGTACTGCTGGATGCAGGGGATCAGATGAGTGCAGGGCTGCTACGGAAGGCGTTGGCAGGCGAGAACCTGAGTGAGGTTCAAGCGGCTGACCTCGCGACCTACATCAGCCGATATGAGTCCCAGAACGGTCCTCTTGATCTGCCTGAGCTGCAAAAGCAGTTCCAGGAGCGCGCTGGAACGCTACGCCCGGGCGAATTGCAGGGAGTCAACCCGTCGCAGGTGTACGAGCGTCCATATGCTGGTCTGGGGGACGACCAGAAAGCGTACAAGGATGCCAATTACTCGTGGGTTGAGGATATTTTCTACCGCAAGAAGGGCGCGAATGAACGGCTGTTCGAGAACGCTCTGCGCAAGTCGGGCCTGGAGCCCAGTCGCACCGAGGACTTGCTCCCGTCGTCAATGCAGTTGCGGAATTACTTCGCAATCCAAGATGCACAGACGTCGAGTGCTATGGCCAGTATCGCCTTCGTGGCTGCGACCGTGGGAGACATGAGCGAGGACAACCGTCGTGCGTTGACGTTAACGATGGGGGGTATCGCAAATATCGCTGGGATAGCTATCTCAGGTAAGACGGGATTACTGCCGCAGACAGGCGGACTTGGCGTGACACGATCTCCTTCGAGAACGCGTGTAAGTGAGGCGCCTGCGACCAACGCATTGTCTGTAGAGCAGCCCAAAAATCAAGGCGGGGATTCGGGCGGAAGTAGTACGAAGAATTTCATTCCGCCAGGTCCAGTTCGCGTCAGTGATGCGCACGGCGTGGAAACAATTGGAGCGGGCACAAGATTTGGTGGCGGGAACAGGAATACTCTAAAATCAGTGTTGATGGGGGGGGTATGACATTGATGGTGACATCAGGGAGATAAATTCAGGCCAAGGGATTCTGCTGCCTGACGGTAATGTTGCCGTGTCTTCTGGTCGAGTATGGGGTGCGCATCCAGGGAGTGCCACCATGTTCCCACGGTCGGGGCCAGGTATCGTTCAACTCTCGCAGGCAGAGTTCCGTCTCTATAGAGATATGGTCCGTCAGAATGGTATGTCTTCATCTATTGAGAAGGCGTTGGATGGTATGATCTCAGTTGCTAACAATGGTGTTAGTTCGGAATCTCGTTCGAAACTGAATGAGCTATATAGGTCGCGAGATCTTGGTAAATGAGGGGCAGGGTGGAAGGTTTTGAATTTTCTGTGGGTCGAGTTGTTGAATTTTTGGAGTTGAAGCCAATTCTTGCAGCTAGGTTGGGCTTGGATGCGTCGTCGATTCTTACTGAAGATGATTATTGGGGGAGGTCGGATTCCTCTGCCTTTGCAGGGGTTTCTATTGAGTACGTGAACGGGGGGTTTCCGACATTTGCTAATGTTTATAGCGATGCGGAGTTCTATGGTGAAGCGCTAGGTGAATTGGCGGTAGGGCTCTCGGTCGATCTGGGTTCACCTATTCTTATAGGTGACTATATTAGTGAGATTGATGTTGCGTCAGGGCGTTTCATAGTGGTTCGGCCTGATGGTAAATTCGAGTTTGCTTATGAAGCCGAAGGCGGTGAAGTCGTGTTATTCGATCCGCCGAGGATAAATGATGTCGGCTAAATAGGGTGGCGTCGTCGAATATTTGAAAAGCTGGTCGCTATGCTTGCTTGTTGAGTGGTTAAAATTTTCTATGGACATAGTCTGTGGATTATTTGGGTCGGGTTGAAGTGGCTGCGCGGACCGGTATGTATTTATGTGCCGAGGCCGGCGCAGGCAGCAGCAAGAGACAGTAATGTCTGGCAGAACACCACGCTGACCGGCCAGAGCATCCCAGGGTGGCGGCAACGTCAACCTGACCAGCACGACGGACGACATCCACGTAGTGCAGGGCAACCTGAGCGCGGGCAACACGCTCAGCCTGGATTCGGCCGGGGACATCCTGCTGGCAGCGGGCAAGGCGCACGTGGCAGACCGCAGCAAGAGCAGCAATGCCGGCGCCGAAGTGGGCGTTGGCGTTGTCGTGGGCGCGCAGACGGGCGTGTATGTGTATGCCGAAGCCAGCGTGGGCAGCAGCAAGGCGAACTCGGACAGCAATACCTGGCAGAACACCACGCTGACCGGCCAGAACATCTCGCTGAAGGCCGAGGGTGACACCACGTTGCGCGGCGCGACCGCCACGGCCGACCGCATCGACGTCAAGACCGGCGGCACGCTGACCATCGAATCGCTGCAGGACATTGCCGAGAGCATGTCCAGGAACAGCCAGGTGGGTGGGCGCGTGCAGGTGGCCTTCGGCAACGCGTGGAACGCCGATGGCTATGTCAGTGCAGGCAAGGCCGAGGGCAGCTACCAGGGCGTGGGCCAGCAGAGTGGCTTGTTTGCCGGCAACGGTGGCTATCACGTGGATGCGGGACACGTGAACCTGATTGGCGGCGCGATTTCCAGCACCAACGCGGCCAACAGTGAACTGACTGCACAGACGCTGACCTTCAGCGACCTGTAGAACCAGATGGACTACTCGGCCAGCTCCGGCAGCATCAGCGGTGGTGCGGGCGGCACGATGAACGGCTGGGACGCGAAAGAAGGCACAACCGCTCCGCGCGGTGGCCCAGGCATGTCGATGACGGAGAACGGCAGCGACGGCAGTTCAACGTTTGCGACGCTGACCGAAGGCAACATCACCATCGGTGGCAAGCAGACGTCGGCGGCTGAGCTGGGCATCAATACCGACGCCAGTGGAGCGCATCGTGCGCTGGAGGCATTGCCGGATGCGAGCAAGCTGCTGGCGGACCAGCAGGCGATGGCGGCTGCGGCGGGGACGGTGATGGCCACCAGCCAGCAGATTGCCTGGGATATTGGCAGTGCAGATGCGAAGAAGATCACGGATAAATATCGGGAGCCGATGAGTCCCGAAGAGAGACGGGCGTTCGATGCGCTTCCTTCGGACGAGCAGTTCAAGCGCCTCGTCGCGTTCGATGCATCCTACCCCGATGCACTGGTGACCCAGCAGAAGTGGGCCCCTGATGGTGTCTATGGTCGCGCGCTCGGCGCAGTGACCAGCGCGTTGGTCGGTGGTGTTGAAGGGCAGGGGCTGGGTCAGCTGGGTTCCAGCGCGCTGGCGCCGTATGCGGCTGAACTGATCGGCAAGACGTTTGATCCGAACAAGCAGAGTGCTGTGCCTAGCGAGGCCATGCAGATGCTGTCGCACGCGCTGCTGGGCGCGCTGCTGGCTGAGGCCAATGGTGGCAAGGCGGGGAGCGGGGCGTTGGCGGCTGGTGGTGGTGAGTTGGCGGCGAAGGTCCTGGGCGACTACTACGCGCGCCAGAATGGAGGGCAGCTGAGTCCCGAGCAGGAACAGAAGATCAAAGTACTGGGGCAGGCCGTTGGAGCGATGGCTGGTGGAATCGGTGGGGATGGCGCGATGGGGGCGGCTTTGGGAGCCACCATTGCCAAGAACTCCGTCGAGAACAACTACCTGAATCATGCAGAGCGCATGCAGTTCCTGGACGCCATGCTGAGCTGCACGAAGAGCGGTGAACGCTGCGGCGAGAAGGAAGAACTCGCTGCGTTGTCCGACGCGAGGAATTCGGCCTTGATTGCCGCGTGCACGGGAGCGGCGAACTCGTCAGCGTGCCAGGCGGAGAAGTCCAAACTGGGAGACGCGTACTGGACGCTCGCACAGGGTGAATCCGTCTATACCCAATGGATCAAGGACAACGGGCTTGCCCTGGCTGAGGCGGCCCTGACGAAGGGGAATGGGGGCAAGATCGCGTCGGATCTGCTCACTCATACTTCTTCGATCGATGCTAAGTACAAGATCACCTGCGCCGCCGCCGGGCGATGCGATCCGTTCACTGCGGGTGCACTGGTCCTGGATGGACGAATGCAGGAGGCGATGACCAATTTCGCCATCAATCTGTTGTTTGACAAGGCTGGGGCTGCTGCGGGCGTTACGACCAACGCGGGCGGCATGGTGATGGACGTGGCCAAGATGAACCAGATCTATGCCACTGTGGAGAGTTTCAAGCAAGCCAAGCATGACTATGATCGTGCGCTGGAAATAGGTGGGTGGGGCCTCGTCAAGGAGAAGGGTATCGGCGCCTGGTCATCCATCACTGGCTACTTCGGAAATGGCTGGGATGCGGCGACCTACGAGCTCGGTCTGAACCAGAAGTGGAACCTTGCGGATGTTGCGGGCAACGGTTTCACCAAGGGCGATATGGGACTTGATGCAGCATTGGCCGTGGTCAGCCTGGGTGACATCACTGCAATCCGCGCTGCGGCCAAGGCGAGGACGCTGGCGGCGCTGGAGCGTGAGGCCGCATCTGGTGCTGGAAAACCGAAATCGCCTGTGGATATGGGTGAAAGACGCCCCAAGAACGACTATCTCAATGAAGTAGAGGCGTCAAAAACGCCCGCCGAACTGATCGAACAGCAAAGGGGGACGGCAGGCAGAACTGCGCCGGTAGATTATGAACACATTCTAGACGGGAACTTGAATGCGCGTGGTGATGGTGTTGGTGGTCATTATCTGCGATCAGATAATGTAAGGGTTGTTGAAGTGACCATGGGGCCGGATCGAAAGGGCATCACGCGGGGGATGGTCGAAATTCGTGATCCCGCAACTGGTAAGTGGGTGGCCAAGAGGGCCGAGACAACATTTTTCCCGAGAGAGTGGACCCGGCGCAGGGTGGAGATGGAGATCGAAAGCGCATTTGCGAAATCGTCAACGAAGTACAGGAATGGTCAGCCATATTGGGAGGGCACTTCTTCCAGTGGTGTTAAGATTGAAGGCTACTACACACGCCCGGATGGCGGAGCAGCCACGGCATATCCGGTTTATGGGGCTAAATAGAATGGTTATGGGTGCAATTTTGTTTCCTTATTGGAATGGTGATGAGTATGTTGTCTCGTCAGATGAGAGAATTGGTGATTCAGAGCCTGTCTTGTATGGTCAGGGGGATGGGGTCGGGGAGATTGCTGCATGGTTGGATGGTGACTTCGGTTTTCTTGGCACAGGCAGTGAGCGACGCGTTCGGAAATTATTCGAAACTGCGGCACCTGCTGCCAGTGGCGGAGAGTGCGTTCACTATGGGGAGGGGCATGCAGTCTTGCGCGTGGGGGACCTGTTCCTGATTTTTTCCAGATGGAATAAAAATAATGTTGCATTGTTGAAGCAGGCGCAGATTATCAGTGTCCTGGATATGTACTCTTCCTTCCGAGCAGTCAGCCCGCGAAAGAAGGATCGACCTCCAGCGGCGTTCGAGTTCGAGTATGAGGCTGAGGGTGAAGAGGCTGTCCGTCGATTCAAGGATGCAGGCGGGGATGTCTCCAGGCTTGAGGACGACTTCTGAGCATGACCTTCAGAAGTTCCTGTAGATCGCGGTTCGAGAGTGCCTTCTGGCAGAGGGGCCGTTGAGGCAATCACGTCAGCACATGGGAAGTGGACAAATGCGTGGCATATTGACGTGTTGAAGTGCGTGTATCTGTCCATCTGGTCGGCGTGCCTGATCGCGTGGCCGATTGTCTTCCTCAACTTCATATTTGGAATCAGATTCCGCTACTACCGCGACTGTCGAGATAAATAGTGCGCGAGTGAGTTCTTTGAATGCCAATAAGGCTAAGGATCAGATTTTGAAATTGAAGTTCCCTGTGAGAAGTGGGGTGCCATGAATTCGCATGAATTGATTGATATTGTCGAGGCGACTGAGTGGTACGTGTATTTGCTCAGTTTGGATGAGTGCTCGCCGCACGCGCTTTTGGGAGTGGGGGCGGTTAGTAACGATGCGAAATGGCAGTTTGCGGTTGATTTGATACTCAGGTGTCTTGTTTCAGGGGTGTGGATGTTCTCAGTCCCGAACATTCTTGATGAGCTTGGGTTGGCTAGTGATGAGGAGTTTTGTGCTCGACTGTCGCAGTTCGATCCGTTTGCGCTTTCCGAAGATGGGGAGAAGTATTGGCTTGATTCCTATATGGTTGGCTCCTCGGTATCCTCCAGCATGGTTTCAAGATGTTTGATTTCTGCAGAAGGGCCCGTGTTCGCGTCGGGATTTTTTGAGGAGATTGATAGATTGTTTTCTATGTCGGGAGTGGCGTGGCGTGAAGGTTCTCTTATATCGATTTCTTCTTGATTGAACTGGCGACAGCGGCTCTACCCTCTTGCCACGTTGACCGAGAGCAATGCCGCCATCGGAGGTAAACGGACGTCGGTGGCAGAGCTGGGTATCAATGCCGATACCATTGGAGTAAATTGCGCGCTGGATGTATAGAATTGTGGGCGTCGAGTTCAAATGATTTCTGACACGATCAGGAATGTTCTTCATTACTCTTATGGATGCTCCATGGGGGTTCTGTGGAGAAATATGAATATGGAGTTTGAGGGGGCGTTTGAGCGGCAGACGGAAGAGTTCTTTTCTATGCTTAGGATGCTGATGGAGGAAGGGAAGCTGAAACTTGCCTCGGACGGCGTCTTTGCCGATGGCGATATCGATGCGCAATTGGGTGTTCTGCGCCGTGCGTGGCCTAGCACAAGAGATCAGGAAGATCTCGATGAGGACGGACTTTGGTTTCTTACAGATGCTCCGTTTGGATTGGTTTGGATCGCGCCTGAGGGAGACGTCTGGACCTGATTTGAGCGTCTGCTTCATCGGGTGAGGCCTTCTGTTTGACTGGTGTGTTGGATTTCTGTCGAACCGCAGTGATCAAATCATCGCTGCATCGCCTTTGAATGCAGGCAGGCGTATCTCAATGGCCGGGATGCTACGTGGGAATCGGACTTGAGTGATTTCGTGGTGAGTTTGGATGGAAGATAATGAGAGTAAGGATTGAACCCACCTTCGGTGGCGCCGACGGTGAAGCAGTACAGCGCACAGATACAGCCTCCGATGGGCTGAGCGAGAAGGACGCACTGGCGATCGTGGTAGGCGACAGGTTCTCCACCTATCTCCACTACTGGAGGCTGTACGAAGCATGCGGCAGGGCGCCAAGGCGATGGAACTGGCCGGCATTCCTGTTCTCGTCACTCTGGTTCTTCTTCCGGCGCATGCATGCGTGGGGAGCGCTCTGGTTTATCCTTTCGCCGTTGATGATGACCACCTTCGCGCTGCTGGGGTTGCCATGGTTGTCCTTGCTCTCTTTCGTGGTGTTTCGCGTACTTGCAGGAATCCTGGCGAATCCGCTGTACCTGGCGCACTGTCGAAGGATTGTCCGCAAGGTTGATGCCGAGCATCGCGGGGCACATCGTCGGCACCTTGAACTGCAGAAGGCTGGCGGCGTCAGCTACACCGCTCTGGTGATCGCCTTGGCGGTAACGGCCTCACAGAACACCCTTATCAAACTGATCGTTGGTTCGATATCAGAGCCAACGCCCACGCAGTCCGCTGTGCACGTGGCGGCGAACCCGCCGTATCTGCCGGACCCGCAGATAGAGGAAGCGGAGCGGGTGGTGTACCAGGAGCAAATGCGTGCGATCGCAATGACGGCGTGGCCAGCGGGCGTTCCAACCGAGGGCAATGCCTGCATTGTCGAGCTGCGTCTGGCGCCCCCGGGGCGCGTGCTGGAGGCCACCGTTCTGGAGCCCTGCACGTTGAACGACGTCCAACGCGAGATGATGCTGGTCGAAATCAGGCGCACGGACTTCACGATCGAGGGGAAGATGCGGTTCTTCAACCGGCATACCCTCATTGGATTGTGATCGCTGACATCCGGCGAGGATGGTTTCGGAAATGGGGTCATGCAGGGAGATTATTGGTGAAAGAACAGCTCTTGACGATCGAGGAAGCCTATATGGCGATGTTCTACTTCCTCCAGATCGACTATTCCCGTGGCCCCAGCGATGAGATCGGGGGGCTGCTGGGTTCACTTGGCTGGAGTCTTAAGGAGGATCGAAGTCCCATGGATCCAGGCGCGTGGGAGGACTGGTTGGACGCGGTGAGAACGTCCATGGGGAACAGCGAGCAGGGCATAAAGGATATGAGCGCTACCTACACTGATCTGAAGCGGTAGTCGGATTATTGCGAGCTCCCATGGGTGAGGGGGGCAGGGGCAGTCCATATGAATCAGGAATTCTTCAGGACAGAAATGAAGCGGAAGACGAAAGCGGCCATGCCGAGTCATGAAACTGTCGGCTTCAGAATGATGGTTCGATAATGAGCATTTCGCTGTTTCTCGAAGCCGAAGCCGGCGCCGACCTGGATGCCGTGCTGCATGCCCTGGATTCGATCCAGGCCGAGTACTCCGACGGTACTGACGGTCTGCATGGGAATCTTCCAGTGTCCAACACCGGCTTCGGGTTCGGCATCGTCGACCCGCTGGAGGCGCTCGTAGCGGAAGGGATTGAAGCCGAGTGGCAGGTGGGCCTGCTCGGCTCGTTTCATTTCCGCGCGAGCGGGTTTGAAAGCGCCTGGGAGGAAATCTGCCGCTTCACAAAGCGCTACGCTGCGACGTGCGGGCACCGGTTTGTGCTCTCGTTCCAGTTCGAGAGCGTCTATGCGGCAAGGCTCGGGAAGGATCTGGTCTTCCCGGGGCCTGCTGCGCCGTAATGCCGGATAGCGGGGCGGCAGGCCCCGGTCTGATCCCATTCCGGCTACCCGTGGCGATATACCTTATGGATATAACGCCTTCGTGAGTCGTCTGATTTCACACCTGTCTGCACAGTTCCAGAGTTTTGGATCGATATAATAATATCGGCCCATAAAGTTTCCCCTGCCTGCGCCGCCATCGATCGTACGGCCATGATCAAGGGAATTGAGATGCTCGCCTTACGCAACCTCCGAGTGGGATCCCGGCTGGGTGCCGGGTTCGGTCTGCTGCTGCTGTTCATCCTGGCCATCGTCGGCCTGGTGCTGTACGGAAACCATCTGAAGTCCGCCCAGTTCGAGAAAGTGGTGGGCGTGAACATGGTCAAGATGCGGCTGTTGAACGACATGCTGGATACCAACAACGCGGTGTTGATGCACCGCCGGCTGATGGTGATCAAGCGCGGCGAAGAATTCGACAAGGATTATCAGAAGGCGCAGGAGCTGTCGCAGACCTACGACGGCATCTGGGCCAAGTACATCAAGATTCCGCGCGATGCCACCGGCGATGCCTTGGTGGCGAAAATCGACGCGGCACGCAAGGCGACCGACGCCTCGACCCAGCATCTGCACGAGCGCATGAAGGCGGGTGATTTCGACGGCGCGGCCAAGGAACTGCTCGCCGAGCATGGGCTGGCAACCGCATGGAACGAGGCGATCTCGACCCTGCTGCGGCACCAGGAAACCCTGACCGAACGCAGCCGTGAGGAATACCGCGCCACGGAAGCATGGACGGGAACCCTGTCCATCGCCTTCGGTGTGCTCAGCCTGATTCTCGGCGCACTGGCCGCGTGGGCGATCACCCGCAGCCTGACTCGTCCGCTGGAAGGGGCGGTGAAGCTGGCCGATGGCATCGCCAACGGTCGCTTGGACAACAGCATCGACGCGTCCGGCAACGATGAGGTGACGCAGCTGCTCAGGTCGATGCAGCGCATGCAGGCGCAGCTGCAGTCGGTGATGGCGGCGCAGGGCGAGTTGGCACGCCAGCACGATGCGGGCAGTCTCAGCTACCGCATGGACGAGAGTGCCTTCCCCGGCGACTACGGGCGCATGGTGCATGAGACCAATGCGCTGGTCGGTTCGCACGTGCAGGTGCAGAACCGGCTGATCGAGGTGATGAAGCATTACGCCCGCGGTGATCTGTCAGTGGACATGGATCCGCTACCGGGCGAGAAGGCGGCGATCACCCAGGCAATGGACGAGACCAAGACCAGCCTGTCGGCGATCAATGGTGAGATCCGCCGGCTGGCGACGGCAGCGGCGGCGGGGGACTTCAGCCTGCGCGGCGACGAAGACCGCTTCGCCTATGATTTCCGCGACATGGTGGCCGGGCTCAATCGCCTGATGCAGACCACCGACGACAACCTGGTGCAGGTGTCGACCCTGCTGCAGGCGATCTCGCGCGGAGACCTGACCGTGCGCATGCAGGGTGACTTCCACGGTGTGTTCGCCCGCATGCGCGATGACTGCAACGCCACTGTCGATCAGCTCAAGCAGATTGTCGGCCGCATCCAGTCCAGCGCATCCAGCATCAACCTGGCGGCAGGCGAGATCGCCTCGGGCAACACCGATCTGTCGCGGCGCACCGAGCAGCAGGCGGCGAACCTGGAAGAGACCGCGGCATCGATGGAGGAACTGACCTCCACCGTGAAACAGAATGCCGAGCATGCCCGCCAGGCCAACCAGCTCGCCATCGGCGCACATGGTGTTGCTTCGCAGGGCGGCGAGGTGGTCGGCCAGGTTGTCACCACCATGTCGGCCATCGAAGCCTCGTCGAAGAAGATCGCCGAGATCATCAGCGTCATCGACGGCATCGCCTTCCAGACCAACATCCTGGCCTTGAACGCGGCGGTGGAAGCCGCGCGTGCCGGTGAACAGGGCAGGGGCTTTGCGGTGGTGGCCAGTGAGGTGCGCACGCTGGCACAGCGCTCGGCCGGTGCGGCCAAGGAGATCAAGGGCCTGATCGAGGATTCGGTCGGCAAGGTCGCTGACGGCTCGGCGCTGGTCCGCCAGGCTGGCACCACGATGGGTGAGATCGTGGCGTCGGTGCAGCGCGTGACCGACATCATGGCCGATATCTCCGCCGCATCGCAGGAGCAGAGCTCGGGTATCGAGCAGGTGAACCAGGCGGTGGTGCAGATGGACGAGACCACGCAGCAGAATGCGGCGCTGGTGGAAGAGGCCAGTGCGGCGGCACGCTCGATGGAAGAGCAGGCCAACCTGCTGGCCGAGGCGGTTTCGGTGTTCCGCACGGGTGCGGCGACGGCAGCGGCGGTGGTACGCCCTGCATTGGCAGCGGTGGCTGCGACGGTCACCCCGGTGCGTCGGCCCGCTGTGCTCTCACACCGCATTGAACCGACACTGGCGGCCAACGCCGGTGGCTGGGAAGAGTTCTAGCAAGGCAGCACGCCGGTAGGGAGACGGCGCCCATCACGATGGCTGATCGTGATGGGCGCGGATTTTCTTCCTGAACGCGCGATGGCCAATGAGGCGGCGGACACGCGCATTTCACTTCCGGTTGCCAACCGCGGGAGGACACTTGCGCCATACCGGAACTCAGGAGATGGCCATGAAGACCTCGACCCGATTGCTTGTGCTGGGCACCCTGCTGGCGGCTTCGTCGGTGGCCGGCGCGCAGACCTATGGGCCGCGCGATGAGGGACGCAAGTTCAACGATGGCAGCCGCGTGGTCTGCAAGAACGTGGAAGTGCAGCGCAACTCGCGCGATCCGAACCGCATTGCCGGTACTGCGACCGGCGCGGTGATCGGCGGCCTGCTGGGCAACCAGGTGGGCGGCGGCAATGGCAAGAAGCTCGCTACCGTGGCAGGTGCTGTTGCCGGTGGTGCGGCCGGCCGCCAGATCCAGGGCAACAGCCAGCAGAAGAACGGCGACCGCGTGGTCGAGCGCCGCTGCGAACGTGTCTATCGCTGATCGATCGCCGGCAGCCCCGTTTTCCCCTTCCACACCGCAGTACTCGAACGCCGGCCCCGCGCCGGCGTTCTTCATTGCAGGAAAAGGGGACGGAGGGGATTAAGTCGCAATCCCCCAAACCGGCCGCTTACGACTTAATCCCCTCCGTCCCCTTTTCTGCGAGGAGGCGCCAGGTGGCGAGGCTGCCGTAGAGCAGCAGCAGGGCGGTGAGGGTGATCAGTTCATGGCCAACTTCGGCCAGGCTGGCGTCCATCTGGTTCAGGCGCACCATCAGGTTGATGCCTGAGGTGGTGGGTAGCAGCTGCGCCAGCCAGACCAGCGGTTGTGGCGTCATCACGGCCGGCCACGACAGGTTGGCCAAGAAGAACAGCGGGATCGAGGTGGCGATGATGTACTGGAAGGCGCGTTCGCGGGTGCGGAAAAAGCTGCCGACGAACAGGCCGAAGGCCACGGTGGCGGCGATGAACAAGGTGCCGCCCAGCAGCTGGCCCATCGGATTGCCGCCGCGCGGATAGTCCTGCACCCAGGCGGTGAATCCGGCGTAATAGAACAGGCCAAACAGGCCGATGAGGGCGAAGCCCAACGCCATGCCGGCCAGGGTCGGGAGGTCGAAGCGCAGGCGTCGGCCAAGTGCGAGACGACGGCCACCGAGCAGGACGCCGATACCCATCAGCAGCGTCTGGTGCACGATCAGCTCGGCCACGCCGGGCACGATGGCGCTGCCATAGCCTTCCTGGGTGTTGTACAGCGGGCGCTGCACCAGGGTGACCGGTGGTGCCTGCGGCGCGCCCATGAAGGCGGCCTGGCCGACTACCGCCTCACGCCCGAATGCGCCCAGTGCATCGGCCACGCTGCCCAGCACCCAACTGGCACGGCCCAGGTAGGCGCCGTTACCGAGCAGCACCAGCTTGGCCGGGTGGCCGCGCAGGATGTCGCGCTCCAGGTTGGCCGGGATCAGCACGATGCCTTCGGCGTGGCCGGCTTCCAGCTGCTGGCGGGCACTGTCGATGTCCGTCGGTTGCCCGACCACGCGCGCAACACGGAGTGCATCGAGCTTGCGCAGCAGCTCGCGGCTGGTCGCGCTGTGGTCTTCATCCACCACCAGCACCGGCAGGTTGCCGGCCACCTGGTGACGGTACGCGGCCGGGTAGAAGAACGAGTACAGGATCACCGCGCCGACCATCACCACGATCGCATAGCGGTCGCACAGCACCGCCATCAGGGTCTGCCGCAGGCTGCGCCAGAATGCGCTCATGCGTCGGCTCCTGCCGGTTGTGCGGCTTCGGGCGTGCGCGCGAAGGCGATCAGGCGCAGGCCGCCGATGCCACCGGCGATCACCGACATCAGCAGCAATGTGGCCAGCGGCCACACCGAAACCGGCAACGGCGAACCGATGAACTGCTGCTGGGTCTGCAGCTTGATGTAGGCGCTGAGCGGCAGCAGCTGATGCCAGATGCGGGTGAACAGAGGGCCGTCCAGCACCGGGAAGGTGGCGCTGGAGAACGCCAGTGCGGTGCCGATGCTGAGGCCGACTGCGGACAGCGCGGTACCCATGTCGCGGGTGACGCCGACGAAGAACAGCGCGTAGGCAGCCGTGGCCAGGTAGAACAGTGGCTGTGCAAGCAGCAGCAGGAGCACGCTGCCCGCCACGCCATCGCCGCGCAGCCAGGCCAGGTAGCCGATGCCGAGTGCGCCATACACCGAGAACAGCAGGATGTACGGTGCGACCTTGCCGGCAATCGCCGACCACGGCGTGCGGCCCAGCCAGGCGGGCAGGGTGCCGTCGCGGATCTCGCGGCCGAGGCTGCCGGCCACTGCCAGCGCCAGCACCAGCGACAGCACCGCAGGGAAGATCAGCGGCAGCAGGAACAGCTCGTAGCTGCGCGCCGGGTTGTAGAGGATGTCCGACTGCACCGCGATCGGTGCCGCGCGCAGCTTGGCCGGGCCGACCTGCAGGCCGATGCGCTCGCGCAGCAGGCGTGCGTTCCAGGCCGAGACCGCGTCGCCGATATCGCGCGCCGCGGACTGGCCGGTGGTCATGTAGGTGGCGTTGTAATAGGCGAACACCGTGCCCTGGCGCCCGCGCAGCGCCTGCCGGGTGACGTCGCGCGGCACCAACACGATGGCGAACACGTCCAGGCTGCGCAGCTGCGAACGTGCGTCTTCCAGGTCCACCGGCTGGCTGGCGACGCGCACGCCGGGGCTGGCGTCGAGCATGCGCAGCAGCAGGCGGCTGTCACTGCTGTGGTCGAGGTCGACCACGGCGATCGGAATGTCGCGCATCACCGAGGGCGTGAACATCCACGCCATCACCACCAGCATCAGCAGGGGCAGCAGGGTGACGAGAAGCAGGTCGGCGCGGTTGCCGCGCAGCGACCACAGCTCGCGCCGCCAGCTGGCGGCGAAGCCGCCGCGGCCAGGGCTCAGTGCTGGGGCCATGCGAACAGCACGCTCATGCCGGGGCGGAAGCCCTCGATGCGGCGTACCGGGCGCACCCGCACCTCGAAGCTGCGGACGTCGTAGCCGGACGACTGGCGGGTGGTACGCCAGGTTGCATAGTCGCCGGCCGGGTTGATGAAGTAGACCTCGAATTCGCCGTCCAGGCCGAGTGCCGGCACGCTGCCCTGCAGCTTGCTGCCGACCTTCAGGCCCTGCATCTGTGATTCGCGCAGGTTCATCGCCACCCACATGCGATCGATGTCGACCAGGGTGAACACCGGGTAGCCGGCCGGCACCAGTTCGCCCGGGTCGGCCATGCGCTTGTTGATCTCGCCAGCCACCGGCGCGCGCCCTTCCACTTCGATACGCGCGGCGTTGACCTCGGCCACCGCGCCCTGTGCCTGCTGCACCTGGCCCTGCGCGGCACGCTTGTCCTGCTCGCGTGCGCCGGCCAAGGCCATGTCGTACTGCGCGCGGGCGGCACGGGCCAGTTCGCGCGAACTGGTGGCCTGGGCATGTGCTTCATCGCGCTTCTGCCGGGTCATCACCCCTTCGTTGAACAGGTTCTGCACGCGCTGGTAGGTGGCTTCAGCCAGCGTCGCACCGGCTTCGGCCCGCTTCCAGTTCGCTTCGGCGGCGCGGATGTCCTCGCTGCGCGCGCCTTCGTCGGCCTTGTCGGCCACCGCCTGTGCGGCGGCCAATGCGCCGTGTGCCTGCTGTTCCTTGGCGGCCACTTCCGGGCTGTCGAGCAGGAACAGCACCTGCCCGGGCTGCACGCGGTCACCCTCGCGCACCTTCAGCTCGGCCACGCGCGCGGTGATCTTGGCGGCCACGTTGATCGTGTCCGCATCGGCCATGCCCTGGATCTGGTCGCCCGGGCTGCGCCAGGCCAGCCACAGGCCGAGCACCACCACGACCAGCAGCACCACTATCAGGATCGGTCCCAACCGGCGCTTGCCTGGGGGTGTCGTCGCATCGTCGTGCAGCACATCACTCATGGTCGATCACCTCGTCCGCACGCCGCCGGAACTCTTCGAAACGGTCCATCTGCCCACTGACCTCCAGCAACTGTGCCAGCGCAATATCGTATTGGTAGGCGGCCTGTGCGCGCTCGACGCGGGCGCCGCCGAGGCCGAGCCGCGCGTCGATCACATCCAGCGAGGTGGCCTGGCCTTCGCGGAACGCCAGCTCCTGCAGGCGCAGGTTTTCCTGTGCCTGGGCAATGCTGCTGTCGAGCAGCACGTACTGCTGGCGCGCGGTTTCCAGCTCGTTCCAGGCCTTGCGCACGCCCAGTGCGACCTGGTTCTCGGCCTCGCGCAGGCCCGCTTCGGCCTGGTCCTGCTGCGCACGCGCGGCGCTGATCTGCGCCGGCCGCGAGTTCGGCGACAGGAAGGTGTACTTCAGGCCGATGCCGAACGCCCAGTCCGGATCGGTCAGCATCTCGTCGCGGCGGCGGAAGTCGTACTGGCCGAAGGCGAAGATCTGCGGCTTCAGCTTGGCCTGCTGCACGCGCACGCCCTGTTCGGCCTGCGCCACCATCGCGCGCAGGCGTGCGATCTGCGGCTGGCGTGCCTGCGCGGTGCGCTCGAAGCTGGCCACCGGTTCCAGTGGCACGCGCTGCACGAACAGCGGTGACACCGGCTGCACCTCGCCGCCACTGCGCAGCAGCGTGGCCAACGCGGCCTTCAGCGTGGCCAGGTCGTTCACCGTCTTCTGGTATTCGCGCTCGGCCTTGTCACGGGCCACGGTGGCCTGCAGGCGCTGGGCGCGGGTGGCGAAGCCCTCGCGTTCCAGCTTCTCTGCGTCGGAGAGGTGGCGGTTGAGGCCATCGCGCACGTCGCGGCGCACGTCCACCGCTTGCTCGGCCAAGCGTTGGCCGAAATAGGCCTGGGCCAGCTGCACGGTCAACGATTGACGCTGGGCTTCGCGCTCGGCACTGGCCTGTTCGTGCGCGGCGCTGGCCGCACGTTGCGCGGCCGGAATCACGCCGCCGGTGTACAGCGGCAGCACCGCGGTCACCACCGGGCGGGTACGCCAGTCGCGTTCGGTGAACGACAGCGGCGAGTCGATGCCATAGGCCTCGGCCACCGGTGCCAGTGAACCCAGTGGCAGGGTGAGGGTCTTCTGGAACTGCAGTCGGCGCACTTCGCCGGTGATCTCCGGCAGGCGCAGCAGGCGGGTCGCGTCCTGCAGGTCCTGCTTGTTGCGCACGGCGGCGTCGGCGGCGGCCAGCGCATCGGAGACCTGCTCCAGGCGTTGCCGTGCCTGTTCCCAGTCCAATGCGGGTGCGTCGGTGTTGCTCTGCGCGGGCGCAGCGAATGGCAGGCAGGTTGCCAGCGCCAGCCCCAGCACGGCCTTCGCGCGGTGCGTCCTTGTACGTCGGCCGATCACGCCCATGCCGTCCCAGTGGTAATGAAGTGCGCAAACGGTAGTGCGCGCGGCGTGAAGCCCGGGTCTGCGATCATCGGTGTGTCCTCAACGAAGGGTGCCGCTGGCCGCAGTGCGCAGCGCCTGGGTGATGTGCTGCAGCGTGCTTGAGCGCACGGCGGCATGCTGCCAGTACAGCGGCACATCGAGCCAGCGACGGGGTTCCAGTACCACCACGCGTCCGGCGCGCACCGCGGGCGCGACCAGGGTTTCCGGGGCCATGCCCCAGCCGAGTCCGCACGCGGCGGCTTCGACGAAACCGGTGGAGGAGGGCAGGTAGTGTAACGGTGGCTGCAGCCGCGCGCGGGTCAGTCGCCGCACGAAACGCCACTGCAGTTCATCCTTGCGGTTGAACACCAGCATCGGCGCGCGCACCAGGGCCGCAGCCTGCATGCCGTCGCGGAAGTACTGGCGGGCGAAGCCGGGCGAGGCGATGGCGTGGTAGCGCATCGCGCCGAGTGGGTGCACGTTGCATCCCTTCACCGGTTGGCCTTCGGCAGTGACCGCGCCGAGCACGCTGCCATCGCGCAGCAGCTGCAGGGTGTGGTCCTGGTCGTCCATGCGCAGGTCGAACAGGTAACCGTGGCGCTGGTGCAGGTCGGCGATGGCCGGTACGAACCAGGTATCGAGCGAGTCGTCGTTGACCGCCAGCGGGATCGGCGTGCGCGCAGCGTCGCTGCCACGCTCGGGCAGCAGCTCGGCCAGCGCCTCGGCTTCCAGTGCCTGCATCGGTCGTACCCGCCGCAGCAGCGCTTCACCCGCCGCGGTCGGCCGGCACGGTGCCTGGCGCACTACCAGGACCTGCCCGAGCCTGTCCTCCAGCGCCTTGATCCGCTGCGACAGGGCCGACGGGCTGATCGACAGGCGGCGTGCCGCAGCCTCGAAGCTGCCTTCCTCCAGCACCGCGGCAAACGCGGCCAGTTGCGGATGTACCAGATCCATGCCGGAGCCTCTTCAGTTTTGCTGCACAGGATAAAGAAAAATCAGATTGTCTAAACAGGGGCGGCGGCCGCACCCTGCGCGTCCCCTTGCTGCCTGGCCTGTCCTGATGTGGATCGCCGCTACCGCCGCCGGCCTGTTCGCAGGTGCCGGCCTGATCATCGCCATCGGTGCGCAGAACGCCTTCGTGCTGCGCCAGGGCCTGCAGCAGCGCCATGTGGGCAGGGTGGTGCTGGCCTGTGCCGGCGCAGACATCGCGCTGATCCTGGCTGGCGTCGGCGGCATGGGCGCGCTGGTGCTGCAGTGGCCACTGCTGCTGCAGGTGCTGCGTTTCGGTGGCGCGGCGTTCCTGCTCTGGTACGGCCTGCAGGCCGGGCTGCGGGCGTGGCGCGGTGGCAGTGCGCTGTCTGCCGCCGAGGGGCAGGGCGGCACCGGACGCCAGGTACTGCTGACCTGCCTGGCCTTCACCCTGCTCAACCCGCATGTCTACCTGGATACCGTGGTGCTGCTGGGCAGCCTGTCCACGCGCTATCCCGGTGACCTGCGCTGGGCCTTCGCCGCCGGTGCCTGCGCCGCCAGCGTGGCCTGGTTCTGCACGCTGGGCTATGGCGCGCGCCTGTTGCAGCCGGTGTTCCGCAGGCCGGGCGCCTGGCGCGTGCTGGACGCCGGCGTGGCGATCTTCATGTTCTGCCTCGCCACGCTGCTGCTGTTGCGCCCGCTCTAGGCCGCGTCCATCGCGCACAACGGCGTTTCGCCGGGGCGCAGGGTCAGCACGCGCACGCCGCTGCGGGTAACTGCCACGGTGTGCTCGAACTGCGCCGACAGCTTGCCGTCGCGGGTGTAGACCGGCCATTCGTCCGGCTGTTGGCGGATGGCCGGCTTGCCTTGGTTGAGCATCGGCTCGATGGTGAACACCATGCCTTCTTCCAGCACCATGCCGGTGTTGGGATGGCCGTAGTGCAGGATCTGCGGTTCCTCGTGCATCTCCTGGCCGATGCCATGGCCGCAGTATTCCTTCACCACGCTATAACCCTGGCTGCGTGCATGGCGGGCGATGGCGTGGCCGATGTCGCCCAGGCGCGCGCCGGGGCGCACCGCAGCGATGCCTTTCCACATCGCCTGGTAGGTGGCCTGCACCAGCCTGCGCGCCGCGTAGTTGGCCTCGCCCACCAGGTAGGTGGTGCTGGAATCGGCGATGTAGCCGTTCTTCTCCAGGGTGATGTCGAGGTTGACGATCTGGCCGTTGCGCAGCACGTCGGTGGTGCTGGGTACGCCGTGGCAGATCACGTTGTCGATCGAGGTGTTGAGCACATACGGGAAGCCGTACTGCCCCTTGCTGGCCGGTCGCGCCTGCAACTCATCGACGATCATGCGTTCGACGAAATCGTTGATCTCCATGGTGCTGCGACCCTGCAGCGGTAGCCGGTCGAGTGCGGCGAACACCTGCGCCAGCAGGCGCCCGGATTCGGCCATCAGCGCGATCTCGTCGGGGCGCTTGATGATCGCCACGTCACGCCCGCCCGGGGGCCAGCGCCTGCGGCTGTACGCCGGCTGCCCGCAGTTCGCTGGCGACGATGTCCTGGAAGCTCAGCGTGGGGTTCATCTCGCACAGCATGCCGACCCGGATCCAGAAGTTGGCCTGGGCGTTGATCGAGCGGCTGGAGACGGTGCAGGCACGGCGCAGCTGGTCGTGCAGGGTGTCATCGATGTTGACGATGCCCATGGGCGGTCCTGGATCAGTGAGTATACGAAGCGTATATGTTTCGTATATCCAGCTCAAGGCCGCCCGGTTCAGCTGGCGTCGGTGGCGAAGCGCAGGCGGTTGCCGTCGGGGTCACGCAGCAGCATCTCGCGGCTGCCCCATTCGGTGTCATGCGGCGGCTGTTCGATGGGTACGCCCGCAGCGCTGAAGGCGCGATGCAGGGCGTCGACGTCCTCAACGATGAAGTACACCGCGCCGCCGACCTCGCAGTCGCCGCTGTGCTCGGTAAGGAAGATCGTCTGGCCGTCGCGCGTGAGCTGGGCGAACAGCGGGAAGCCAGGTTCGAAGCGGTGTTCCCAGTCGACCACGAAACCCAGCCCCTGCACGTAGAACGGTAGGGTGGTGTCGGCATGGCGCATGCGCAGTTGCGGGATGACGGTCTGGGGCATGACGAGAGCTCATGGGGCGGGCATCCAGTGTAGTGCCGGCTGTGGGCCGGCATCCTCGTGAGCCCGGGAACAGGAAGTTGCCGGGCCAATGGCCGGCACTACCGGAAGCGGTCAGCAGGCCGTCGGCACGGCGGCCATCGCCGCCAGCAGTTCACGGTTCACCTGCTGGTGCCGTGCCTGCCACACCGGCAGATCGTCGGCGCTGATGTCGGGCTGGCCATCCAGCGAGGACAGCCAGCGCTTGAAGCGGCTCCGGTAGTTGGCCAGCGACACTTCGCCGGTGATGTCACTGCCGACCAGGCCGCCGGCGCGCAGCGCTTCGATCACCACCAGTGCGTGTTCCAGCTGGAAGCGGCCCTGGTCCCAGTTGCTGCGGGCGACGTTCTCGGCGAACACGTCCTTGTCGATCGACAGGTAGGTCGGCTGTGGCGACTTCGCCTGCTCTGCGGCGAATGCGGCCACCAGCGCTTCGGGATGCTCGAAACGGCGGAAGGCGTGGCCCATGCCGAGGCGCTGACCCCAGCCCACGTCCACGTCCATGCACCAGTACGTCAACCGCCTGCCCATCAGCGGACGCCAGTGGTTCTCCCAGGCATGGCCGAGGCCGATGTCGCTGGAGGTGATGCCGAGCACGTGGATGTGCGAGATCTGCGGCAGCTTGCTGGCGGCGTTCACCCACGATCCGCAGTGCATGCCGAACGGGAAACGCATGTTGTCCGGATGGTTGTCCAGCACCACCAGCTGGAACGGTTCCTGCGCGCGCATGCGCTGCAGCAGCGGCAGGCTGAGGTGATGGAAGTCGCCACTTCCGAGCATCACCGTGCCGAGCTGGGCCGGCAGCGCTGCCAGCACTTCCGCCGCGAAACGGCCCAGCGTCGTATTGCTGCAGGCGAACCGCAGCGGATCGTGCCACTGCGGCAGGGCCAGGGTCTGCGCTTGGGGCAGCGGCAGCACGCCACCGTCCAGGTCCAGGATCAACGGGGAGCGCAATGGCATCGTTCAACCGCCTCCATCAGGTTCGCCCTGCAGATGCGGGGCCAGCTTGCGCAGGGCGGCGCGCAGCAGCGGCGAGCGTGCGTGGACCGCGTGCCGGGTGGAGGTGAAGCGGGCGCCCAGCTCGGCCTTGATCCGCGAGTCGGTCCAGCCGGCCACGTAGTGGCTCAGGCCGTGCTGCAGCGCGTACTCGAGGTTGTGCATCCAGCTGACCGCGTACAGGTTGTGCTCGCGCGACTGCGGATAAGCCAGGCCGATGTACTTGTCCACCAGCTTGCCGGCATGCACGTAGCACAGGTTCCAGCCGATCAGCTGGCCTTGGTTGCGGTACAGGAACATCCGTCCCTGGCCCAGGCTGTCGGCCAGCAGGTACTGGAAATAAGGCAGGTCGAGCTGGTCGAAATGCACGGCGCTCTGTGCGTACACGCCCAGGTACAGCGCATGCAGTTCGGCCTGCAGCTGCGGGTCGGCCAGGGCCGGATCACCGGTGGCGATGCACTCGACCTGCAGCTCGTCACGCGAGCGCAGCTTGCGCCGGATGTTCTTGCGGCGCGAGGACGACAGGCGTCCGAGATAGCCATCGAGTGAATCGAAATCGATCGCCACCCAGGCCAGCGGCATGCCTTCCAGTTCGACGAAGCCGCGTGCCAGCAGCGCCTGCAGGAAGGCACCGCTGTGTGCATTGGCGGCGTCGTCCAGCAGCGGCGAATCGATCGCCAGGTCCTTGACCACCAGCAGCCGGGTATCGCCGGTCGCGTGACGCGTCACGTCCTCGGCCAAAGCCTCTGGTGCGACGTGCGCGGGCAGCGGGGTGTACTCGGTGCTGGTGGCACCGACGAAGCGGGTCTTCCAGGTGATCCAGGGCCGCCACAGGCGCGACAGCGGCAGGCCAAGCAGCTTGCCGCGCAGGTCGTCATCCATCGTGGTGGTCAGGTCCAGCGGCGCACGGAAGGTCGGCAGGCCGCTGGGAAGGCGGCCCGCCTCGAACCCGTGCGGCGGGTGGGCCAGGAAGCCCTCCAGCAGCGCGGCCGGTTCCAGCGCGGTGCTGGACGCGCGTGACGTCATCTCCATCGGCACGGGAACCGGCAGCGCATCGACCTCAGCCCTTGGCCTTGGTCAGCGCCTGGTCGAGCAGGGTGATCGCCAGGTCGATCTCCTGGTAGCTGATGTCCAGCGACGGCGCGAAGGTGATCACGTTCTTGTACCAGCCACCCACGTCGAGTACGAGGCCCATGCGCTTGCCATCGTGCAGCAGGTCACCGGCCAGGCCGATGTCGACCATGCGGTCCAGCAGTTCCTTGTTCGGGGTGTAGCCGTCGGTCTGGCAGATCTCGGCGCGCAGGGCCAGGCCCAGGCCGTCGACGTCGCCGATTTCCGGGTGGCGCTTCTGCAGGCCACGCAGGCCGTCGAGGAAGTACGCGCCCTTTTCCGGCACGGTGCGCTCGTAATCCATTTCCTTGCCCAGCTTCAGCACTTCCAGGCCCATGCGGGTGCCCAGCGGGTTGGAGTTGAAGGTGGAGTGGGTGGAGCCCGGCGGGAACACGGTCGGGTTGATCAGCTCTTCGCGCGCCCACAGGCCCGACAGCGGGTTCAGGCCGTTGGTCAGCGCCTTGCCGAACACCAGCACGTCCGGGGTCACGCCGAAGTGCTCGATCGACCACAGCTTGCCGGTGCGCCAGAAGCCCATCTGGATCTCATCGACGACCATCAGGATGCCGTACTTGTCCAGCACGCGCTTGAGGCCGGTGAAGAAGTTGCGCGGCGGGATGACGTAGCCGCCGGTGCCCTGGATCGGCTCGACGTAGAACGCGGCGTATTCGGCCTGGCCGACCTTGGGATCCCACACGCCGTTGTATTCGCTTTCGAACAGGCGCTCGAACTGCCAGACGCAGTGGTCGGAGTACTCGTCCGGGGTCATGCCCTTCGGGCGACGGAAGGGGTACGGGAACGGAATGAACATCGCGCGCTCGCCGAAGTGGCCGTAGCGGCGGCGGTAGCGGTAGCTGGAGGTGATCGACGAGGCACCCAGGGTACGCCCGTGGTAGCCACCTTCGAAGGCGAACATCAGGCTCTTGCCGCCGCGGGCGTTGCGCACGATCTTCAGCGAGTCTTCAACGGCCTGCGCGCCGCCGACGTTGAAGTGCACGCGGCCGTCGAGGCCGAACTTTTCGTGCATGTCCACGGCAATGGTCTTGGCCAGCTGCACGCGGGTCGGGTGCAGGTACTGGCTGGCGACCTGCGGCAGGGTGTCGATCTGGTCCTTCAGCGCGTCGTTCAGGCGCTTGTTGCTGTAGCCGAAGTTGCAGGCCGAGTACCACATCTGCAGGTCGAGGTAGGGCACGCCCGCGCCGTCGAACATGTAGCTGCCTTCGCCACGCTGGAAGATCTTCGGCGGGTCGACGTAGTGGACGGTATCGCCGAAGGAGCTGTAGCGGGCTTCGTCTGCCAGCAGCTGCGCGTCGAGGGCAGCGGCGTCGGCGTTCTTGTCAAAAATGTTCATGCAGTTCGGTTCCGTGAAGGACGTTCGAAAGGGGGAAGGGGGGGGCGTGCTCAGGCGGTGGCCAGCAGCAGGGGCAGTCCGGCGGGCGGTGGGCTGGCGTCGAGGCGACGTGGCTGCAGCAGGCTGCCATCGAGCAAGCGCGGCAGCAGTGCGATTGCATCGTGGAAGGTGTCGATGGCGGCATGCTCGATGCCGGCGTTCGTGCAATGGGTGATGAGGCGACGCTTGGCGAACACGAAGTCGGCATCTTCGGACACGCAGAAGTCGGAACTGCCGTCGCCGATCATCAGCACGCGCGGTGCCTGGTTGGCACGTGCCTGCGCGGCGCAGGTGCACTTGCAGGTACCGCTGCGGCACCCTTCGGCCTGGTAGGGCGATTCCAGTTCCCAATGGTCTTCGCACCAGCGCAGGTGGTTGGCCACCACCGGCAACGGCGGCAGGCCGTGGTTGGCGAGGATGCGGTGGATCGCGTAGTCCAGGCCGTCGCTGACGATGCGCAGTGGCAGGCCCAGCTGCTCGGCGCGGGCGACGAAGGCAGCGAAGCCCGGGTCGATCTGTACCTGGTCCAGGTGTGCGTCGAGCGTGGCCGGGTCCAGTTCCAGCAGCCGAACCTGGCCCTGCATGCATTCACGCGAGCCGATCTTTCCCGACTTCCACTGGTCTTCCAGTTCCTGCCACCCCGGCTGGCCGTACTTCTCCAGCAGCGAGTCGATGACATCTTCGAGGCTGATGGTGCCGTCGAAGTCACACAGGATGCTCCAGTGCATGGCAGGTCCGTCGATGAGAAAGTCGTCCGGCACGGTGCCGGGGCAGGCTCAATGTAGGCAGGCAGCCTTTCTCGTTCCTTTCCTGTTGAAAGCCTGCACCGCAGGATGAGGAAAGTGTTCAGGAATCGAGTGCCCTGAACAGGCGCAATGCCCCGGAAATCGCGGTTTCAGGGCTGCGCTGCAGCCAGTGCGCGCAGGATCTGCGCGGTCTCTTCCTGGGTCTGCCAGGCGCTGTTGCCGAGGGTCAGCATGCGTGCAGCGAAGTCGCGCGCGTTCGGCATGTCG
The DNA here is from genome assembly GCF_036319965.1 of Stenotrophomonas sp. SMYL41. NCBI lineage: Bacteria > Pseudomonadati > Pseudomonadota > Gammaproteobacteria > Lysobacterales > Lysobacteraceae > Stenotrophomonas > Stenotrophomonas sp. SMYL41. The sequence goes on along the minus strand of NZ_JAWIRX010000004.1, from coordinate 302,503 downwards.
TCCTGCGGCACGATGCCACGCAGGTAGGCGTAGTCGGGCAGGGCATGGATGAACATGCGGCTGGCACCGAGGCCGCGCGGCCACAGTTCGTCCAACGCGGCATCGCGCGCGCGCTGGCTGGGCAGCAGCAGCATCAGCATCGGCCAGGTGCCGCCGGTGCCCGCCAGGCCATCGACCACCTCCACGGCCGGCAGCTGTGCCAGCTGCACACGCAGCTGCAATGCGCGCAGGCGCCCGGCCTGCAGGAACGCAGGCAGCCGCCGTGCAGCATGGGCGCCGATGTTCTGCCGCCATTGGCTGACCCGGTGCTGCGGGATGTCCAGCGGGAAGATGTCACCGACTGCTTCTTCCAGATCGCCACGCTGCAGTGCGCTACGCAGTGGATTGCCGTACACCAGCGACAGCAGCGAGGGGCGGTAGCAGGCGGCAAGGCCCAGCAGCTGCACGCTGCGAAGCAGCTCCCAGCGCAGGCTGAAACGCACCTGCTCGGCGGCATGTTCGGCCAGCGCGGCACGCAGCTCGTCATCGCGGCTGACCAGCAGGCCGCCTTCGTGCAGGCTCAGCCCCTTGCCGGCGGCCAGGCTGAAGAATCCGATATCGCCACGCAGGCCGACACTGCTGTTGCCGACCCGGGCGCCCAGCGCCTGCGCGGCATCTTCGATGACCCAGGCACCGGCGCCACGCGCGATGTCATTGGCCAGTTCGACATCGGCGATGCGCCCGCCCAGGTGCGTGGGCAGGATCGCCAACGTGCGTGCGTCGGCCAGGCGCGAGAGCTGTGCCGGATCAAAGTCGAAGTGGCCGCGGCGGGTATCACACAGTTGCACGCGCAGGCCGAGGCTGTGCACGGCAATCGGCACCAGCGGGCAGGTGTAGGCCGGCAGGATCACGGTATCGCGCTGGGGCGCACGCTTGCGCAAGGTGCGCAGCGCGATCAGCAGCGCGTGGGTGCCGGAACAGGTCAGCTGCAGCGGCGGTGTGCCGAGCTGGTGGGCCAGGATGTCGCGCAGGTCGCCGCCCCCCGGGAGGAAGTCGCTGGCCTGCATCGGCAGGCCGGCGGTCGGAGGCAGTTCGCGCGCGAACAGGTTCATCGCAGCCCGCTCACGAGGTGCTTTCGGCGGGGCTGTGCGGGTCATCCGCTTCGGCGCGGCCGAGGCAGACGATGCCGGCCACGATCAGTACCGCGCCCACCAGGTGGTGCAGGGTCAGTGGTTCGTTCAACAGCCACGCCGACAGCAGCAGCACGCTGATCACTTCCAGGTGCGAAGCCGCGAAAGCAGGGCCGATGGGTGCGTGGCGCAGCAGGCTCATCCAGGTGAAAAATGCACCGACGTAGCCAAGGATGGCACCGTACACCCAGGGCTGCGACAGCACGCGCAGCAGCCATGCCGTGTTGGCCTCGACCGGCAGCGCCGCATCACCGGCATACTTGAAGCACAGCTGGGCCAGCGTGTCGAAGGCCATCAGCAGAGGGAAGCCGATCACATACAGGCGCCTCATGAGCCGGCCCCCACCACCGCCACGCCCGCAGTGACCAGCAGCATGCCGGTTACCCGCAATGGCGTGAGTTTCTCGCGGAACAGGAAGCGGCCGGCGATCATCAGCGCCACGATGTTGATCGAGCCCAGCAGCACGCCCTTGGACAGCGGTACCAGTGACAGGAACGCGATCCAGGCGACGAACTCAAGTACATAGCAGGCGATGCCGATCCACAGCCAGGGGCGGCTGAGCATGTGTTTCCAGCGTTGCGATCCTTCGCCGTCCTGCGGGTCGCTGGCGGCGGCCTTGAAGGCGAGCTGGCCACCGGTATCGAGCACGACATTGGCCAGCCACAGCAGCGTGGCGAGTGCTCCCATTTCAGGCTACCGCCTTGAGGACGCCGCTGCGTTCACCGATTTCGGTGAAGAAGCGCGCGCTGCGGCGGATCACGTCGCGGCGTTCGCGGTCGATGGTGATCATGTGGTAGCTGTCTTCCAGTACCACCAGTTCCTTCGGGCCGCTGACCCGCGACATCACCAGCTCGGCGTTGCCCATGCTGGCCACGTCGTCTTCGCGGGCGTGCATCACCAGGCACGGTGCAGTGACCTGGTGCAGGTGGCGGCGGGTCCAGTTGCTCAGGGCGCGCATCTCGGCCAACGCGTGCCAGGGGTTGCCCGGAAGGCCGGCGGCAGCGCTGTCGCCGGACAGCATGGCGGCGCTGACCTGTGCGCGCAGGCGTTCGTCGCGCAGGCCGTACGGCGGTTCTTCCATGAACATGCGGTCGCGGCCGATGTTGAAGCGCTTGAACCACGGCAGCAGGAACGAGAAGCGGGCCACGGCGGGAATGTTCCAGCCGTCATAGCGGAAGGTGGCGCCGTAAACGCCGACGCCGGACACCCACTCGGGGCGGCGCGCGGCCAGCGCCAGCGACAGTACCGCACCCATCGACAGACCACCGACGAACAGCTGGTCGACCTTGCCACGCAGGCTCGCCGCCGCATCTTCCACACCCTGGTACCACTGTTCCCAGGTGGTCGCCAGCAGGTCATCCACGGTGCCGCAATGGCCGGGCAGCTGCACGCCGTGGACGGTGAAGCCGGCGTTGTTCAGGCCCTTTCCCAGCATGCGCATTTCCGCCGGGGTGCCGGTCAGGCCGTGGACCAGCAGCACGCCCTGCGGGCCACCGGGGAGGAAGAAGTCGTGCGATTCGGTCACCTGGCGGCTCCGGGACGGCAGTGGGGATGGTCAGGATCGCAAGCGCGATTTTCGCCAGCCTTTCAGCGCCCCGGTCCGGGTCAGGGGGCCTTCAGCAGCGGCAGCGTGATGGCAACCTTGAGGCCCCCGCCGGCACGATTGAGGAAGGTCAGGCGGCCGCCGAAGTGCTCCACCGCTTCGTGGGCGATGGCCAGGCCCAGGCCGGTGCCGCTGGCGGTGGTGCCGGGCGCGCGGAAGAAGCGCTCGCCCAGCCGCGGCATCACGTCCTCGGGTACGCCGGGTCCGTTGTCCTCCACATACAGCTCGACGTCATTGTCGTCCAGCGCGTGCACGCCGACCGTGACGGTCGCGCCGCGGCCGGCATAGCGCAGCGCATTGTCGATCAGGTTGTCCAGGGCCTCCTGCAGCTGGGCACCGTTGCCGAGCACGCGCAGCGGGCGAGGGCTGCCGCGGTAACCCAGATCAATGCCATCGCGGATGGCTTCGGGCACGCGCATCCGGACCCAGTGCGGCACCCGTTCGCACAGGTCCAGCGCTTCCACGGTTTCCGGGACGGTCTGCGCCCGGCTCAATGCCAGCAGCTGGGTGCTGACCCGCGCGGTGCGCTGGTTGAGCCGGCGGATGTGCTGCAGTGCTTCGCGCACCGTGTCCGGGTCACCATGCGCCAGCGCCTGATCCACGTGCAGGGCCATGCCGGCCAATGGCGAGCGCAGCTGGTGCGCGGCATCGGCGATGAAACGGTTCTGCAGCGTGATCATTTCCGCCTGGCGGGCAAACAGATCGTCGATGGTGCTGATCAGCGGCTGGATTTCCTCCGGTACGTCGGCATCGGAGATCGGCGCCAGTTCGCCGCGGCGCTGCGCCAGGCGGGTCCTCAGCGGGGTCAGGATGCGCAGGCCGTAGGTCACGCCGAACCAGACCAGGGCGGCGGTGCCCAGCGCCAGCATGGTCATCAGCGGAATGATGATCATCAGGATCTCGCGCGCACGCTGGCGGCGGTCGGCCATGCTTTCGGCCACGGTCACCGCCAGCTGGTCCTGCGGGTCGTTCATCGCCTGCGTGCAGACGGTGGCCATGCGCACCTGCTGGCCATTGAGGTTGCCGTCGTACAGCGCCGGATGCACACCGGTGCAGTCCTGCGAAGGGGCGTACGGGCTGAAGTCCGCGTTGCCGCTGAGCGTACCCATGCGGCTGCTGTCGACGTTGAAGTAGCGATGGCCGTCGGGGTCGTACTCGATCAGGAAGCGTGCCTGCGGAGACAGGTCGCTGGTCACCGGCATGGTGCTCAGCATCTGCGCGAACGAATGCGTGTCATCGATCAGGTTGCGGTCATGGATGCGGTTGGAATAGTCCAGCGCAACGTAATAGGCCAGGATCGTATTGAAGGTGAGCAGGCCCAGCATCGGCAACGCCAGGAAGGCGAGCAGGCGTCGGCGCAGGCTGGGGGGGCCACTGATCACGAGGCGCTTTCGTCCTGCGCGTCTTCCAGCATGTAGCCCAGCCCGCGCACGGTGCGGATGCCCATGCCACCGGGTTGCAGCTTGCGGCGCAGGCGGTGCAGGGCGATGTCCAGGCCGTTGTCGGTGAGGTCCTGGCCCCAGTCGCACAGTGCTTCCACCAGCTGCGCGCGCGAGACGATGCGCTCGGCGCGTACCGCCAGCGCCGACAGCAGGCCGAACTCGCGTGCGGTCAGTTCCAGCGGCTGGTCGTCGATCCATACGCGGTGCCCGGCCAGGTCCAGCCGCAGGCGGCCGATGCGCAGGTCCGGGTTGCCATTGCTGGTGACCCGGCGCAGCTGTGCGCGCACGCGTGCTTCGAATTCGTCCAGTGCGAACGGCTTCACCAGGTAGTCGTCGGCGCCGAGGTCGAGCACGCGCACGCGTTCGGCCAGGCCATCGCGGGCGGTCACCACCAGCACCGCCAGGCCATCACCGCGCTGGCGCAGGCGCTGCAGCACGTCGCGGCCGTCCAGCTGTGGCAGGCCCAGGTCCAGCACCAGCAATGCGTACTGGGTCGAGCCCAGTGCAGCGTCGGCGTGCGCACCGTTGTCGACGTGGTCAACCACGTGCCCCTGCCGGCGCAGCGAGGCGCACAGGCCGGAGGCGATATCCGGGTCGTCTTCAGCAATCAGAACGCGCATGCGCGGGGGGCTCCTGTGACGGTCAGGCCCACCGGAAGGACGGGGTGGGCCTCTCGGTTGCCGAGGGTAGCGGCAAACCGGCTGAAGGTGGAGCGCGGCGGCACCGCCGGCGGCCGTCGCGCTGTCCCGCCATTCAGTCCTGCAGGCCGGGCTTGCCTTGTGCCAGCGGCACCCGTGAGCCATCCAGCAGGCCACGGCTTAGCCTGCCTTCCTCGATGAACAGCAGTTCGCCGTTCTCGCCGTTCTTGATGCTGCTGTCGATGGCGATCACGTGGTCGCCATGGAAGCTGCTGACGTGGGGCATCGAGGTGTGGCCGACGACGATGCGCTTGAGCTGCAGGCGGTCAAGCACTGCCTGTACACCCGCCGCGTCGAGGCGTCCATCGAAGTAGCCGCGGTACCAGATCGGGCTGGTCTTGCCGTCATACAACGGCGCAGTGGCCGGGTCGGCCTTCACCTCGGCCTTGGGCAGGCCCAGTGACGCCTGGTAGGCCGCGTTGGTGCGCGCCGGGTCCAGCGCCAGTTCCACCGCCTCGGGCGAGATGCCGCCGTGCAGGAACAGGGTGTCGCCGATCTTCAGCAGCACCGGGCGGGTACGCAGCCACTGCCCGATCACCGAATCGGCACCGTACAGCTTCGGGTAGCTTTGGCCGAGCAGCTGGGCGCTGCGCAGGTACTTCGGGTTGACGTAGCGCAGGTCGTCGTACAGCACCATGGTCTCGTGGTTGCCGAGCACGAAGTGCACCGCGCCTCCGGCGGCTGCCGCCTGCTGCTGCAGGCCATACAGCAGCCAGAAGGCTTCGGTCACCTGCGGGCCACGATCGAACACATCGCCGGCAACGACCAGGGTGCTGGTGCCCAGCGCCCAGCGGTCCTGCGCATCGATCACCTTGTTGGCGCGCAGCAGGCGCACCAGCAGCCCGTACTGGCCGTGGATGTCGGACAGGGCGACGATGCGCGGCGTGGCCGGCAGTACGGAGATCGAAGGTGCATCCGGCGCGGCCACACGCACGGTGTGCCCGTAGCCGCAGCGTGGGGCGATATCGGTGCCTGCAGCCTGCGCGGCCAGCGTGTGCGACTCGACCTTGTCGTCGCAGATCCACTTGGCCTGCAACTGCGTGCCCTCGCGGAACACATAGGGACCATCGGCCTGCACGTGGCCGGCGGGCGCGACAACTTCGCGGGCCTGCATGGCTCCGGCGCCGCAGGCCAGCAGCGGCAGCAGCAGGGCGGTCATCAGGGAAGGGCGATAGCGCGGCATCGGCGGCGTCCGGCGGCGGAAACATCCGATGCTAACCGGCGCGGCCGGATCGTGGTGTGCGCGAATGGGCGGATCAGGCGCCGCGCCCGTCGTCCTTGAGCTTGCGCACGCGGGTCGCGGCGGCCTGCAGGGGCTGACCGTCGCGCCCGTGCGGTTGCATGTAGGGCAGCGGTCGCCGCGTGCTGGATTCGATCAGCTGCGAATGGGCTTCACCGGCCTCGAAGCGATGGCGCTCTCCCCACTGGCGCAGTGCGACCAGCAGCGGGAACAGTTCCTGGCCAGCGGCGGTGAGCACGTACTCCTGGTAGGCCGTTCCATCGGAGGCCGGCTGCAGCCGCAGGATGCCGGCCTCGACCAGCCGCCGCAGGCGGTCGCTGAGGATGTTGCGCGCCGCGCCGAGGCTGCGCTGGAAATCACCGAAGCGGGTGATGCCGTCGAACGCGTCGCGGATCACCAGCAATGCCCAGCGGTCACCGAGCAGATCGGCGCTGCGGGCGACGGGGCAGGGGCTGTCGGCGTGCATGCTGGGAATCTCCGAATGTGGTTGCAGTTTAAAACCAATGTCGGTAGCCTGCATCAAGTTTTAAATTGCAACCACATCATGAGTGCCACATCGCTTCCCCGCCCGCTGCAGGTCCTGCTTGCGGTTGCCGCCGGCGCCAGCGTCGCCAACGTTTATTACGCACAGCCACTGTTGGATCAGCTTGCATGTGCCTTTGCGCTGGACCGTGCCGTGGCCGGCGCGGTGCTGGCTGCTACCCAGGCCGGTAGCGTGCTGGCGTTGCTTGGCTTGCTGCCGCTGGCCGATCGTGGTGACCGGCGACGCCTGCTGCGGCTGCAGTTGATGGCGTTGGTGCTGGGCTTGCTGTGGTTGGCATCGGCACGCACGGCGGGCTGGCTGTTGTCGGGCATGCTGCTGGCCGGCCTGCTGGGCACGGCGCTGACCCAGGGCCTGATCGCCTACACCGCCATGCTGGCACCGCCCGAGCAGCGCGGTCGCGTGGTCGGTGTGGTGCAGGGCGGTGTGTTCATCGGCCTGCTGTTGGCGCGCGTGGTATCGGGTGCGGTCGCAGCCACCATCGGCTGGCGGGCGGTCTACCTGCTGTCGGCAGCGGTGATGGGGGCCTTGGCGTTACTGTTGTGGCGGCGCCTGCCGGCGGTGCCGGTACCGGTGCTACCACCGCGTTGGCGCGAACTGCTGGGTTCGATGCTGGGCATGCTGCGCCGGGACCGCACGCTGCGCGAGCGTGGGCCGCTGGCTCTGTTGTTGTTTGCTGGCCTCAACGTGTTCTGGGCGGCGGCGCCGCTGCCGTTGTCGGCGCCTCCTTTGCAGTGGTCCACCGCGGCCATCGGTGCGCTCGGCCTGGCCGGCGTAGTGGGCGCATTGATGGCGGCGCGGGTCGGGCACTGGATGGACCGCGGTTTCACTGGTCGGGTCAGCCTTGGCGCATTACTGCTGATGCTTGCCGCCTGGTGGCCGCTGCTGGGCCTGTCGCAGTCGCTGTCGTTGCTGCTGCTGGGCGTCATCGTGCTCGACCTCGGTGGGCAGGCACTGCACGTATCGAACCAGGCGCTGCTGCTGCGTGCACCGGCAGAACAGCATGGGCGCCTGGTGGCGCTGTACATGCTGTTCTATGCGGTGGGCAGTGGTGCTGGTGCGGCTGCCGGGCCCTGGATGCAGGCCCGGCATGGCTGGCCCGCGGTGTGCCTGCTGGGCGCCGGCATCGCGGCGCTGGCGTTGCTGTGGTGGGCGGGGGGGCGGGTGGTGGCGGTGACAGCAGCGGCTACCACCTGTATCGGTAGAGCCGGCTGTCGGTAGCGTCGGCATGCCGTCAACGCTGCAGTGCGCGCCGTCCCGGGGCTTCCTGCAGGTCCGCACTGGCCACCACCACGCGGTTGCGGCCGCTGCGCTTGGCCTCGTACATCGCCGCGTCGGCACGTGCCATCAGCCGCTCGTAGTCCGGGTGGCCATCGTGGCCGGCCACGCCGATGCTGGCGGTCAGTGACAGTACCTGGCCGTTGGCCAACGCCACCGGCGACTGCGCGATCTGCCGGCGCAGGCTTTCGGCGATCACCGCGGCCTGCGACTCGCTGGCCGCGACCAGCACCACCACGAACTCCTCGCCGCCATAGCGGAACAGGTAGTCGCTGCCGCGCGTGAGTTGGCCGAGCAGGCCGGCGACGTGCTGCAACGCGCGGTCGCCGGCATCGTGGCCGTGGCCGTCGTTGATCGCCTTGAAGTGATCCAGGTCGAGCAGCAGCAGCGAGAACGGTGTGCGGTTGCGCGTGGCCAGTTCGATCTCACGGCGTAGCACCGTTGGCAGGAAGCGGCGGTTGAGCAGGTTGGTCAGTGCATCGCTGCCGGCATCCAGTTCACCGATGCGCTCGAACAGCAGCGTCATCAGGGTGCGGATGGCGGCCAGGTCCTCGCGGATGGCCGGCAGCACCGCCAGTCGCTGCGCCGGGGCATCGTTGCTTGCTCGCTGCAGGTTGCTGTCGATGCGGGCCATCAGCTGGCCGACCTGCTGGGTCTCGCTGCTCTCGCCGAAACTGGGGATGCCCTTGTGGGTGAACCACAGGCCGAATTCCGAGGTGGCCAGGCTGGCGCTGTCGCTGGCCTGCACATGACCGGCCAACGCGTAGAGCAGGGCGTTCTCCCAGTCCAGCAGCAGTGCCCGCTGGCGCTCGCGCTCGGTGCCGACGTTCTGCACCAGTGAGAACAGCCGGTACGCAGCATCGGCACGGGTGGAGCGCTCGCGGGCATGGGTGTAGGCCAGGGTCATGCCTTCCATGGCGATGTCCATGATCGCGCTGAGGCAGTCGATGGCGGCGAACGCGGTAGCGCTGTCGGGCGCATCATCGCGCAGGCGCACGAACAGCTCGTGCTTGAGCACGCGCGCGCCACGGGTCACCAGATCGACCGGAATGCCGACCCGGGCATGCACATCGCCGATCAGCCGTTGCGAGGCGACGGTGGCGGCAATGCCGTTGGCATCGGTGGTCAGCAGCTGCACGAGCCAGCGCTGCATGGCTGGCTGCAGGCGCTGCTTGACCTGCTCATGGGACAGGAAACGGCGCGCGCGCGGGTCCTGCAGCAGGACGTCATAGAAGCGCTGGGCCAGTGTGGGGGGCGCGTCGTCGGCGGCCGCGTGCAACAGCGCAGTGGCGGCGGGGCCGGCCTGTTGCAGGCAGTGCTGCCAGGCCTCGGCCAGCGGCTGGCTGGCATCGTCCAGTTGGGGTGGTTCCACGTCGATCTCTGGCTGCGTACGACAAACCACGGGTATCGGCCGCGGTGGCGTGCGGTTGATGGCAGGTAAGCCGGCCAGTTTAAGCGCGATGCAGGGTTGCACGGTGCGCAAAGCACATCGGCGCCACTGCGGCAATGAGTGAACGCATTTGAGAATCACTCGCATTGATGGGAGAATGCGCGCACGGATCGGGCCGCAGGTGACTGCGGCGACGCTCCGACTCCCCCTCGTCGTTGCCTCAAGCCCTTTGCCAGAGGCCCCGTTGCCCTGCCAGAAGGTCCAGATCATGTCTCCTGCCGTTGTCCTTTCGCCGCGCCCGCTGGCGCTCGCCGTTGCCGCCCTGCTGGCGGGCAGCGCCCTGACCGCCCACGCCGAAACCGACGCCACCGATATCGACACGGTGCATGTCACTGCCTCGCAGATTGCCCGCCAGGCGTTGGGCACTTCGACCATCACCGCCGAGGACATTGCCAGGCGCCCGCCGGCCAACGACATCGCCGAACTGCTGCGCACCATGCCGGGCGTCAACCTCACCGGCAACAGCGCCTCGGGCCAGTACGGCAACAACCGCCAGATCGACCTGCGTGGCATGGGGCCGGAGAACACGCTGATCCTGGTCGATGGCAAGCGCATCGGTGCGCGGGATGCCGTGCGCATGGGCCGCAGCGGCGAACGCAATACGCGCGGCGATACCAACTGGGTGCCGGCGGAAATGATCGAGCGCATCGAAGTGCTGCGCGGCCCTGCAGCGGCGCGCTACGGCTCCGGTGCCTCCGGCGGCGTGGTCAACATCATCACCAAGCGCCCGACCGGCGACCTGACCGGTGCGGTCGACCTGTATGGGCTGGTGCCCGAGCACAGCGCCGAAGGCGGCAGCGAGCGCGTCGGCCTGCAGCTGAGCGGGCCAATGACCGACACCCTGTCGTTCCGCCTGTACGGCAATCTCAACAAGACCGACGCCGACTCACTGGACCTCAACCGCCAGTACGCGACCAACCCGAACGCGGTGCCGCCGGCTGGCCGCGAGGGCGTCAAGAACCGCGACGTCAACGCGCTGCTGCGCTGGGACGTGACCGCCGACCAGGTGGTGGAGTTCGAAGCCGGCACCAGCCGCCAGGGCAACATCTACGCCGGTGACCGCGCCGTCAGCACCACCGGTACCTCGACCGGAGTCGACCTGGCCGCCTTGGCCGAGGGCGAAGCGGAAACCAACCGCATGTACCGCAACACCGGCGTGATCACCCATCGCGGCCGCTGGGGGGACGTGACCTCGCGGGTAACGGCCGCAGTGGAAGCGGTGAACAACTCGCGCATCAACGAAGGCCTGGCCGGTGGCCCGGAGGGCAGCTTCAACGGCACCGACTGGTCGACCTCGCGCCTGCGCAACTACCAGCTGGATGGCGAAGTGAGTTTCCCGACCACGCTGGGGGGGGCCGAGAACATCTGGACGCTGGGCTTTGAATACCTCGACAGCCGCCTGACCGACCCGTATTCGATGAGCCAGTCCAGCAGCAGTGGCGGCGGCATCCCGGGGCTGTCGGCCGACCGTGCGCGCGGCAAGGCCGATGCGCAGACCACCGCCGTATTCGTGGAAGACAACATCTATCTGGGCGAGCGCTGGATCGTTACCCCGGGCCTGCGCTTCGACCACCACAGCCAGTTCGGCAACAACACCAGCCCCAGCCTCAATGCGCAGTTCCGCATCAACAGCGACTGGGTGGTGAAGGGCGGCATCGCGCGTGCGTTCAAGGCGCCGAACCTGTACCAGTCGAATCCGGACTATCTCTACTACACCCGTGGCAATGGTTGCCCGAATGCACTGCCGAGCCTCGGCGCCGGTTGCTACATGCGTGGCAACGCAGATCTGAAGGCGGAAACCAGCCTGAACAAGGAACTGGGCATCGAGTGGGCACCGCAGAGCGGCTGGCAGGCGTCGCTGACTTACTTCCACAACGACTACAAGGACAAGATCCAGGCCGGCTACGACCAGATCGGCCTGACTGCCGATGGCCGCGGCCGCATCTTCCGCTGGGAGAACGCGCCGAAGGCGATCGTGCAGGGGCTGGAAGGCAACCTGGTGATCCCGCTGCTGGGCGAGCAGGGCAACCGCCTGAAGTGGAGCAACAACTTCACCTACATGGTGGAGAACGAGAACAAGAGCACCGGCCAGCCGCTGTCGGTGATTCCGAAGTACACCGTCAACACGATGCTGGACTGGCAGGCCACCGACAAGCTGTCGCTGCTGCTGACCGGCACCTTCTATGGCAAGCAGAAGCCGGCCACCACCAACATCAACAACGATCCGCGCTGCACTGGCACGTGCGACCCGTCGATCGCGCTGCAGGATCGCGGTGCGTACAACATCTGGGGCGTGAGCGCGCGCTACAAGGTGACCGAGACGGTCAGCTTCGGCTTCGGCGTCAACAACCTGGCCGACAAGCGCCTGTTCCGCGAGGCCAACAGCAGCGATGCCGGCGCGGCGACCTACAACGAGCCGGGCCGCGCGTACTGGGCCAGCCTGCGCTTCGGGTTCTGACCGCACGCGGACGTCGATCCGCTGCGTTCGCCAGGCGCGGCCTGGCGCTACCGGCCACGCTCCGGTAGCGCCGGGCCATGTCCGGTGAGGGACCGCGTGGCCTGCAATGTTATAAACACCGTAATAGTCTCCCCCGCCAGCACGGCGTAGCCTGCACCGCATCGCAAAGGAGCTGTTGCCATGGGCCACGACCACGATCACCTGCCATCCGAGATCCGCCACGAGAAACCCTTGTGGTGGGCACTCGGCCTGACCTCCACCTTCCTCGTCGTCGAGGTGGTGGGCGCGTTCTGGACCAACAGCCTCGCACTGCTGTCAGACGCCGCGCACATGGCCACCGATGCGCTGGCGCTGATGATCGCGCTGGTCGCGGTGCGGCTGAGTCGGCGCCCGCCGGACGCACGCCGCACCTACGGCTATGCACGTCTGGAAGCGCTGGGCGCAATGATCAACGGCGCCATGCTGTTCGTGGTTGCCGCCTACATCCTGTGGGAGGCGGTCGGGCGCTTCCGCGAGCCGCAGGAGATCGCCTCCTCCGGCATGCTGGTGATCGCCGCCGCGGGCCTGGTCATCAACCTGATCGCGATGCGCCTGCTGCAGGCGGGCAGTGGCGAGAGCCTCAACGTGAAGGGCGCCTACCTGGAAGTGTGGGCGGACATGCTCGGCTCGGTGGCGGTGATTGCCGGTGCGTTGCTGATCAAGTGGACCGGCTGGAAGCCGATCGACCCGATCCTGGCGGTGCTGATTGGTTTGTGGGTACTGCCACGCACCTACGTGCTGATGCGTGAGGCGATCAACGTGCTGCTGGAAGGCGTGCCCAAGGGCATGGACGTGGCCAAGGTGCGCGACAGCCTGTCCGGCCATGCCGCCGTGCTGGACGTGCATGACCTGCACGTGTGGGCGCTGGCCTCCAGCACCCCGGCGCTGACCGCGCACATCGTGATGCGCGACGGCACCGATGCTGATGCGCTGCGTCGTGAGCTGGGCGGGCGCCTGCACGATGACTTCGGCATCGAGCACGTGACGCTGCAGATAGAGGCGGACCATTGCGGCGAAGCCTGTGGTGAGCCGGCGCCGGCCAAGGGCGGCGAGCACGAGGGCCATGAAGGCCACGACCATGGCGAGGACGCGCAGGGCCATCGCGGTCACGTGCATCGTTGATTGAATTTGAGGGTCGCGCCGGGTGGTGCCCGGCGTGGCTATTCGTCCCGCCGCGAGGCCAGCCGATCCGCCAGCCGGGTCGGCTCCGGCAGCCGGTAACCGCGCAGTGTGCGCTGTACCCAGTCCAGCGCGGTACCGGCACTGACCCGATGGCCGCCGGCCACGAACAGCGGCTTGCAGCGCACTTTGCTGCGCAGCACCCAGCCCAGTTGTTCATCGCCATCCAGCAGCGGCGTATGTGCACCGGCCTCGGCGCCCGGTTCGACGAACCGGCCCACCAGTTTCGACTTGGCCACGCCGATGCTTGGCAGGTCGGTGACCACGCCCAGATGCGCGGCCACGCCCAGCCTGCGCGGATGGCTGATGCCGTGGCCATCGACGAACACCAGGTCCGGCGTGCGCGGCAGCAGCGCCAGCGCGGCCAACAGCGCTGGCAACTCGCGGAAGCTGAGCAGGCCGGGGATGTAGGGCATCACCGTGGCGATGCGCGCGACTTCCTGAGCCACGGGCCGCAGCGTCTTCGCATCCAGCAGCACTGCCGCGGCACGGGTGACGGCGCCATTGTCCTCAAAGCCAACATCCAGCCCGGCCAGCCAGCGCACGTTGCGTGGCAGCCGGTCCTGGCGCTCCACGCGGCCAGCCAGCTGGATCTGCTGCGCGCGGGCAGCGGCGACGCTGCCTTCCCAGCGCCCGGGGTCGATCACCGTATTCATTGGTCACAGCATCGCATGCGCGGTGCCACGGCCCGGTGAGCGGCGGCCGGGGCTACAATGGCAGCCTGCCTTTCCTCGCGTTGGAGACCCTGCAGTGACCCGTAAACTCGTACTGTTGCGCCATGGCCAGAGCCAGTGGAACCTGGACAACCGCTTCACCGGCTGGGTCGATGTCGACCTGACCGAGCAGGGGCGCCGGGAAGCGGCCGCCGCCGGTCGGCTGATGCGCGAGGAAGGCCTGCAGTTCGACGTCGCCCACACCTCGGTGCTCAAGCGCGCCATCCACACCCTGCAGGGTGCGCTGGCCGAGCTGGAGCAGGACTGGCTGCCGGTGAACAAGTCCTGGCGCCTCAATGAACGCCATTACGGTGGCCTGCAGGGCCTGGACAAGGCCGAGACCGCTGCCAAGCATGGCGAGGAGCAGGTCAAGGTGTGGCGCCGTTCGTACGACATCCCGCCGCCGCCGATGGATCTGGAAGATCCGGGCCACCCGATCCATGACCGTCGCTACGCCGGCCTGGACCGCAACGCGCTGCCGGGTACCGAGTCGCTGGCGACCACGCTGGACCGCGTGCTGCCGTACTGGCACGACGCCATCGCGCCGCAGCTGAAGGACGGCAAGACCGTGCTGGTCACCGCCCACGGCAACTCGCTGCGCGCGCTGTACAAGTACCTCAACAACGTCTCGCGCGAGGAGATCCTCGAGCTGAACATCCCGACCGGCATTCCGCTGCTGTTTGAGCTGAACGACGATCTGACCGTGCAGTCGTTCCGCTACCTGGGCGACCCGGAAGCAGCGCGCAAGGCCGCTGAGGCTGTGGCCAACCAGGGCAAGGCGAAGTAAAGAAGCAGAAGGCCGGCGCAAGCCGGCCTTCCCTTTTGTGGAGTCGAGCCATGCTCGACTGACGCTGTCGCACCCCAGTAGAGCCACCCCCATGGGGGGCTGCAAAGGAACTTCGAACGGCTGTAGCGGCGGAACAGGTTGCCGCTCCAGGCTTCGGAGTCGTCCCGGCTCTGGCAGGACTCGTTGTGCACGGCGTAGCTGATGTAGTGATCCCAAACCAGCTCAAACTGCTGTGAGTGGGGCATTGCCTCTATCGCACGCACACCCTCGATTGAACGTCCATGGCCGAGGTCCACACGGTGAGGCTCTCCTGTCACCTGTCCCTCTTCGATCACCAGCCGCAGACAGTTGGCCTCCGGTTCGCCAATACCCGTCAGGAATAGATACTCGCAGGTGTCGATGGCCAGCAGCAGCGCAGCGTCGTCCATGGGCGCGAGATCCGGTGATCGTGAAGATAAGAATACCGGCATGCAGTTGGTTGGCGACTCCACGGGCTCGTGACCTTTGGCCGGTCCCCAGCTCCGTTCCCCCGGCTACCCTGTGAAATTACCCGCAGGAGAGCCTCATGAACGTCCGCAACCTGGTCCCGCTGGGCCTGACCATCGCCATCGCTGCCTCGCTGGCGGCCTGTGGCAAGAATGAAACCGCGCCGGCGGCCAGCGCCGACGCCAAGCCTGCCTTCGACCTGTCGCAGATCAAGACGCCGCTGATCTCGCTCAACAGCGCCGATCTGGATCCGGCCATTTCGGCCTGTACCGACCTCAATGGCTTCGTCAACAGCAAGTGGCTGAAGGCCAACCCGGTGCCGGGCGACCAGACCACCTGGGGCAGCTTCGAGATCCTGCGCGAGCGCTCGCTGGAAGTGCAGCACGTGCTGGTGCAGCAGGCCGCCGCCAGCCAGGCCAAGGCCGGCTCGGTGGAAGCCAAGATCGGTGACATCTGGAAGACCGGCAACGATGAAGCCAAGATCGAAGCCGCCGGCCTCGCTCCGCTGCAGCCGCAGCTGGACAAGATCACTGCGCTGAACGATACCGCCGCCATCACCCAGTACCTGCGCGACAGCCAGGCCGAGGGCAAGGGCGTGCTCTTCTCGCTGTTCGCCAATGCCGATTACAAGGATTCGGCCAACGTCATCGCCTACGTCGGCCAGGGTGGCCTCGGCCTGCCGGAGAAGGGCTACTACTTCGACGACGCCCAGGCCAAGATCCGCGACGCCTACGTGGCCTACATCGCACAGGTGCTGACCCTGTCCGGCGTGGACGCGGCGCAGGCCGCCGAGCAGGCCAAGGCCGTGATGGCCTTCGAAACCCGCCTGGCCAAGGCCTCGATGTCGCGCATCGAGATGCGTGACCCGGCCAAGCGCTACAACCCGCTCAGCGCGGCCGACGCCGACAAGCTGACCCCGAACTTCAGCTGGACCGCGCTGTTCGACACCCTGAAGGTGCCGGCCGCGCAGAAGTTCTCGCTGGCCCAGCCGGGCTTCTTCGGTGAAATGGACAAGATGCTGGCTGACGTGCCGGCTGCCACGTGGCAGGCCTACCTGCGCTTCCACACCATCGACGATGCTTCGCCGTACCTGAGCAGCCAGTTCGAGAAGGCCAACTTCGAGTTCTATGGCAAGACCTTGCGCGGCCAGCAGGAAATGCAGCCGCGCTGGAAGCGCGTGCTGGAGTCGGTCAACGGTGGCATGGGTGAGGCCCTGGGCCAGCTGTACGTCGACGCCGTGTTCCCGGCCGAATCCAAGGTGGCCATGCAGCACCTGGTGGAGAACCTCTCGGTGGCGCTGAAGGCGCGCCTGGAGCAGCTGCCGTGGATGGGCGAAGAAACCAAGAAGAAGGCGCTGGAAAAGTGGGCCAGCTTCACCCCGAAGATCGGTTACCCGGACAAGTGGCGTGACTGGGCAGGCCTGCAGACCAACGGCGACAGCTACCTGGGCAACATGCAGGCGGCGCGTGCGTTCAACTACCGCTACATGCTGGACAAGATCGGCAAGCCGGTGGACAAGACCGAGTGGGGCATGACCCCGCAGACCGTCAACGCGTACTACAACGCCACCAAGAACGAGATCGTGTTCCCGGCGGCAATCCTGCAGGCGCCGTTCTTCGACGCCAAGGCCGATCCGGCGCTAAACTACGGCGGCATCGGTGCGGTCATCGGCCACGAGATGATGCACGGCTACGACGACTCGGGCAGCCAGTTCGCCGCCAACGGCAACTTCGAAAACTGGTGGACCGACGCCGACCGCAAGGCTTTCACCGAGCGTACCGACCAGCTGGTCGCGCAGTTCGACGGCTATGAATCGGTGCCGGGCGTGTTCGTGAAGGGCAAGCTGACCCTGGGCGAGAACATCGGCGACCTGGGTGGCCTGACCGTGGCCTACGATGCGCTGCAGATGGCGCTGAAGGAAGATCCGAAGGCGAATGTCGAAGTCGATGGCCACAGCCAGGACCAGCGCTTCTTCATGAACTGGGCCACCGTGTGGCGCCGCAACTTCACCGATGGTGAGCTGCGCGTCCGCCTGAACACCGACCCGCATGCGCCGGCCAACTTCCGTGCCAACGGCGCGCCGTCGAACATGCCGTCCTATGCCGCTGCGTTCCAGTGCAAGGCCGGCGACGCGATGGTGCGCGCCGACGACAAGCGCGTGGTGATCTGGTAATCGATCGCACGTAATGCGTGATGCAGAAGGCCCGGCGAATGCCGGGCCTTTTGTTTGTGCCGCCGGTAGCACCGGGCCATGCCCGGTGGAAATCTCAGGCCAGCTCCGGCTCCCGCGCCAGCATGCGATGGAAGCGCTGCAACACGTAGGGGTCCACCAGCCCTCCAGATTGCGCTTCGATGATCCGCAACGCGGTTTCGCGTTCCATCGCGGCACGATACGGGCGCACGCTGGTCATCGCATCGTAGGCATCGGCAACGGTGACGATGCGCGCGCCCAGCGGGATGGATTCGCCGCGCAGCCCATCGGGATAACCGTTGCCATCGAAGGCTTCGTGGTGGGCGCGGATCAGCCGCGCGACCGGTGCCGCGTCGCTGCGGCCGGTGGTCAGGAAAATATGCTCGCCGCGCACCGGATGCTCGCGCATGATCGCGCGCTCCTCATCGGTGTGCCGACGCGGCGCCAACAGCACATCGTCGGGAATGCCGATCTTGCCGATGTCGTGGAAGCGCGCGGCCAGGCCGATCTGCGAACAGGCATCGTCATCGAGATCGCAGTGCGTGGCCAGGCGCTGCGCGAGTCGGCCGACGCGGTCGCAATGGTGGCGGGTGTAGGCGTCGCGCATCTGCAGCGACATCGAGAGGGCATCGATCAGGCAGGCCTGCGCGTGCAGCAGGTCGGGAGCGGGTACGGCGTCAGGAAGCATGGTCATCCGCCCGCACCGGGTGGGGACCGGTGCGGGGTGTTCAGGGGGCGATCAACCCGGGGCGAGGGTGGTCAGAAGAGCGCGGGCCGCATTGAAGCGGTCTTCCGGCAACGGCAACGGGTGCTTGATGCGCAGCTTGTCGGGCCCTTCCATGGCGTAGAGGTTCGGTTGTTTCTGGATCAGCTGGATCACCGCCATCGGGTCGATGTTCGGCTTGGACTCGAACACGATGCGGCCACCGTTCTCGCCCAGGTCCAGCTTGCGGATGCCGAGCGTGTTGGCCTTCAGCTTCAGCTCGGCGATGGCGAAGAGATGCTTGGCCGCATCCGGCAGCAGGCCGAAGCGGTCGATCATCTCCACCTGCAGCTCGCGCAGGGCATCGCTGTCGCGCGCGCTGGAAATGCGCTTGTACAGGGTCAGGCGGGTATGCACGTCCGGCAGGTAGTCTTCCGGTATCAGCGCCGGCACATGCAGTTCGACCTCGGCACCACGCACTTCTTCGCCCGCATCCAGGTCGGGCAGCTTGCCCTGCTTGATGCTGCGCACCGCGCGCTCCAGCAGCTCGGTGTACAGGCTGAAGCCGACCTCGGCCATCTGCCCGCTCTGGTCCTCGCCGAGCAGTTCACCTGCACCGCGGATCTCCAGATCGTGCGTGGCCAGCGTGAAGCCGGCGCCCAGCTCGTCCATCGAGGCGATCGCTTCCAGGCGCTTTTCCGCATCCGGGGTGATCGAACGGCGGTCGGGTGCCACCAGGTAGGCGTAGGCGCGGTGGTGCGAGCGACCGACGCGGCCACGCAGCTGGTGCAGCTGGGCCAGGCCGAAGCGGTCGGCGCGGTTGATGATGATGGTGTTGGCGTTGGGGATGTCGATGCCCGATTCGATGATCGTGGTCGACAGCAGCACGTTGAAGCGCTGCTTCTGGAAATCCAGCATCACCTTTTCCAGCTCGCGCTCGGGCATCTGCCCGTGGGCGATGCCGATGCGCGCCTCCGGCACCAGCTCGGACAGCTCGCGCTGCATGCGGCCGATGCTTTCCACGTCGTTGTGCAGGAAATACAGCTGGCCACCACGCGCGAGTTCGCGCTGGAACGCTTCGCGCAGCAGCGCGTTGTCCCACTGGGTGATGAAGGTCTGCACCGCCAGCCGGTTCGGCGGCGGCGTGGCGATGATCGACAGGTCGCGCAGGCCGGCCATGGCCATGTTCAGCGTGCGCGGAATCGGCGTGGCGGTCAGGGTCAGCAGGTGCACGTTGGCGCGCAGCGCCTTCAGCGCTTCCTTCTGGCGTACGCCGAAACGCTGCTCCTCGTCGACGATGACCATGCCCAGGTCCTTGAACTTCACGTCCGGCTGCAGCAGGCGATGGGTACCGACGATGACGTCGATGGTGCCGGCGGCGACCTTCTCCAGCTCGGCCTTGATTTCCTTGGTGGTCTTGAAGCGCGACAGCACCTCGACCTTCAGCGGGTAATCGGCGAAGCGGTCGCGGAAGTTGCGGTAATGCTGTTCGGCCAGCAGCGTGGTCGGCACCAGCACAGCCACCTGCTTGCCGGCACTGGCGGCGGCGAATGCAGCACGCACCGCCACCTCGGTCTTGCCGAAGCCGACGTCGCCGCAGACCACACGGTCCATCGGCTGGCTGCTGGCCAGGTCGCGCAGGGTGGCGTCGATCGCGGCCAGCTGGTCCGGCGTTTCCTCGAACGGGAAGCCGGCCGCGAACGGCTCGTACATCGCGCGGTCCACCTGCAGTGCCAGGCCGGCACGCGCCTGGCGGCGGGCCTGGATCTCCAGCAGCTCGGCGGCGACGTCGCGCACCTTCTCGGCGGCCTTGCGCTTGGCCTTGCTCCACTGCTCGCCACCGAGCGAATGCAGTGGTGCGGTTTCCGCCGAAGCGCCGGAGTAGCGGCTGATCAGGTGCAGCTGGGCGACCGGCACATACAGGCGGTCACCCTTGGCATATTCGATTTCAAGGAATTCGCCGGGCATGCCGCCGACGTCCATCGCGATCAGCCCGCGATAGCGGCCGACGCCATGGTCCTCGTGCACGATCGGTGCGCCCTCGGTCAGTTCACCGAGGTCGCGGATGATCGCTTCCGGCTCGCGGCCAGCGCGGCGCGTGCGACGGGTGCTGCCAGCGCGCTCGGGGAACAGCTGGCGCTCGGTCAGTACCGCGATGCGCGGATCGTCCAGCGCGAAGCCATCCTCCAGCGGCGCCACCGCGATCGCGAAGCGCGCATCGTCGGCGAGGAAGCTGGGCAGGTCGGCCACCACCGGCGGCTTCAGCTCGGCGGCCTGCAGCACTTCCAGCAACGCCTCGCGGCGGCCGGGCGAATCGGCGGCGATCAGCACCCGGCCCGGGTAGTGGCCGAGGAAGGATCTCAGCGCATCGCCGGCCGGTGCTTCGCGCGCGGCCACCGGCAGCGGCGGCAGCGGCTGGTCGCCCAGCGCGTGCGCGTCGGCGATGCGCGCGTGGTCGGCGGCCCATACCTCGATGCGCGGGGCATCGTTCAGCCGCTCGCGCAGCAGTTCCGGCGACAGGTACAGCGCCGACGGCGGCAGCAGCGGCCGTTCCACATCGTGGCGGCGCTGTTCGTAGCGCTCGCCGGTCTGCGCCCAGAACGCTTCGGCAGCCTCGCCGGCACCGGCGCAGACCACTGGCAGGCTGCCGTCGGGCAGGTAATCGAACAGGGTCGCGGTGCGTTCGAAGAACAGCGGCAGGTAGTACTCGACGCCGGCCGGCGCCAGCCCGGACTTCAGGTCCTGGTACAGCGCGCTGCGCCGGGTATCGACATCGAAGCGCTCGCGCAGCGTGGACAGCACGCGGGCGATGCTGGCCTCGTCCATCGGTACTTCGCGGCCCGGCAGCATGTGAACTGCCTCGACCTTGTCCAGCGAGCGCTGGCTTTCCGGGTCGAAGGCACGGATCGAGTCGATGTCCTCGTCCAGCAGCTCTACCCGCAGCGGCTCGTCGGCACCCATTGGGTACACGTCGAGCAGGCCACCGCGCACAGCGAAGTCACCCGGGTCCATCACCTGCGGCACGTTGCGGTAGCCGGCGCTTTCCAGGCGGCGCTTTTCGGCCTCCAGGTCCAGGCGCTGGCCGACTTTCAGGTCGAAGCTGCCACCGATCACGTAGCTGCGCGGGGCCAGCTGCTGCAGCAGGGTCTGCACCGGCACGATCACCAGGCCGCGCTTCAGCGTGGGCAGGCGGTGCAGGGCGGACAGGCGCTGCGAAATGATGTCCGGATGCGGGCTGAAGCGGTCGTAGGGCAGGGTTTCCCAGTCCGGGAAGGCGACCACCGGCAGGGCCGGATCGCCACCGAGCAGGGTATGCAGGTCGGCTTCGAGCTGGTTGGCGCCGTGGTTGTCACGGGCGATCACCAGCAGGGGCGCGTCGTGCGCACGCGCGGCCTGGGCCAGGTACCAGGCCAGGGCGGTCGGCGATGCGGGGGCGCGCCACCAGGCGCGGAGCTGGCCGGCGCGCGGCAGCGGCGGGGCGGGGTATGAGGTACGCGACATGGACCCCGGATTTTAGCAGAAGCCCGATCGAAGCCCGGCAGGTCGTGGCGGCCGCTGGCCGGCGGCCTCATGCGCCGTTGGGCCGGCGGAATGCCGGCCAGCGGCCGGCACTACAGGAATGCATCGCCGGGCATGTCCCGGCGCTATCGTCAGTTGTCCAGCTCCAGCACCATCCGTACCAGGCCCTCGGCACCGGTCGGGTGCGGCACCGGCTTGAAACCCAGCGACGCGGCCAGCTGCTTCATCGGCTCGTTCTCGGCGGCAACGTCGCCATACAGGCGGTCCAGGTACTTGCCGCGGCCCCACTTCACCAGCTTGCGCATCAGCTGCCGGCCCAGGCCCTGGCCAATGAGGAAACGGCTGATCAGGATCGCGTACTCGGCTTCACGGGTGCCGGGGATGATCGAGGCCCGGGCGACCGCGCCGACCACCGCCTCACCAGCGGGCAGGGATTCGGCGGCGACCAGGGTGATCTCGGTCTTGGGATTGGGGTGGGTCAGGCGCTGGGTGGTTTCCGGCGACAGCTCGGTCACCGCCTGCAGGAAACGATCACGGATTTCTTCCGGCCCGAACAGGCTGAACGCCGCTTGCAGCGGTGCGCCGTCTTCCGGGCGGATGGGGCGGATCAGCAGCTCGTGGCCGCTGGGAGCCTTGAAGATCTCATGCCAGGGCGGCATGCGGTTGCGAGTGGCCATACCGGGTGATTCCTTGGTGGTCCATCGATTGTGGCATCACCGGGGCTGCATTCCGTGAACGAAAGGCTCACGGCGGTACAGCCTCGTGAAGGCCGTCATTCGGGGGCTTTGAGCCAATCCAGGCGGGTGCTGGCCCCCGGTTCGCCCAGGTGCTGGCGCAGCGCCGGCAGGGCCGGGCCGACCACCCGGTCGAACTGCCAGGGCGGGTTGAGCAGCAGCATGCCGCTGCCGTTGAGCCGCAGCGGCGAGTCGTCCGGGCGCACCAGGAACTCGATCGTCATTGCCGATTTCACCGGCAGGGCGGTGGCCTTGCGCAGGAAGTGCAGGATGGTGCGGCGCTGCTTGATCGGGAACCAGACCGCGCAGGTGGCCTGCGGCCAGCGTGCCAGGGTTTCGGCAAGCGCGGCCAGGACGGCCTGGTATTCGGCGTCCTGGGCCTCGTAGGGCGGGTCGATCAGCACCAGGCCGCGGCCGATCTTGCTGCCGTTGAACTTCGGCGGCAGCAGCGAGCGCAGCAACGCGTAGCCATCGCCCGGGCGCACATCGACGCGGCTGTCATGGGCGAACAGGGCCTTCAGCGTGGCCGTTTCGGCCTCCTGCAGCTCACAGACCGCCATGCGGTCCTGCGCGCGCATCGCCTGCGCGCTCAGCAGCGGCGAGCCCGGGTAGTTGGTCAGCGCGCCCACCGGGTTGTCGGCCTGCACCGCCTTCAGGTAGCGCTCGACCACCTCCGGCAGCTTGGGCTGGGCCATCAGCCGCATGATTCCGGATTCGGCCTCCAGGGTCTTGCGGCTCTCTTCGCTGGCCAGCAGGTAGCGGCCGGCACCGCCGTGGGTGTCGAGCACGAAGAACGGGCTGTCCTTGCGCTTGAAGCTGTCGATCAGGGCCAGCTGCACGATGTGCTTGAGCACATCGGCGTGGTTGCCGGCATGGAAGGCGTGGCGATAGTTCATGGGCGGCAGTGTACGGGGCGGCGGCCGCAGCGGCTATGCTGCGCGCCATGACAGCTCCCGTTGCCCATGTCCTGGTGGTCGAGGACGAAGCCGCCATCGCCGAAACCGTGCTCTATGCGCTGCGCAGCGAAGGCTATGCCGCCAGCCACTGCCTGCTGGGCGGCGAGGCCCTGCAACGGCTGCAGGCCGGCGATATCGACGTGGTGGTGCTGGACGTGGGCCTGCCGGACCTGGGCGGTTTCGAGGTCTGCCGGCGGCTGCGCGCGCAGCCCGGGCCGGCGGCGCAGTTGCCGGTGATCTTCCTGACCGCCCGCAACGATGAAGTGGACCGCGTGCTTGGCCTGGAACTGGGCGCCGACGATTACATGACCAAGCCTTTCTCGCCGCGCGAGCTGGTGGCGCGGGTGCGTGCACGCCTGCGCCGTGCGGCACCGGTCGTCGCGGCGCCCAGCGCGGATGCCGGCTGGCAGGAACATGGTGCGTTCGCCATCGACCGCGAAGGCCGGCGCATCCGCTTCCGTGGCCAGGCACTGGACCTGACTCGTTACGAGTACGCGTTGCTGGAGGCATTGCTGCAGCGGCCGGGGGCGATTCTCAGCCGTGCCCAGCTGATGGATCGCGGCTGGGACAGCAGTGCCGACAGTGCCGACCGCACCGTCGATACCCATGTAAAGACGCTGCGTGCCAAGCTGCGTGCGGCCGGTGCCAGCGATGACCCGATCCGCACCCACCGTGGCCTCGGCTACGCGCTGGAGGTCTAGCTGATGCGCCTGGTACTGAAGCTGTTCCTCGGCTTCTTCCTGATCACCGGCATCGCCGCGTTCTTCGTGATGCGCGTGTTCGTCAACGAGGTGAAGCCGGGTGTGCGCCAGGCGATGGAATCGACCCTGGTCGATGCGGCCAACGTGCTGGCCGAGATGGCCGCCGCCGACGTCAAGGACGGCACCATCCGCAGCGGCAGCTTCACCCGCAACCTGGCCAAGGCGCGGCAGCGCGACCTGAAGGCGATGGTCTGGCGTTTTCCCAAGCGCTCGCTGGATTACCGGGTGACCATCACCGATGCCAAGGGCATCGTCATCTACGACTCGCTGGGCCGCGACCTGGGGCGTGACAATTCGCGCTGGAACGATGTCTACCGCACCCTGCGTGGCGAGTACGGCGCCCGCTCCAGCCCGGAAGTGCCAGGCGAAGAAGGCGATACGGTGATGCATGTGGCGGCGCCGGTGTACGACCCGGCCGATGGGCGCACCCTGATCGGCGTGCTCAGCCTGGCCCAGCCCAACCGCAGCATCGATCCGTTCATCGCCGCCAGCCAGCGCGCCATCATCGAGCGCGGCGCCTGGTTGATCGGGCTGTCGGCGCTGGTCGGCGTGCTGGTGACGATGTGGCTCACCACCGGCCTCGGCCAGCTCAGCCGCTATGCACGCGCGGTCAGCGCCGGCGAACCGGTGCCACCGCCACGGCGCCGCCGCGATGAGATCGGTGACCTCGGCCAGGCGCTGGAAACCATGCGCCGCAAGCTGGAAGGCAAGGCCTACGTTGAACAGTACGTACAGTCGCTGACGCACGAAATGAAGAGCCCGCTGGCGGCGATCCGCGGTGCCGCCGAGCTGCTGCAGGAGCCGCTGCCCGAGGCCGACCGCGTGCACTTCGCGCGCAGCATCGTCGATCAACAGGAGCGGCTGACCGAGACCATCGACAAACTGCTGGCGCTGGCCGACGTGGAACAGCACGGCTGGCTGCAGACCCGCGATCCGATCGCGCTGCCCACCTTGCTGGCCGACGCGGCAGCGGCGGCGCAGGTGCGTGCGCAGGCGGCCGGCGTGCAGGTCCTCATCGGCAGCGTGCCCGACCTGCGCGTGCAGGGGGATGCCTACCTGCTGCGGCAGGCGTTGCACAACCTGATCGACAACGCGATTGCTTTCTCACCGCCCGGCGCGGACATCGCGCTGCAGGCCGAGGTGGACGGGCAGGGCGTGCGCCTGCAGGTAGCGGATCGTGGTGCCGGCATTCCCGACTACGCGCGAGAACGGGTGTTCGAACGCTTCTATTCGCTGGCCCGCCCCGGCAGCGGCCGGCGCAGTTCCGGCCTGGGCCTGCCGTTCGTGCAGGAGGTCGCGCGCCTGCATGATGGTCGCGCCAGCCTCGACGCCCGCGATGGCGGCGGTACCGTGGCCAGCCTGTGGCTGCCGTTGGCAGTGCCGGGCCAGCGTCCGCGCCGCTGACTTCACACTCGCTTCAAATTCGCCACAAACCCTGCTCACCCCAGCGGTCCATCTTGCAGCCCTCTCCAACGAGGATGGACCATGAAATCCCTGAAGATGCTGCTGCGGTTCGCCATTGTCGGCGGGCTGATCCTGTTGCTGCTGGTGCCGCTGATGATGATCCGCGGGGTCATCACCGAGCGCAGCCAGTACCGCGACGAGGCCTTTGCCCGGGTGGCCGACAGCCGTGCCGGCACGCAGCAGCTGGTGGGCCCGGTACGGGTGGTGCCGTGGGTGGAACGCAAGGAAGTTGAACTGGTCGACCCGCTGGGCGTCAAGAAGACCGAGGTGCAGGTCACCGAGGGCCACTGGCTGCAGATGCCGGCGTCGCTGGAGGTGGGCGGCGAGATGCTGCCGAGCCAGCGCGAAGTCGGCTTGTTCAAGGTGCCGGTATACAGCTGGAACGGGCAGATGAAGGCGACCTTCGCCGCAGACGACTATCCGGTGAAGTCCGGCCGCAGTTACGGCCAGCCGTATGTGGCGGTGGGTGTGTCCGATGTGCGTGGCCTGGTCGGTACGCCGAACCTGCGCGTGGATGGCAAGCAGCTGCGGTTGCTGCCGGGCGTTGGTGCGGCCAGCGAGGTGGGGCGAGGCCTGCATGCGCCGGTGGCCGGTTTCGCTGCGGAACAGGGCGGCACGCTGGCTGCCAGCACCGTTGAACTCGAGCTGCGCCTGGACGGCAGCCGCATGCTGTCGGTGGTGCCGGTGGGCGATGACACCCGCATTGCGCTGCGTTCGAGCTGGCCGCACCCGTCGTTCAGCGGCGCCTTCCTGCCCAACGAGCGCCGCGTCGATGCACAGGGTTTCGATGCACGCTGGGCCGTGTCCTCGCTGGCCTCCGACGCACAGCGCCAGCTGCGCAGCGAGGGGCCGATCGATTCGCAGGCGGTGACGGTGTCGCTGGTTGATCCGGTCGATGCCTACACCCAGGCCGACCGTGCCTCGAAGTACGGCGTGTTGTTCGTGGTGCTGACCTTCGTCGGCTTCATCCTGTTCGAACTGATCAAGTCGTTGCGCATCCATCCGCTGCAGTACCTGATGGTCGGCCTTGCACTGGCGATCTTCTTCCTGCTGCTGATCAGCCTGTCCGAGCACATCGCGTTCTGGAAGGCCTACCTGGCCTCGGCGCTGGCCTGTATCGGCCTGCAGGCGGTGTACCTGGCCAACGTGCTGGGCCACTGGAAGCGCGGCCTCGGCTTCGCGGCGCTGCTGACTGTGCTCTACGGCGCGCTGTATGGCCTGCTGGTGTCGGAGAACAACGCGCTGCTGATGGGGTCGCTGCTGCTGTTCGTGATCCTGGCGCTGGCGATGTGGGTAACCCGCCGGGTGGACTGGTACGCGCTTGGCGCGGAACTGAAGTAAGGAGCACGCCATGAGCTGGCGCCAGGGCTTGCGGCAACGGGCACGGCAGGGCATTCCGGCCCTGCTGGAAGTGGATGCACTGCTGCAGGCACATGGCGTGCTGGCGGCCCTGCCGGGGGCACGGATCGCCCCCGGCCTGGTCCGCTTCCAGCTGGCGGCGGTGACCTGCGAGGGATTGCAGGGCAACGGGCTGGACTGGTTGCAGGGCGCGCGGCAGGGACGCGGCGCGCTGGCTGGGCGGGTGCCGCGCTACCGGCCATGGAAGGCCGGGGCGGAGGCACTGGCCGAGATCGGCATCGGTGGCCTGCCTGATGACTGGCCTGCACATGCGGCGGTGTACGGCTGCAGCAGCATCGACCGGCGGCACTGGTTGCTGCTGCTGCCGGAACGGGCGCAGTTGTGGCTGGGGTGGAGTGGGTGAGGTGGCGTGGCAGGTGCGAACCAACCACTCGCCTGTGGGTGCGAACCTTGGTTCGCACGCTTCCGCGCCGCCCATGACCGATGGGACGGTATCGGCGCGCCCCTGCTGGCTAGACTCGATGGGTTGATGAGCAGGCCGGAAGGCAGGGGTGCGATGTGATGAAGTGGGGCATGTTGGCGGTAGCGCTGGCGATGGGTGGCAATGCAGGCGCGCAGCAGCGCGAGACGGTGGACCTGGACATGGTCAGCCGCATCCGCCAGGAGGCCTTCCACCGGTCGCAGGTGATGGATACCTTCAGCTATCTCACCGAGCGCATCGGCCCGCGGCTGACCAACTCGCCGGCGATGGGCCGCGCCAACGCGTGGACCCGTGGCAAGTTCAACGAATGGAAGCTGGACAACGTCCACGACGAAGCCTTCGATGACTTCGGTCGTGGCTGGGAGTTCACCTCGGCCAGCGTGGAGATGCTGGGTGACCGGGTGCAGCCGCTTCACGCGCTGCCCAAGGCCTGGACGCCGGGTACCAACGGGCCGGTCGAAGGCGAACTGGTGCAGGTCGAGATCAAGAAGCCCGAGGACATCGAGAAGTACCGCGGCAAGCTGCGCGGCAAGATCCTGCTGCTGGGCGAGGCGCGCGAGTACAAGCGCGGCACCGAGGCGGATTCGCATCGCCACGATGCCACCTCGCTGGAAGGTCTGCAGGAGTTCACCCTGCCCAAGGACAAGGACGCCACTGCCGAACATGCCAAGCGGGTAAAGGAGTACCAGGAGCGCCAGCAACTGGCGGCCAAGGTCAATGCGTTCTTCGTGGAAGAGGGCGCGCTGGCCTCGATCAGCATCAGCAGCTGGGACAACGGCATCATCCGCGTTGCCGGTGGCGGTTCACGCAAGGCCGGTGAGTCGGTGGGCATTCCCGAGCTGGCGATGATCAGCGAGCACTTCAACCCGCTGGTGCGTGCGTTGGAGTCCAAGCAGGCGGTGCGCCTGCGCGTGGATGTGGCCGCGCGCTTCACCGACGAGGCCGACCAGCCGGGTTACAACACGCTGGCCGAGATCCGTGGCAGCAGCAAGCCTGATGAAGTGGTGATGATCGGTGCGCACCTGGATTCCTGGCACAGCGGTACCGGTGCGGCCGACAACGCGGCTGGCGTGGCGGTGATGATGGAGGCGATGCGCATCCTCAAGGCTACCGGTGCCAAGCCCAAGCGCACCATCCGCGTGGCGTTGTGGAGCGGCGAGGAGCAGGGCCTGGTCGGCTCGCAGTCCTATGTGGCCAAGCACTTCGGTCGTTTCCCGGAACCCACCGACCCGGCGCAGAAGGCGCTGCCGGCCTCGCTGCGCGAGCCAACCGGCGCGTTGCAGAAGACCCGCGATTACAGCAAGTTCCAGGTCTACTTCAACATGGACAACGGCTCCGGCCGATTCCGTGGCATCTATGCGCAGGAGAACCTGGCGGCGATGCCGATCTTCGAAGCCTGGCTGGCCCCGTTCCATGACGTCGGCGCTACCACCGTGGCGACCCGCAACACCGGCAGCACCGACCACATCAGCTTCGACCGCATCGGCCTGCCGGGCTTCCAGTTCATCCAGGACCGGCTGGACTACTTCACCAACGTCCACCACAGCCACCTGGACACCTGGGACCACGCGGAACCGGAAGACCTGAAGCAGGCCGCCGCCGTCGTCGCCTCCTTTGCCTACAACGCCGCGATGCGCGAGCAGTCCTTCCCGCGCAAGGTAGAACCGTAAAAGGGGACGGAGGGGATTAAGTCGTATCTCCCCTCCGTTTCCCGGTTGCAGGACCAGCGGCTGGGCAATCGCGACTTAATCCCCTCCGTCCCCTTTTTCCGTCGGGGGCGGAGGGCTGGTAAAATCGGGGGATTCCCGTTCCTCGAGCCGTCCATGACCTGCCGCACCCGCTTCGCCCCCAGTCCCACCGGCTACCTGCACATCGGTGGTGCCCGCACTGCGCTGTACTGCTGGCTGGAGGCCCGCCACCGTGGCGGCGAGTTCGTGCTGCGCATCGAGGACACCGACCGCGAACGCAGCACCCAGGGCGCGATCGACGCCATCCTGGAAGCGATGGAGTGGCTGGGGCTGGACTACGACGAGGGTCCCATCTACCAGACCGACCGTGTCGCCCGTTACCAGGAAGTGGCCGAGCAGCTGATCGCCGACGGCAAGGCGTACTACGCCTATGAAACCCGCGAAGAGCTGGACGCAATGCGTGAGGCTGCCATGGCCAGGCAGGAGAAGCCGCGTTACAACGGCGCGGCGCGCGAGCTGGGCCTGCCGTACAAGGACGACCCGAACCGCGTCATCCGCTTCAAGAATCCGCTGGAAGGCACGGTGGTGTTCGACGACCTGATCAAGGGCCGCATCGAGATCGCCAACAGCGAGCTGGATGACATGGTCATCTTCCGCCCGGACGGCTACCCCACCTACAACTTCGCGGTGGTGGTCGACGACTGGGACATGGGCATCACCGAGGTCATCCGCGGCGACGACCATATCAACAACACCCCGCGCCAGATCAACCTGTACGAAGGCATCGGCGCGCCGGTGCCGAAGTTCGGCCACATGCCGATGATCCTGGACGAGCAGGGCGCCAAGCTGTCCAAGCGCACCGGCGCAGCCGACGTGATGCAGTACAAGGACGCCGGCTACCTGCCCGACGCGCTGCTGAGCTACCTGGCCCGCCTCGGCTGGTCGCACGGCGACCAGGAGCTGTTCAGCCGCCAGGAGCTGATCGACCTGTTCGACGTGAAGGACTGCAACTCCAAGGCCTCGCGCCTGGACATGGCCAAGCTGGGCTGGGTCAACCAGCACTTCCTGAAGACCGAGGACGTGGCCGCGATCGTGCCGCACCTGGTCTACCAGCTGCAGAAGCTGGGCCTGGACGTGGCCGCCGGCCCCGCCCCGGAGGACGTGGTGGTCGCCCTGCGTGAGCGCGTGCAGACCCTGAAGGAAATGGCCGAGAAGGCGGTGGTCTGGTACCAGCCGTTGACCGAGTACGACGAAGCGGCGGTGGCCAAGCACTTCAAGGCCGGCGCCGAGGTGGCGCTGGGCAAGGCCCGCGAGCTGCTGGCAGCCCTGCCGGAATGGACCGCCGAATCGGTGGGCGTGGCCCTGCACGACGCGGCTGCGGCGCTGGAGATCGGCATGGGCAAGGTGGCCCAGCCGTTGCGCGTGGCCATCACTGGCACCCAGGTCAGTCCTGACATTTCCCATACCGTTTACCTGGCCGGCCGCGAGCAGGCCTTGAAACGCATTGATGTGGCCATCACCAAGGTAGCAACGGCCTGAGGCATCCTTGCCAGGCCCGAACCGGAGAACACGCATGCCCGCCAAGACCGCCACTGCCTGTACCGCCCCGCACCACCACGTCCACGACGCGTCGGATTTCGTGGCGGTGGTCGAGCGTGTCTCGCGCGAACGCGGGCTGCGCCTGACCCCGATCCGCGCCAATGTGCTGAAGCTGATCGCCGAGGCCGGCAAGCCGGTCAAGGCCTACGAGCTGCTGGAATGGGTTCGCAACGGCAAGGGCGTGGGCGCTGATGCCCCGCCCACCGTGTACCGCGCGCTGGACTTCCTGATGGCCAATGGCTTCGTGCACAAGCTGGAGTCGGTGAATGCGTTCGTGGCCTGCCACCATCCCAGCAGCGCCGCGCACTCGGTGCCGTTCCTGATCTGCAACAGCTGCCACAGCGCGGTGGAACTGGAAGACCGCGAGATCGTCACCCAGCTGGAAAAGCGCGCCAAGGAGCTGGGCTTCCAGCCGCAGGCACAGACCCTGGAAGTGCACGGCCTCTGCGCGCGCTGCGCAGGCTGAGGACGGGCGGGAGCGGGGTCAGATTCCTTTGCCATTGGCAAAGGAATCTGACCCCGTTTCATATCGGCGCAACCGGGCGTGCACCCTAATCCATCGGCTTGGTCGCAGTATCCACGCGCGCGATCACCGACATGCCCGGCCGTAGCCTTGCCGCCAGTTTCTGGCCGGGATCAATCGAGATCCGCACCGGTAGCCGCTGCACCACCTTGGTGAAGTTGCCGCTGGCATTGTCCGGGCGCAGTACGCTGAACTCCGACCCGGTGGCCGGTGCGATCTCTTCCACGCGGCCCCGCAGCACCTGGCCCTGGAACGCGTCCACCGAGAACGTGGCCGGCTGGCCGATCGCCATGCCCCAGGTCTGGCCTTCCTTGTAGTTGGCCACCACCCACAGCGCGTCAGGCACCAGGAACAGCAGCTGCGAACCGGCGGCGACGTACTGGCCCACGCGCACGCTGGCTTCGCTGATCTGGCCGTCGCGCGGTGCGTGGATCACCGTGTTGGCCAGGTCGATGCGCGCCAGTTCCAGCTGTGCCTGCGCGCTTTCGACCTGCGCCTCCAGGCTCTTGCGCGCGACCCGGGTCGACACCAGCGTTTCCTCGGCGATGCGGATCTGCGCCTGCGACTGCTGCACGCTGGCCTGTGCCGATGCCTGGGTGGTGCGGAACTTGTCGCGATCATTGATCGACACCAGCTGCTGCGCGGCCAGCTCCTCGTAGCGCTTGGCCTCGTTGCGCGAGCGCTGCAGCTCGGCCTGGCCGGCCGACAGCGTGGCCTGCGCGGAGGCGATCTGTGCGCGGTTCTGCGCCTGCGACTGGTCCGAGTTGGCCAGTGCCGCGCGTGCGCTGTCCAGCGTCGCCTGCGCCTGGGCCACACGCTGGGCATAGATGCGGTCATCGATGCGCAGCAGCGGCTCGCCCTGCTTCACATACTGGAAGTCCTTCACCAGCACTTCGGTGACGTAGCCGTTCACCTGTGGTGCCATCACCGTGATCTGCCCGCGCACATAGGCGTTGTCGGTCACCGTTACGGTGCTGGTGAACGGCCACAGGTGCCAGGCGCGCAGGATCAGCGCGATGCCCAGCAAGGCCACCACCACCATCACCACTACGCTGCGTGCGCTGGGCTTGAGGTACTTCGGCGCGACCGCGGGTTCTACCGGCGTTGGCGTGGGGGCCGCGTCGGTCGGAGGCGGCGGGGAAACGTTGTCGGCGTCGTCGGAGCGGGGCGGGACGGGAGGCATGGGGGGACTCAACGGGACGCGGCCGGCGTGGCCGCAGAGGGAAGGGTGGGATGGCGCTTGCGCCATTGCTTGAGCACAGCGGTGCGCAGCGAAAGCAGCAGCAACCAGCACAGGAAGCCGATCGCCAGCCAGCCGCTCAGGGTGAACACATCATTGAAGCCGCGCACGTTGGCTTCGCGGCGCGCGGTCTGCGCCAGCTGCGCGCTGCCCTGCGCGCTGCGCAGCACCGGGTCGGTGATCTGTGCACTGTAGAGCTGCTGCTGGATACGCAGGCGTTGTGCCACCACCGGGTCGGCCGGGTCGAGCTGGCTGGTCAATGCGCTGGAGTACAACTGCTCGCGATGCAGCTGGAAGGTGCCCAGCACCGCCGAGCCGGCCAGGCCGCCCAGCGTCTGCGTGATCGACAGCGTCACCAGGAAGGTGATCATGTGATCCACGCCCTGCTTCAGCGCGGCGGAAATGCCGAGCATGATCAACGGGCCCATGAACATGCCGGCGCCGACAGACGCCAGGAACTGGCTGACGTAGAAGTCGTGCGGCCGGTCCATGCTTGTGCGGTGCTGGTCGAAGAAGGCGGCAGCGCCGAGCAGCAGGATTGCCATCAACAGCTGCGCGATCAGCCGTTTCGGACCGAAGGTCAGCGAGGCACCGGCGATGCCAACGATCACCCCGGCCAGGATCACCACGAACAGCGGGCGCATCTGGTCCGGCCCCATGCCCAACGTGCGCATCAGGTTGACCACGCCGTAGGACTGCTCGGTGGTCAGGAAGCGGATCAGGAACGCGCCGACGATGAAGTGCAGCACCGGCAGCTTCGACAGCCAGCGGATCTGCAACAGCGGATTGCGCCGGTAGTGTTCGATGATGAAAGCGGTGGTGGACAGCGCGATCGAAGTGACCAGCGCCCAGCCCAGCCACGGTGTGTTGAGCCACCAGCGCGTGTAGCCCTGCGCCAGCACGATCACCAGCAGCGCGACGGCCGGCGCGAGCAGGGCGAAGGTGAGGAAGTCCAGCGGCTCGAAGGCCTTCACCTGGATGCCCGGCGGCAGCTTCAGCACCACCACCGCCGCGAACGCGCACAGGGCGAGGCCGGCTTCGAACGAATACAGCTGGTGCCACTGGCCGGTATCGACCAGCGTCGGCGAGACGATCCAGGCGATCGGCACCGCCAGCTGCGAGAGGCCCACGCCCACCACCAGCAGGTTGCCGGTGAACCGCCGTGGCAGCGCCTGCAGCATGTACAGCGTGCCCAGCGTTGAACAGGCCGCGCCAGCAAAGCCGCTGGCAGCACGGGTCAGCATCGTGGTCTCGAAGCTGCCGACGAACAGGTGCAGCACCGCCAGCGCCGCGTACAGGCCCAGGCCGATCTCGGCGAACAGGCGGATGCCGTATTGCTGGCGGAACTTGAAGGCCAGCAGGTTGGCGGTGACATTCACCATCGCATACGCGGCCACCAGCCAGCTGCCCTGGGTCGGGGTCAGGGCCAGCTGGCCCTGCAGGAACGGCAGGTTGGCGGTGACCAGCGCGTTGCCGAGGCCGCCGGTGATCGCCACCAGCAGCGACACCAGGGCATACGCCAACCGACGGTGCGGTGGGTGCCAGGGCATCGATGCCGAACCGGGCATGGTCGGCTTCTCGTGCTCCTCCCAATCCGGAACCGGCTTCAGATACGGCTGGACCATCAGCGGGCCTCGCTGGTTGCTCCCTGGAGACCCCCGCGCAGCAGCTGCAGGGCACGCCCGGCCAACTGGGCACGCTCGTCGCGGGTCTTGCCGCGCAGGGCCGCGCCCAGCATGCCCGAGATCAGTGAAATATCCGTCTTTTCCAGATCAGCCCGGCACAGGCCTGCCGCTTTGGCGCGGGCGATCGGCACTTCCAGCAGGTCGCGCACGGTTTCGCGCGCGGTACGCATGGCTGGCACATCCGAATCGACGGCGCGCCAGTAATCGGCCAGCGCCGGTGAATCGATGATGCGCTGGGCCATGCCCTCGAAAACTTCGAACAGGGCATCGTCGCGGTCGCCGAGCTGTTCAACCTGGCGCCGGATGCGGTCGACCGTGCGTTGCAGCAGCGCCTGGATCAGCGCGGTGCGGTCGGGGAAGTTGCGGTACAGGGTGGCGCGGCCCACCTGGGCGCGTTCGACCACCAGGTCCAGCGGGGCGGTGACGCCATGTTGGCCGAACACATGGTCGGCGGCGTCGAGGATGAGGGCACGGCGGGCAGCGGCATCGGCACGTTGGGCAGTCATGGAATTATTTTCGGACAAAAGTGTCCGTTTGGCGAGACATCGGGTGACGGGATTGTCCGGTTGTTGTCGTACGCACATCTTTGTGATGGGTGTGTGATGGCATCGGTTGAAATGAAAACGGGGGCCCGAAGGCCCCCGCTGCTGGGTACGTGTGGAAGGAGTGGCAGGTAGACCCACGTCCTGCGTGGATGCAGGAGGGGCCGGGCCCTTTCCAGTGGGAAAGGGATCCGACCCTGCCGTGAGCGATCAGAAGAACGCGCGGATGCCGAATGCGACACCACGGCCCGGCAGCGGCGAGTAGTCGCGCAGCAGCGAGGTATGCGGGCGCACTTCGCGGTTGGTCAGGTTGCTGCCATCCAGGAACACCTCGTAGCTGTTGCTCGCGTTGCGATCCCAGCGGTAGGCCAGATGCGCGTCGACCAGGGTGTAGCCATCGCTCGGGGCTTCGTTCTGGGCGACATCCTTCTGGCGGCTGTAACGCACCGCACCGACCGAGGCGCGCCAGCCATCCTTCGACCAGCGCAGGTCGGCACCGACACGGGCCGGAGCGATGCGCGGCAGGTAGCCGGTGTTGGCCAGCTCCACCGTGTAGTTGTGGTTGTGGTCGCCATGCGGCACGGCAATGTCCAGGTCGCGGCTGCCGCTGCCATCCAGCTTGGCCTTCACGTAGTCGCCGAACAGGCGCAGATCCCAGTCACCGGCGCCACCCTCGAACAGGTGCACCAGTGCTTCAGCCTCGGCACCGCGGAACACCGCGTCCTGCTGGGTCCAGGCGCGGACCGGCAGGCCCTCGGTGACGCCGGTGTCGGCCAGGTAGATGAAGTCCTTGAACCTGGTCTGGTAGATCGACGCGGAGAAGTCCAGGCGCTCGCTGTGGGTGTGGATACCCAGTTCCACGCGCTGGCCGCGCTCGGTCTTCAGGTTGGTGTCGCCGATTTCCAACGAGCGGGTGGCGATGTGCGCGCCAGCGGCGTACAGCTCTTCGTTGGTCGGTGCACGCTCGGAGCTGTCCACGCCGATGCGCAGGTCAACGGCATCGTTGAGCTTCCAGATACCGGCGGCAGACAGATTGGTGGCGCCGAACGTGCGGCGGCGGTAGTCGCCGGTCGGGTCCAGCTTGACCTGGTCGTGGCGGCCGCCGAGTTCCAGCTTGAAGGGGCCGAACTGCTTTTCCTGCAGCACGAACAGGCCGATGTTCTTCGTGCCGGTATCCGGTACGAACGCCTCTTCGCCCTTGGCACCGAAATCGCTGTTGCCGAACTGCAGGCCGAAGGCACCGTCCCAGCCGCCGATCTGCTGCTGCACGGCTTCCAGGCGCGCTTCGATGCCACGGTTGGTGAAGCGGGTGGACGGCGTGCCGGCCTCCAGCTCCACGTGCTCATAGTCGGTGTAGGCCACGCGTGCGTTGATGTTCTTCAGGAACGAGACCGGGTTGTAGATGCCGGCCTTGGTCTCGAAGCGGTTCTGCACCATGTCGATGCGCACGTCATGCTCGTCGCCGCCTTCCTCTTCATCGCCATGGTCGTGATCGTGATCGTGGTCATGGCCATGATCATCACCGTCGGCGTGCACGTGTGCACCATTGGGAATGCCGTAGTTGGTGCGGTAGGTGCTGGCCGACACACCGAAGTAGCCGCCTTCGCCCAGCCACGTTGCGCCGACGCCGCCGGCGCGGGTGCGGATCGAGCTGTTGTCCAGACGGCCCCGGCGCGGTTCTTCGCCCTCTGCCGCATCGTGATCATGGTCGTGATCGTGCTCATGATGATCTTCAAGGCTGTCGATCACCGCGTACCCGGGAATGCGGTAGTCGTCGCCGTTGCGGACCAGGCCATCCACATGCAGCACGACATTGCCGCTGACGCCGTCGAGGCGGAACATGCCGCTGCGCTCATTGTTCACCGAATTGCCGCGCAGCTCGGCGCGGCCGCTGAGTGGGCGCTCCGGCAGCTCGCGCGCGATGCGGCCATCGACCACATTGACCGCACCACCAATGGCGCCGCTGCCGAACAGCAGCGTGGCCGGACCCTTCAGCACTTCGATCTGGTCGGCCAGGAACGGCTCGATGCTGGTGGCGTGGTCGGCGCTGACCGTGGAGGCGTCCATGTTGCCCATGCCGTTGGACAGCACGGCCACGCGCGGGCCTTCCTGGCCGCGGATGATCGGGCGGCCGACGCCGGGGCCGAAGAAGGTGCTCTGCACGCCGGGCAGCTTGGCCACGGTATCGCCGAGGGTGCCGGCCTTCTGCTCGTCCAGGCGCTCACCGGCCAGCACGTCCACCGGGCGCGCCAGCGATTCGGCATCGCCCTGCAGCGGCGATGCGGTGACCTGCACCGACGACAGCTCGGTCAGGTGGCGGTCACGATGGGAGGTGTCCTGGCCGGCTGCAAGGGCGACGGATGGCAGCAGGGTGGCCAGGGCCAGTGCCAGGGAATGCGGCTTGAGCCGTGGGGTGTGGGCGGGCATGGACGGGTCCTTTGTTATAATGTATCAATCACGGGGCGCACGAATCCCGTCGATGGGACAGGGGGAGGGAAACCGTGCGGGTCGGAGAGGGATGTTATATTATTCCATAACGATTCGCCGACCCTGCTGGAAGTCATGTCCCTGTCCTCACGCCTGCGCCACCTGCTCGACCGTTTCGGTGCCACTGGTTCGATGCTGTGCGCCGTGCATTGCGCGGTGATCCCCGTGCTGCTGGCGGCGGCGCCGTCGCTGGGGCTGTCGTTCTGGCTGAGCGATGGCGTGGAACAGGCGCTGGTGGTGTTCGTGACCCTGCTTGGGCTGTTCAGCCTGGTGTGGGGCTACCGCCGTCACGGTGCGCTGCGCGCGCTGGGCTTCCTGATCCCCGGCCTAGTCGCGTTGTGGGCCGGTGTGCTGTACGACCCGCTGCATCACAACGCGGTGCCCCATGCGGTGGTGATGACCATCGGCGGCCTGCTGGTGGGCGTTGCCCATCTGGTCAACCTGCGCCTCAACCACGGCCACGTGCACGACGCCAGCTGCGCGCACTAGGTGCGCCGTGGTAGGATTTCCGATCGTGCGCGGGGGCGCCCAGCAAGGCGGCCCCGCCGAACCCGTGTCAGTACGGGGTAACCAGATTTCACACTTGAGGAGTTGAAGACATGGGTAAGGGTGACCGCAAGACCGCCAAGGGCAAGCGCTACAACGCCAGCTACGGCAACGCCCGTTCGCACACCGTGAGCAAGGTCGCCGTAGGCGCCGCCGCCCCGGTTGCCAAGAAGACCGTGGCCAAGGCTCCGGCGAAGAAGGCTGTGGCGAAGAAGACCGTCGCCAAGGCCTGATCGGGCTGACCGACCGGTCCAAGGAAAACGCGGCGCGTGGCGCCGCGTTTTTTTATGCCTGTCCGGCGCGCCGAGCGTGGGCCTGGCTCTACAAACGGATCAGCGCAGCGTCTTCTTCAGCGTCTCCGCATTGCCGTCGTTCGGCGCGGCCGGCACCTGCAGCAGGTGGGCCAGCAGCGGGTAGACGTCGACATTGTCGAATCCGTCGATCACCAGGCCCTGGCGGAACGACGGGCCGCTGGCCACGAATACTGCGCGCATCGACGGCAGGGCATTGTCATAACCGTGCGAGCCCCGGTCCTGATGGATGCGCTTGGCCAGCTTCTGCTGGTGCAGTGCGTCCCAGCCTTCATCCATGTTGCAGATGATGGCCGGAATGCGCGGATGGGTGCCGTAGTGCAAGCGAGCCGGCAGGTTTTCCTTCTTCCAGCACTCGTAGTGCGCGTGGCGGCCGAGCAGGGCACGTTCAGCCTCCGCCTCACGACCGGGCACTGGCGCGAAGCCCACCGACTGGCCTTGGCTGACAGTGCGTGCGATGGCCGGATCGACCATCGATTCGATGGAAATCACCTGGTTTTCCGGCACCGATGCCATGCCATGGTCGGAGACCACGATCACGTTGGTGGTGGCGGCCAGGCCGCGTTGCTGCAGCCCATCGAGCACCTGGCCGACGATAAGATCGGCGCGTGCGATCGCGTCGGCGTACTGCTTCGACTCGGGGCCATGGTTGTGCCCCGCCTTGTCCACGTGCTCCATGTACAGCGTGGTCAGGCGGGGGGCGTCGGCGTCGGTCTGTGCAAGCCAGTCCAGCACGATGCCCGCGCGTTGTTCCAGCGGTTCCTTGCCGTCGTAAACGCGCCACTGGCTCGGGCGCACGCCGCGGATTTCCGATTCGCTGCCCGGCCACGACGTAGTGGCGGTGCGCACCCCCGCGTTTTCCGCGCCGACCCAGATGGGTTCGCCGCCCCACCAGCGGCTGTCGGTCACCGCCTCACGGTTGCTCAGTTCGAACCGGCCGAGGGCGGCGTCGTCCATGCTGTTATTGACGATGCCGTGGTGGTCCGGACGCAGGCCGGTCACGATCGTGTAGTGGTTGGGGAAGGTCAGGGAAGGATAGGACGGCGTCATCCAGCGGGCGCGCACGCCGCCGTCGATCATCCGCTGCAGGTTCGGGGTCAGCCCACGGTCCAGCGCATCGGCGCGCAGGCCGTCGATGGAGATCAGCAGCAACTTCGGTGGTGCAGCCGCAGCGACGGACGTGGGAACGGAGGCGGTAGGGGCGGGCGCAGTGGTGCAGGCAGCCAATGGCAGCAGCAGCGCCAGCGCGCAGGTCAGGCGTACGGAAGTCATCTGCTTATGATAATCCGCTGCAATGACCAAGCCGAGACACTTTGCGCCGAAGGGCGCAGCGTGTCCGCGCGTTTTTCCTGATCCCCGCGCCTGTCCGCGCGCGCCCTTCATCAAGAAGGGGCTTTTC
Source organism: Stenotrophomonas sp. SMYL41 (assembly GCF_036319965.1). Lineage (NCBI taxonomy): Bacteria > Pseudomonadati > Pseudomonadota > Gammaproteobacteria > Lysobacterales > Lysobacteraceae > Stenotrophomonas > Stenotrophomonas sp. SMYL41. The sequence continues at coordinate 263,232 of NZ_JAWIRX010000004.1, read as the reverse complement.
CCCGGACATGTTCCTGATGCTTCCATCCACGCATGGCGTGGACCCACCACGCCATCCCACGGAATGGTGCTGTTGTTTCGGCTGTTGTCGTTGCTGTTGCCTCTGCGGGTGCCGGGCGCCGCCCGGCCGGCCCTCTCAGGCGAACAGCGGGGCCTGGCGTTGTTCCAGCCGCAGCAGCGCAGCCTTGGTTTCCAGGCCGCCACCGAAGCCGGTCAGCGCGCCGTTGCTGCCGATCACGCGATGGCAGGGCAGGATGATCGGCAACGGATTGCGGCCGTTGGCTGCACCTACCGCGCGGGTTGCACTGGGTTGCCCCAGGTGCTGGGCCAGCTGCAGGTAGCTCCAGGTCTGGCCGAACGGAATCAGCGCCAGCGCCTGCCAGACGCGCAGCTGGAATGGCGTGCCACGGGGTACCAGCTCCAATTCAAAGTGGCTGCGCTCACCGTGCAGGAACTGCAGCAGCTGTTCGCGCGCCTGCGGCAATGCATCCGGTGCGTAGTGCCAGCCATCGCGCCCGCGCGCGGGGTGGCGGTTCTCGGGGAACAGCACATGCGAAAGACCATGCTCGTCACCGGCGATGGTCAACACGCCGATCGGGCTGTCGAAACGATCGAACAACAGGGTCATGTCGGTTCTCCAACGAAAGTGCCGGACAGGTGCCACAGGTGCAGCACGGCATAGGCGCGCCACGGGCGCCACGGTTGCGAGCGCGCTTCGGTTGCACGTTCGTTCAGGCGCTGGCCCTGCGCGTGGCCGAGGACTTGCTGCAGCACAAGATCGCCGGCCGGGAAGGCGTCGGGCTGGCCGAGTCCGCGCAGGGCGATGTACTGCGCGGTCCATGGGCCGATGCCGGGCAGTGCAACGCAGCGGGCAACAAATTCTTCCAGCGCCTGGCCGGGCCCGAAGTCGAGCTGGCCGTTGGCGCAGGCGGTGGCCAATGCACGCACGGTGGCGGCGCGGCTGCGCGGCAGGCCGATCGCTTCCAGGGGCGCCTCGGCCAATACCTCGGGTGCCGGGAACTGGCGATCGAAGTCGGACGGCATGCCCGGCAGGTGCGCGCCATAGGCATCGACCAGCCGTCGCGCGAAGGTGGTGGCTGCGGCAACAGTGACCTGCTGGCCGAGCACGGCGCGCACGCCGACCTCGAAGCCATCCCAGCCACCGGGCACGCGCAGCCCCGGGCGCTCGGCGATGCCACGCGCGAGCAATGGTTCTTCATGCAGCGCGGCGTGGACCTGCTGCAGGTCGGCATCCAGATCGAATACGCGACGCACGCGGCGCACGATGTCCGGGATCAGGCGCGGATCCACCGCGCCCAGCTGCAGGCGAAGCTCCGGTCGCTTCGGGTCCGCAGTGACGCGCAGCAGGGTGGGGCGCTCCGGCGTACCGAGCACGCGCTGGTAGCTGTCCTCGCCGATCAGTTCGATGCCGGGCAGGCTGCGCTTGCGCAGGAAAGCCAGCATGCGCGGGAAGTCCAGCGGTGGCCGGTAGCCCAGGCGCAGCACCAGGCCGCCATCGTCGGCGGCCAGCGGTTGATGCTGGCGGCGCAGTGCGGTGGGCGCCATGCCGCAGCCCTGCAGGAACGCGGTATTGAAACGGCGCAGGCTGTTGTAGCCGGCGGCCAGTGCGACGTCGGTCACCGCGAGGGTGGTTTCAGTCAGCAGCTGCTTGGCCAGCAGCAGGCGATGGGTGGCATGGATCTGCCCGGGCGTCGCGCCCAGGTGCTCGACGAACAGACGCTGCAGCTGGCGCGCACTGAGACCAAGCTTCGTTGCAAGAGCGGCTACCGGCTGCTCCTGCAGGAAGCCGCCGTGGATCAAGGCCAGGGCGCGCTGCACGGTCTGCCCGGCCAGTGCCTGTTGTGCCTGGGGTGCCAGTTCCGGGCGGCAGCGCAGGCACGGGCGATAGCCGGCGGCGGCGGCAGCGGCGGCGGTCGGGTAGTAGGTGATGTTGCGCGGCTTGGGTGGCGGCGCCGGGCACACCGGACGGCAATAGATGCCAGTGCTGCGCACGGCGGTGAAGAACACGCCGTCGAAGCGTGCGTCGCGGGCCAGGCGGGCGCGGTCACAGGCGGCGGTGTCGAGGGCGAGGGCGGTGTCCATGGCGCCAGTCTAGGCGGGTGCGGGTGGCAATACTCGCCACATTCGGACATGGATGCTGGAGAGGGTACTGGCAGGGCTTGCAGCCCTGCACCCGCAACGTCAACGTCACCGTCAACGTCTCAATCAAAAGCTGGCAGTCCGTGGGATGGCGGGGCGGTGTGGGCTGGCAGGACACGCCGTAAACCCGTCCATGGGGGCTCGATGGCGCCATCCATGGCGCCAACGGTCCTGCCAGCCCACATCGCCCCCACCTCTGACAGTTGGTCGCTGCAGTTGGTGGGTGCCGACCGTTGGTCGGCACGCTCTGGTGCTGGTGGGTGTCGTCCTTGGTCGACACGCTTCCCCATGGGTCAGAAGGGGTTCAGTGCCACGCGCTGAATGCGCGGCCTGGACGGGTAGACTGTGGGCCTTGCTCCCATCAATCCCGGTTGCCCGATGTCCGCCAAATTCCGCTGGTTGCCCCTGTTGTGCCTGGCCCTGGCGGGCTGCAGTCAGCTGGAGAATCCGGGCAATGTGACCGCTGCCGACAAGGCGGCGCGGGCGCCGGCCAGTGATGGCGAGAACATGGTCTCAATCAATGCCGCCGACGCGCCACCGCCGCCGGCACCGCCGCGCAGCCGGGCGGATCGGCCATGGCCGCAGGCGCAGCTGGAAAATGGTCGTGCGTGGATCAGCTGCAGCACGGAATATGCGGGCGATGCCGGCGACGGTGTCGAGCTGGAAGGCCTGCAGCGCGAGCAGATCAGCCAGGCCCTGGCACCGTGCGCCGAGCGTGGCCTGATGCGCGTGCGTTACGCCGGCAAGATCAACCCGGGCTTCGCCGAAATGATGTGGCGGCTGGCGGTGGTCGCCGATGAACAGAAGATCCACAAGCGCATCCTCGATCTGGATTCCAGCGGTGGCCAGGTGGAATCGGCGATCGTTGCCGGTGACAGCATCGGTGAATCGGGCTGGACCATCTGGGTGCGCGAGGGCGCGATCTGCCACAGCGCCTGCGTGTTCGTGCTGGCCGCAGGTGACAATCGACTGCTGTCGGGCAAGGTCGGCATCCACCGCATGATGCGCATCAGCTCCAAGGCCACTTCGCGCGCCGAGCTCAACCGCGAGCTGCACGAGGTCTACGACAACGTGAAGGACTACCTGCAGCGCAATGGCGTGGCGGTGGGCGTGGCCGATCTGATGATGACCGTGCCGAACCGCAGCCTGCGCCTGCTGACGCCGGACGAGTTGCGCCAGTACGGCCTGGATGGCACCAACGCGGTGCAGGACGATCTGGAACGGATCAAGCAGATGCGTGCCTGCGGTGATGATTTCGTGCAGCGCAAGGACGCTTTCCTGATCGCTTTCGACCAGCAGTGCAAGCGCGAAGGCGCCGATATGGAAGCGATCAACAGCTGCGGCCAGGCCCTGAAGCAGCGCTACGGTTTCCCGGATGCGGTGTGCCCGGAAGAAAGCCCGCTGTCGGAGATCGATGTGGCGACGCTGCCACCGGCTCCGTCCGAGCCGCCGCCGGTGGCCGAGCAGGCGCCGGCAGACACCGGCACGCCTTCTGCGCAGGCCGATGCCGCAGCGGTGGAAAGCAGCCCCAACGCGCGCTGACGAACGGCTCACGGCGCTGGCGTAGACTGCGGTTCTTTCCCTAGAACCGGCGGTGTCCATGAAGCGCGTGCTCCTGCTGCTGTCCCTGCTGCCCGTAACCGCATTGGCGCAGGCACCTGCCCCGGCCACGCCTGCACCGGCCCCGGCACGCCCGGCCCCCGCCTCGCCGGCGGCCGCGAAGCCCGCTACCGCCGGTACCCCCGCGTTGACCGCTGCACAGCAGGCCCAGGTGCAGAAGCAGGATGCGGAAATGGGCGCGGCCGCAATGAAGGCAGCGCAGCTGGTCGATGCCAACCGCGCCGGCGAATTGTGGGATGGCGCTTCGGCCGTCGCGCGCCGTGCGGTACCGAAGGCGGCCTTCGTCAGTCAGCTGGCCACCGAGCGCACGCGCCTGGGGGCACTTGCCGGGCGTGGCCAACCAACCATCACCCGGGTCAAGTACAGCGCCGGTGCCGCAGTGCCGGAAGGGCTGTACATCAACGTCAGCTTCCCGACCCGCTTCGCCAACAGTGCACAACCGGTACGCGAGCTGGTTTCGTTCCGTTTCGACGAGGACCAGGTGTGGCGCCTGGCCGGTTACAGCCTGCGTGCGTCGGCCCCCTGAGGAGAAGAACGATGGCAACTGAACTGACGATGCTGGCCTGGTCGGTGCTGCTGGGCTTCGCCTATATCTTCGCCACCTCCACCGTGGTCACCCGCGAGCGCGGGATGAAGTGGAATGCCTCGGCGCGTGATGGCGAGGCCAAGCCGCTCAGTCCACTGGCCGGTCGCCTGCAGCGGGCCCAGTCCAACTTCCTGGAAACCTTCCCGTTCTTCGCCGCCGCCGCCATCGCAGTGGTCGTGGCCGGGCGCAGCAACGACACCACAGCGCTGGCCGCGCAGGCCTACTTCTGGGCGCGCGTGGCCTATCTGCCACTGTATGCCGCAGGCGTGCCCTATGTGCGCAGCCTGGTATGGCTGGTGTCGCTGCTGTCGATCCTGGCGCTGGTGTTCGCGTTGTTGTGATCCGGGCCTGATCCAGATCAAGGCCGGTCAGGTGCGTGGCGCTATGCTGGCCCGGACTGAATCAACGGCAGGAGGCGCGCATGCGCAGGATGGACGTGGTGGTGGTCGGCGCCGGACCGGCAGGCCTGTGCTTCGCGCGCGCGCTGGCCGGCAGCGGGTTGCAGGTCGGGCTGGTCGAAGTTCAGCCGCGCCAGGCCCTGGCCGAGGCCGCCTTCGATGGCCGCGAGATCGCGCTGACCCATGCCTCGCGGCAGAGCATGGAACAGCTGGGGTTGTGGCAGCGCCTGCCGCAGGCAGAAGTCGCTGAGCTGCGCGATGCCAAGGTGATGAACGGCGGCTCGCCATTCGCGCTGACCTTCGCCAGCAGCCAGGTCGATGGCCAGCCACTGGGTTGGCTGGTGCCCAATCATCTGATCCGCCGCGCTGCCTGGGATGCCGTGCAGGGCCAGGACGGCCTGGAACTGTTCGACGGGCGCAAGGTGCTGGGCGTGCAGGATGCGCAGGGCCACGTGGTCAAGCTCGATGACGGCAGCCAACTGCACGCGCGGCTGCTGGTGGCTGCCGACAGCCGCTTCTCCGCCACCCGCCGCATGCTCGGCATCGGTGCGCAGATGCGCGACTTCGGCAAGTCGATGCTGGTGTGCCGCATGCAGGTCGAGCGCGACCATCATCACACCGCGTGGGAGTGGTTCGGCTACGGCCGCACGATGGCGCTGCTGCCGCTCAACGAGGGCCAGGCATCGGCGGTGATCACGCTGCCGCCGCGGCAGATCGAAGAACTGCTGGCGATGGACGAGGTGGCCTTCGGTGAAGCCATCAGTGCCTGCTTCGAGCACCGCCTGGGCCGGATGCAGCCGGTGGCCACGCCGCAGGCGTATCCGCTGGTGGGGGTGTACGCGCATCGTTTCGTCGGCGAGCGTTCGGCGCTGATCGGCGATGCCGCAGTGGGCATGCATCCGGTCACGGCGCATGGCTTCAATCTGGGCCTGGCCAGCGCACAGCGGCTGGCGCAGGGCATCGTCGCGCAACAGCGCCGTGGCGCCGACATTGCCGCCGCCGGCATGCTGGCCAGCTACCAGCGCGGTCATCGGCTGGCGTCGCGTCCGTTGTACGAAGCCACCAATGCGATCGCCAGCCTGTATACCGACGACCGCCGCCCGGCGCGCCTGCTGCGCGCGGCCGGCCTGCGCCTGGCGCAGGGCGTGGCACCGTTCAGGCAGCTGATTGCCTCGCACCTGACCCAGCGCGTGGCCTGAACAGCTTCAGATCAGCCGGCAGCCAGCACGCGGATCTGGCTGTCGGCGAATTCGACCACCTGGCCTGCGCGGATCTTGCAGGCCTTGCGCAGTTCGACTTCGCCGTCGACCCGCACCTGCCCCTCGCTGATGACCATCTTGGCCTCGCCGCCACTGGTGACCAGGTCGGCCAGCTTGAGCAGCTGCTTGAGTTCGACGTAGTCACCGTCGAGGTCGAATTCGAGAATCTGCATGGAGCGGGGTTCCTGGGAAGAGGGCAGGCCAGCGGCCGGACCGGAAAGAGGGCGCGTATTGTGCGCCAGCACGGGGCAGGACGGCACGCGCACGGAAAGCTGTATGCGTTGTTCAGGATCAATGCGGTATCATTCCGCTCTGAGCGAGTGAAATCTCCTCCGACCGAGCAGCGCCAGGGCACGCGATAAGAAGGGCGCCCAAAGCGCGGACCATCCCTTTTTTATCGCACTGCCAGGAAGACGGCAGTGCCTTCGGAGTTCCCCATGTCCCAAGATTCCCAAGCGCCGCTGCAGTTTGCGCAGCTCGGCCTGTCCGAGCCCGTGATGCAGGCGGTCACCGCCATTGGCTACGAAACTCCGTCGCCGATCCAGGCCGCCACCATCCCGGCGATGCTGGAAGGCCGCGACGTGCTGGGCCAGGCGCAGACCGGTACCGGCAAGACCGCTGCGTTTGCGCTGCCGGTACTGTCCAACATCGACCTGCAGCAGATCAAGCCCCAGGCTCTGATCCTGGCGCCGACCCGCGAACTGGCCATCCAGGTCGCCGAGGCGTTCCAGTCCTATTCGTCGAAGATCCCGGGCTTCCGCGTGCTCCCGGTGTACGGTGGCCAGCCCTACGGCCAGCAGCTGTCGGCGCTGCGCCGTGGCGTGCACATCGTGGTCGGTACTCCCGGCCGCGTGATCGATCACCTGGACCGCAGCACCCTGGACCTGTCCGAGCTGAAGACGCTGGTGCTGGACGAAGCCGATGAAATGCTGCGCATGGGCTTCATCGACGACGTCGAAGCCGTGCTGAAGAAGCTGCCGGAGCAGCGCCAGGTAGCCCTGTTCTCGGCCACCATGCCGCCGCAGATCCGCCGCATCGCGCAGACCTACCTGCAGGACCCGGTGGAAGTGACCATCGCGGCCAAGACCACCACCTCGGCCAACATCCGCCAGCGCTACTGGTGGGTGAGCGGCATGCACAAGCTGGACGCGCTGACCCGCATCCTGGAAGTCGAGCCGTTCGACGCGATGATCATCTTCGCGCGCACCAAGGCCGGCACCGAAGAACTGGCCAGCAAGCTGCAGGCCCGTGGCCTGGCCGCTGCCGCCATCAACGGCGACATGCAGCAGGCCCAGCGTGAGCGCACCATCGCCATGCTGAAGGAAGGCAAGCTGGACATCCTGGTTGCCACCGACGTGGCCGCCCGCGGCCTGGACGTGGAGCGCATCAGCCACGTGCTGAACTACGACATCCCGTACGACACCGAAAGCTACGTGCACCGCATCGGCCGTACCGGCCGTGCCGGCCGCAGCGGCGAGGCGATCCTGTTCGCCACCCCGCGCGAGAAGGGCATGCTGCGCCAGATCGAGCGCGCCACCCGCCAGCCGATCGAAGAGATGCAGCTGCCGAGCGTGGAAGCGGTCAACGACACCCGCATCAACAAGTTCACCTCGCGCATCAGCGAAACCCTTGGCGCTGGCGGCCTGGATTTCTACCGCCAGCTGCTGGAGCGTTTCGAGAGCGAGCAGAACGTGCCGGCCATTGAAGTGGCTGCCGCACTGGCCAAGATGCTGCAGGGTGACACCCCGTTCCTGCTGCAGCCGCCGGTGCGTGCCCCGCGTGAAGAGCGCGCACCGCGCGAACGCTTCGACCGTGGTGACCGCCCGGAACGTGGCGATCGCTTCGACCGCAACGAGCGTGGTCCGCGCTTCGAGCGTGGCCCGCGCCGCGATGACGCCGAAGGTGGTTTCGAGCAGCGTCCGCGCCGCGAGGTTCCGCCGCGTGGTGCGCCGGAGCAGGGCATGGAGACCTACCGCATTTCGGTTGGCCACCAGCACGGCGTGAAGCCGGCCAACATCGTCGGCGCCATCGCCAACGAAGCCGGCCTGGAAAGCCGCTTCATCGGCCGCATCGACATCCACGATGACTTCTCGCTGCTGGACCTGCCGGCACAGATGCCGCCGGACGTGCTGTCGCACCTGCAGAAGGTCTGGGTGTCGGGCCAGCAGTTGCAGATGCGTGCGCTGGCCCCGGGTGAAGACACCAACCCGGCCCCGCGTCCGTTCAAGCCGCGCTTCGACAAGCGTGGTCCGGGCGGCCCGGGTGGCCCGCGTCGCGGTGGCCCGGGCGGTCCAGGTGGCCACGGTGGCGACCGCGGCGGTGACCGCGACAGCCGCCCGCCGCGTCGCGATGGCTTCAAGCCGCGCGGCCCGCGCAGCTACTGATCCGCACCCGCAGCCGTCCAGAACAACGCCAGCCTCCGGGCTGGCGAGAAAAAGGGGACGGAGGGGATTAAGTCGTATATGGCAGGCCATGCGCTTATGCCGGAAACGACTTAATCCCCTCCGTCCCCTTTTTCGCATGGCCCACACATTGCCGGTCATAGGCTGGGCCGGTTCCAGGGAGGTTGTCACCGCAGCACATTCGGGGGGATCCGGGATGGGTAGAAGTGGCACGGACCAGCAGAGCCGGCGGGTGCCGATGACCCGTGGGCTGGGATTGCGCTTTGCGTTGTTGACGGGCATGGCGATCGGGTTGGTTGCGCTGTCCGCATTGATCCAGGAACTGCAGGCGGCCTCCACCGCCTGGATTGCCGGCCAGGGCTACTGGTCACGGGGGCAGCAGGATGCGACCGCTGCGCTCAGCCGCTATCTTGCGCGCGGCGATGCGCAGGACCTGGACGATGCACGCAGGGCGCTGCAGGTGCCATTGGGTGATCTGCAGGCGCGGCTGGCGCTGGAACAGGGCGAGCCGGACGAAGCCAAAGCCAGGCAGGGATTCCTGCAGGGCGGCAATGCGCGCGCCGATATCCCGCGGCTGGTGTTCTCGTTCCGCTATGCACGCGACATCGGTGCCTTCCGCGAGGCGACCGCGCTGTGGCGGAAGACCGACGGTGACCTGATGGCCGTGCAGCGCCTGATCGATGAGTTGCAGCTGCGGCATGACGGTGGCCCGGTGCCGATCGCCGTACGTGACCAATACCTGCAACAGCTGCGCGACCTCGACCGGCGGATGCAGGTACAGAGCCAGGCGTTCTCGCAGGCGCTGTTGCGGATGGCGACGCTGGTGAGGCTGGCCACGTTGATGGTTGCGGGCCTGTCGGTGCTGGCGATCAGCCTGATGGCGGTCGCGCTGGCGCGGCGCGTGGGCAAGGATCTGACAGAACACGAGAGCCGTTTCCGCGCTGCGTTCTACCAGGCCAACGTTGGCATGCTCAAGCTCGATGCCGAAGGCAAGGTGGTCGAGGCCAACCAGGCGATGGCCGATATCCTCGATCACCGTCGTGACATGCTGCTGCAGCTGTCGCTGGGGGACCTGCTGATGGATGGCGAGCTGGTCATCGATGGGGTGGGGCGCATCGATTGGGACCGCCAGCTGCGACCGAGCGAACTGCGCTTCCGCCGTCGCGACGGCAGCCTGGTCTGGGGCCGCTGGAGTGGCACCGGCGTGCGCAGCACCGGCGGTGGCCTGTCGGTGTTCGCAATCATCGAGGACGTCAGCCAGAACCATGCATTGGCGCGCGAGATCGAGCACCACGCCAGCCATGATCCGCTGACCGGCCTGATCAACCGCCGGGAGATCGAGCGGCTGCTGGAACGCGCGCTGTTGCAGGTGCGCAGCGAGGGCGGCACGCACGCGCTGTGCTACATCAACCTGGACCATTTCAAGCTGGTCAACGACAGCTTCGGCCACGCCGCCGGCGACCAGATGCTGCGCAGCTTCGCCGACTACCTGGTGGCGGCAGTGCGCGATGGCGACTGGGTGGGCCGGCTGGGTGCGGACGAGTTCGCGGTGTTCCTTGCCCATGCCGGGCAGGACGAGGCCAAGCGCGTGCTGCAGCGGGTGATCCGCCACTTGGGCCAGGCCACGTTCCCGGTCAGCGAGGGCAGCCCGCAGTTGAGCTGCAGCATCGGCGTGGTCGAGGTCAGCGCCGAGGCACCGGATGTGAACTGGCTGATGAGCGCCGCCGACAGCGCCTGCTATGCGGCCAAGCAGGCCGGGCGCAACCGCGTGCACTGCTTCAACGAAAACCGCATGGCGCTGGAGGAACGGCGCCGGGAAGCCGAACGCCTGCAGGGCGTCAGCCTGGCCATGGCCGAGAACCGCATGGTGCTGTATGCGCAGCGCATTGCCCGCGTTGGCGATCCCGCGTACCTGCACTATGAGGTGCTGGTGCGCATGCGCGGCAGCGATGGCAGCCTGCACCTGCCGGGCCAGTTCATGCCGGCGGTGGAGCGTTATGGCATGGCCGTGGCGCTGGACCGGCATGTGCTGGGCCTGCTGTTCCGGCATCTGCAGGTGTGCCCGGCGCACGTCCGGCAGCTGGGCCTGTGCAACGTCAACGTCTCGGCGCAGTCGATCGCCGAGCCAGGCTTCCTCGCCTTCGTCTGCGACCTGCTGGAGCGCAACCGCGCAGTGGCCTCCAAGCTGTGCTTCGAAATCACCGAGACCGCTGCGATCAGCAACCTCAGCCAGGCGCGTGCCTTCATCGATGCGGTGAAGGCGCGTGGCTGCCGGATGGCGTTGGACGATTTCGGCTCCGGACTGTCCTCGTTTGGCTACCTGCGCCAGCTGCCGGCCGACATCCTGAAGATCGACGGTGCCTTCGTGCGCGACATGGATACCGATCCGGTCAGCCACGCCACCGTGCGCGCGATCAGTGAACTGGGGCGCGAACTGCAGATGGAGGTGGTGGCCGAATGGGTGGAGACCGCCGAAGTCGCCGCCGCGCTGACCCGGCTCGGCGTGCAGGGCCTGCAGGGCTATGCGGTCGAGCGGCCGCAGCCGCTGGAACGGATGACCCTGAGTGACCTGAGGCCGGTCCGCCTGGTGGCGGTGAAGGGGCCTCCGGCGGCTGGCTGAACGCCTGTCGGCGACTTTGGTCTACACGTGCGCTGCAGCCGCGGCTGCGATAATGCCCGGCAGGGGCGACGCGCAGCGGGCGCGGGCGTAAGCAGGAACAGGACGTGGCGTGGGCGGCAGGCAGTGGCAGTACGGAACAGGAGCGGTGCTGGTCGTGCTGCTGGTGTGGTTGGCAACGCCGTGGCCGCTGTGGGCCGCTGTGGCCGAAGCCGGGCGCGATTACCTGCTGGTCGGTGCAGCCACCGATGAACCCACCCCGCATCGCGGCTGCACGCCGGAGATGCTGCAGGGGCCACGGCAGCAGGTGCAGGTGGCCGCGCCCGCCGGCGGCTGGTCGGGCCAGCCGCAGGCACTGGACGTGTTCAATGTGTTCGCTGGCGAAGTGCGCGTGCAGCATGGGGATCGCGAAATCTGCGGCAACATGCATGATGCCCGTACCCGTGATTCACGGTTCCGCGCAGGCATCGGCCTGGTCGCGGTACCGCCGGCGGGCAGCCATGAACCATTCCTGGTGTCATGGCAGACGCCGCTGAAGGCGCGCTGGGTACCGACCCTGCGGTTGGGGGCGCCCAGCCCCGCACAGCAGAACGATACCGCTCGCCTGCTGGTGCGTGCGGCCTGCATCGCCGTGGCGATCGCATTGGCGTTGTCGGCGCTGATGGCCTTCCTCACTACCCGCGACCGCAGCTTCCTGGTCTACATCGCCGGTACCACCGTGCTGGTGCTGTGGCAGGCCATCCTTGGTGGCCTCAGCGGCTACCCGGAGCCGTGGCTGCCGGTGGGCGAGCGCGGTGCCTGGTGGCTGCTGGCATTGACCGCCGCGTCCCAGGCATTGGTGCTGCCGGCGCTGTGGCGTCTGAACGGCGGGGACCGCCTGCTGCCGCGTTCGCGCCCGGTGCAACTGCTGGCGCTATGGGGATTGCTGGTGCTGGCCGCATGGGTGCCCTGGCTGCAGTGGGACAGCCTGGGCTGGGTGGCGCAGGGCCTGCAGGTGTCCTACCTGCTGGGCTGTGGCCTGGCATTGATGGTCGGGGTGTGGGCGCGGCTGCGCGGTGACCGCTGGGCGCAGGCCGGGTTGGCGGCGCTGGCGCCGATGCTGGTGTTGATCCTGGCTGACGCCTGCCGCGCTGCGTGGTTGCTGGAGTACCGCGTGGAGGCGCTGCAGCTGTCGGTGACCTGGCTGCTGATGATGGCCGCCTATGCGCTGAACCAGCGGCTGGGCCGCCTGCGCCAGCAGCGCGATGAGCTGCGCCAGCTGGCCGAAACCGATGGCCTGACCGGGCTGCCCAACCGCCGTGCCGGGCTGCAGCAGCTGGCACGGCAGCTGGAACGGGTCGAACGCGAAGGTGGTCCGCTGGTGATCGGCTTCCTCGACATCGACCTGTTCAAGGACATCAATGACCGCCATGGCCACGCCGTAGGCGACCAGGTGCTGGTGGCGGTGGCACGTGCACTGCGTGCGGCGGTGCGCAGCCAGGACCAGGTGGTGCGGATGGGCGGCGAGGAGTTCCTGCTGCTGATGCCGGGCATGCCGCGCGAGGCGGCGTCGGCACGCCTGGATCGCCTGCGCCAGCACATCACCGAAGCGGGCCGGGCGCTGCAGGTGCCGGGCCTGGAGGTGACCGCCAGCATCGGCCTGGCGCAGTGGCGGCCGGGCGAGGACGACCTGGCTGCGCTGTTGCGCCGGGCTGACCACGCCATGTACGTGGCCAAGCGTGCGGGCCGCGACCGGGTGTTCGACGGTGAAGAACTCGATCCGCCGGCCCCGGCATGAAGCGCAGCGGGCGGCGATGCCGGATAATGGACCGATGACCACCCGACTCAACAAACATATCGCCGACACCGGCTTCTGCTCCCGCCGCGAGGCCGATCGCCTGATCGCTGCCCGCCGGGTCACCGTCAACGGCCATCCGGCCGGCACCGGCGCGGTGGTGGGCGAGGAAGACCAGGTGCTGGTCGACGGCCAGCCGCTGCGCGCGCGCGTGGCCCGCAAGCCTGGTGCCCGTCGCCACGTCTACATCGCGCTGAACAAGCCGGTCGGCGTCACCTGCACGACCGAGACGTCGGTCAAGGGCAACATCGTCGATTTCGTCGGCCACGAACAGCGCATTTTCCCGATCGGCCGCCTGGACAAGGAATCGGAGGGGCTGATCCTGATGACCAGCAACGGCGACATCGTCAACCAGATCCTGCGTGCCGAGAACGGCCACCAGAAGGAATACCTGGTGGCGGTGAACAAGCCGGTCACCGATGAATTCCTGCGCGGCATGGCCCGTGGCGTTCGCATCCACGACCAGATGACGCTGCCGTGCAAGACCTCGCGCATCGCCAAGTTCGGTTTCCGCATCACGCTGCAGCAGGGCCTGAACCGGCAGATCCGCCTGATGGCGGCTGAGTTCGGCTATCGGGTGACCCAGCTGCGCCGCGTGCGCATCGACAACATCAAGATTGGCGCGCTGAAGCCAGGCCAGTGGCGCAACCTGACCGAGCAGGAACTGCAGGGCCTGCTGCCGAAGCAGCTGGACTGGTAAACCGATAGGTGCAGAGCCGAGCATGGACCCGGTTCTGCATCAGCTAGACTCCGAAGTGACCTGCCGGAACCTGACGCTGCATGATCAAGCCCGACAAGCCTGCCAACGAAGCTCTTCGGCTCGAGGCGCTGTACCGCTACCGGATCCTTGATTCGCAGCGCGAGAAGTCATTCGACGACCTGGTGGCGATCGCCAGGGCGGTCTGCGGTACCTCGATGGCGGCGGTGACCCTGATCGACGTCGAACGGCAGTGGTTCAAATCGATCCAGGGTATCGACGCGGCGGAGAACCTGCGCAGCGAATCGATGTGTGGCCACGCCATCCTGCAGCCGCAGGAAATCATGGTGGTGGAGGATGCATTGCAGGACATCCGCTTCCACGACAACCCGGTGGTGACCGGCGACCCGCACATCCGCTTCTATGCCGGTGCACCCTTGATCAGTTCCGATGGCCTGCCACTGGGCACGCTGTGCGTATTCGATGCGCAACCGCAGCGCCTGCCCAGCGACAAGGCCGAAGCGCTGGCCGCGCTGTCGCGGCAGGTGATGCTGGTGATGGAACTGCGCCGCTTCGCGCTCGACATCCAGAAACACATGCTGGAGCGTGATGACTACGAGCGCCTGCTGTCGGAGTACCAGGACGTGCTGCTGGCGCAGAATGCCGACCTGGCCGAGCAGAGCCGCACCGATGCATTGACCGGCCTGCCGAACCGTCGCGCGATGGCGGCAGCGCTGGAAGAGGCGATGGCGGAGATCGATGGGCAACCTGGACTGGCCTGTGTCGCGCTGCTGGACATCGACCATTTCAAGCACATCAACGACTTCCAGGGCCACGCCACCGGCGACCGGGTGCTGGCCGAGCTGGGCGTGCTGCTGCGCTCGCACTTTGCCGGCCGTGGCATGGCCGCGCGCTATGGCGGCGAAGAGTTCGTGGCGGTGATGCCGGGCACCGACCTGCACACGGCCGAACTGCAGTGCGAGTTCCTGCGCCTGGCTGTGGCAGCCCTTCCGCTGGGATTTCCGGTCACGATCAGTATTGGTGTGGCCCAGCACCAGCCGGGTGAAAGCGTGGATGACACGCTGGCGCGCGCCGACAAGGCGCTGTACCGCGCCAAGGGCAATGGCCGCAACCGGGTGGAACGGGCGGGCTGAGCCCTGCATGCAGTAGATCCACGCCATGCGTGGATGCTTTTGCCGATTGGGTAACGCCGTGTCGCGGCCTGTGCGATTGCGCCCGGCGAATATGCCGTTCCTGTTCCAACGGACACAACCATGCTGCAGACCCTGGCCATCGCCCACTATCGCTCACTGCATGGGCTGGTACTGCCGCTGCAGCAGTTGAACGTAGTCACCGGCGACAACGGCAGTGGCAAGTCCAGCCTGTACCGCGCGCTGCGCCTGCTGGCGGAGACCGCACAGGGCGGCGTCGCGGCGGTACTGGCCCGCGAAGGCGGCCTCGCTTCGGCGCTGTGGGCGGGCCCGGAAAAAATGGACCGCCGGGTCACTGCCGGCGAAATCCCATTGCAGGGCGGCCCCCGACAGGAATCGGTGGGACTGAAGCTGGGCTTCACCACCGACGAATTCGGCTACGCCATCGATCTGGGCTACCCGCCGCCCAGCCGCTCCGCCTTCGCGCTGGACCCGCAGATCAAGGCCGAGGCGATCTGGGCGGGCCCGTTCCTGCGCAGCGCCAACCTGCTGGTCGACCGGCGCGGGGCGATGGTGCGGCAACGCCATGGGCGTGGCTGGGATCTGGTCGACGATCGCTTGTCACTGTTCGACAGCCTGTTCACCCAGGTGGGCGACCCGCAGCGCATGCCGGAAACCATCGCGCTGCGAGAGTACATCCGTCGCTGGCGCTTCTACGATCATTTCCGAAGTGATGCCGATGCTCCGGCGCGACAGCCGGCAATGGCCACACGCACGCCGGTGCTGCATCACGATGGTCGCGATCTGGCCGCAGCGTGGGTGACCATTCTCGAGATCGGAGATCCGGGCGCACTGGCGCGCAGTGTCGACGATGCGTTCCCGGGTGCCACGGTCAGCTTCGAGCCGCTGGATGGCCGGTTGGCATTGCGCTTCCACCAGCCGGGGCTGCTGCGGCCATTGTCGATGGCCGAACTCTCCGACGGCACGCTGCGCTTCCTGCTGCTGGCCGCTGCGCTGCACACGCCGCGTCCGCCGCCGCTGCTGGTGCTCAACGAGCCGGAGACCAGCCTGCATCCAGACCTGCTGCCGGCACTGGCGCGGCTGATCATCGCGGCCAGTGCACGCAGCCAGGTATGGGTGGTGTCACATGCCAGCCGACTGATCGCGGCGCTGGAACAGGCACCGGGTTGCCATTCGCTGCACCTGCACAAGGAACGGGGCCGCACATTGCTCAGCGGGCAGGGCCTGCTGGATGCCCCGGCATGGCATTGGCCGCAGCGTTGATACGGCGATCCACGCCCGATAGATCCACGCCATGCGTGGATGCACTCAATCGGCGATGTTGCGCGCCTCGGCCGTACCGAGGATCTCCGGGTGCTGCATCGGCTTGCGACGGTTCAGCAGTGGATGCAGGAATACGGCACCGACGATGATCGCCACGCCCAGGTAGAACCATGGGGTGACTTCGTGCTGCTCGCGCAGCAGCACCACCGCCAGCACCACCGCATAGACCGGCTCCAGGTTGGTCACCAGCTGCACCGTGTAGGCGCTCAGATGGCGCAGTGCGACCAGGGCCAGGGCGAACGGCAGCAGCGTGCAGAACCCGGCCAGCACCAGCAGCAGGATGCCGTCGTGCAGGTCCGGGACCACCCACAGCGGGCTGGCCAGCGCTGGCAGCAGGTACGGCATCAGCGGTGCCAGCAGGGTCAGGGTGAGGGTGCCCGCACCCAGTTCCAGTGCGGTGACCGTGAGCGGATCCGCATGGCTGACCATGCGCTTGTTGAGCGAGCCGAATACCGCCACCAGCAGCGCCGAGATCGCACCGATCAACACACCCAGGCGCATGCCATCGGGCACGCCACCGACCACCAGTGCGACACCCGGCAGCACGGCCAGGCCGAAGGCGAGTTCACGCAGCTGGAACGGCCGCTTGGCCACCCAGGGTTCGATGATCGAGGTGAACACTGGCGCCAGCGCGATGCAGGTGGCGGCTACCGAGGCATTGGCCAGCTTCACCGCACCGTAGAACGTCAGCCAGTGCAGCGCGACCAACGCGCCGATGCCGGCGTAGCCCGCCACCAGCCGCAGGGGCAGCGTGCGCAATCCACGCCAGACCCGCGGCAGCAGGGCCAGCATCGCCGTCACCAGCAGCATGCGCCACCACACCAGCGGCAGCGCCGGCAGGGTGATCAGCTTGCCGAGGATGGCGGTGACGCCCCACAGCAGGACACAGAAATGGATCTGCCACAGCGCTTTGCGGGTGTCGGGTGTGCTCATCGGCCTATTGTGAGGCAAGGCGATGACCGCAGCGCTATCCGCGTGAGGAATTGCTGGCCCCATCTACCCGCCGCTGCAGGGCCATCGCCGCGGCCGGGTTGCGTGCCTTGCCCGCGCCGATGCACAGCAGGTAGACCTCGCGCGGCTCTGACGGTGCCGGCCCGGACAGGCAGGGCAGGTCGTCCACCGGTTCGCCGCGTGACCAGTGGAGCGCGCGTTCGGCCCAGCGCTGCTGCACGGGTGCCGGCAAGCCCTCGTTCAAGCGGGCCTGGCTGCGCTTGATCCTGGCGTAGACGAAGCCGGCACTGACATCACCGTGCAGGGGCGCCTCGTCGCTGTCCTCGATCACCAGCGCGACATTGTGTCGGCGCGCGGCAGCGACCAGCGCCGGGCCATGTGCCTCGGCGTTGCGCACCTCCAGCGCGTGCTGCAGCGGAACGCCCTCCAGCTGATGCGGCAATTGCCCCATCAGAGCCCCGAGCGCTTCAGCATCGGCGGGGTGGCGCGGATCGAACTGCCACAGCAACGGGCCGAGCCGGTCACCGAGCGCGAGTGCCGCCTCAAGGAACGGTGCGGCGGCCTCCACCGTGCTGGACAGGTCGCGGCGCTGCACCAGGTAGCGCGGCGCCTTCATCGAGAAGCGGAAACCGTCGGGTGTCTGTGCGGCCCATTGTGCGCACTGGGCCGCCGTTGGCGTGCGATAGAACGTGCCGTTGATCTCGATGCAGCGCAGGGCGCGGCTGGCGTGGGCCAGTTCCTCGCGCTGCGGCAGGCCCGCTGGATAGAACACACCGCCGCGCCATTCGGGAAACACCCAGCCGCCGATGCCGCAGCGGATCGCCGCCTGGCTGGCAGTTGCGGTCATTGGCCGTGGTCCGCGCGCCACGGATCGTAGCTGCCGAACCACCACAGGTAGCCTTCCGGATCGGCGCAGGCATAGCCACGGCCGCCGTAGGCCTGGTCGGCGATGTCGATGACGATGCGCGCGCCGGCAGACTTGGCCCGGGCATAGTGCGCATCGACATCGGTGACGATCACGCAGGCACTCTGGGTCTGGCGTCCGCCGACCTCGTCCGGCATCACCGCCAGCTTGGACCATTCGCCACTACTGCTGCTCGAACCAAGCATGATCATGCCGTTGCCATATGTCAGCTGCGCATGGAACACGGTATCGCCGTCGGCATACACCGCCTGGACGTGAAAACCGAAGGCGCGCTGCAGCCAGTCGATGGCGGCCTGCGCGTCGCGGTAGCGCAGGCACGGAATGATGGTGGAGCCGCTGCTGGGTTGACCGTTCCCGCCCATGACACCCCTCCTATGGCACAGGGCAGGGTGCGCCGCGGACCGTTACCATCCCGCGAAACCCCGGTGACGGCCTGCACACGGCCGCTACCCCTGTTCGGAGATCGTGCTGGATGAAACCCTGGATCGGAGGTGCCGTGCTGTTGGCGTGCACGACCATGGCGAGCGCGGCGACCCCGCCGCCGCTGCAGGACCTGGATGCGACCGTCGAGCGCGTGCGCGCGCAGTTCGACGTGCCCGGCATCGCCGTGGCCGTGGTCAAGGACGGCCAGGTGGTGCTGGAGCGTGGCTGGGGCGTGCGCGAGCAGGGCAAGCCGGAGACGGTGCAGGCCGATACGCTGTTCGCGATCGCCTCCAACACCAAGGCGTTCACGGCTACCTCGCTGAACCTGCTGGCCGAGGACGGCAAGCTGAAGATGGACGACAAGGTGATCGATCACCTGCCGTCGTTCCGCATGTCCGATCCGTTCGTGACCGGGCAGATGACCATTCGTGACCTGTTGTCGCATCGCAGCGGGCTGAGCCTGGGCGCCGGTGACCTGCTGTTCTGGCCGACCACCTCCTACAGCAACGCCGAAGTGGTGCAGCGGCTGGGCAAGGTGCCGCTGAAGGGCGGTTTCCGCGAGAGCTACGCCTACGACAACATCCTGTACGCGGTCGCCCAGCAGGTGATCGAGCATGTCTCCGGCATGAGCTACCAGCAGTTCCTGCAGACCCGCATCTTCGACAAGGTGGGCATGGCCGGTACGCGCTACAACGCCGACCACCTCAAGCCCGGTGACAAGGCAGCGGTCGGCCACGCCAAGTACGATTTCAAGGACCTGCGCACCGTCGCGCCGTTGACCTGGTCGAACAATGCCGGCGCCGGTGGCATCTACTCCAGTGCGCACGACATGGCGCGCTGGATGCAGGTGCAGCTGGCCGAAGGCAAGCTGGCCGACGGCACTGTGCTGTTCAGTGAAAAGAGCCAGCAGCAGATGTGGCGGATGATCACCCCGCAGTCGATCCCGGCGCCGAGCGTGCCGGAGCTGGCACCGGCGCGGGCCAACTTTGCCGGCTACGGCGAAGGCTGGAGCCTGAGCGACTACCGTGGGCAGAAACTGGTCTGGCATACCGGTGGCTGGCCGGGCATGGTTTCGCGGCTGACCCTGGTGCCGGGCGAGAAGCTGGGCGTGGTGGTGCTGACCAACCAGGAAGTGGGCGCGGCGTTCAACGCGATCACCCTGAGCGTGCTGGATGCCTATCTGGGTGGCGAGAAGCACGACTGGGTGGACGCCTATGCCAAGGCCGTGGCCAAGGGCCAGGGCAAGGCCGACGAAGCCTGGGCCAAGCACCAGAGCGCGCGCGACAAGGGCAGCAAGCCATCGCTGGCACTGGCCGGCTACACCGGCACGTTCCGCGACCGCTGGTATGGCGACATGCAGGTCAGTGCCGAGGGCAGGGGCCTGCGCCTGCGCTTCATGAAGACTGCGCAGCTGAGCGGCCGCCTGGAGCACTGGCAGCACGATACCTTCATCGTGCGCTGGGATGACCGCTCGCTCAACGCCGATGCGTTCGTGAACTTCAGCCTGGACCCGGACGGCAAGGTGCGCGAGGTGCGCATGCAGCCGATCTCCGACCTGACCGATTTCAGCTTCGATTTCCAGGACCTGCTGTTCACCCCGGTCAAGGAGTGAGGGTAGTGCCGGCCGGCGGCCGGCACGACCGGAGCCGCGGCGATCATCGGCTGGCGTACACATCCGGCGTGGGATACTTCGCCGCTTGCAAGAGGCGAGGGAGTGCGATGTTCCGTTGGTTTGAATCCCTGATCCCGGTGTTCCCGCCCGTGGATGGACGCATGCCACCGCGCAAGGTGCTGCCGTTCTACCTGCACTACCTGCGCCCGGTGTGGCCGGTGCTGCTGGCGACCCTGATCGCTGGCCTGCTGCTGGCGCTGGTGGAAGTGGCGATGTTCGATTACCTGGGCCGCATCGTCGACATGGTCGCCGAGCAGCCGGGGGCCGATTTCTTCAAGCGCCACGCCAATGACCTGGGCTGGATGCTGTTCATCACGGTCATCGCGCGGCCGATCCTGGTCGGCCTGCACAACCTGCTGGTCAACCAGGCCATCGTGCCCGGACTGAGCAACCGCTCGCGCTGGCTGATGCACAACTACGTGGTGCGGCAGAGCCTGAGCTTCTTCCAGAACGACTTTGCCGGCAGCGTCGCCAACCGGGTGATGCAGACCGGTACATCGCTGCGCGAATCGGCCGTACAGATGGTCGATTCGCTCTGGTACATCGTGGTCTATACCGGCACCGCGCTGTACCTGTTCGCGCAGGCCGACTGGCGGCTGATGGTGCCGCTGATCCTGTGGCTGCTGGCCTATGCGGTGATCATGGTCTACTTCGTGCCGCGCGCGAAGGAACGGGCCTGGATCGCTTCCGAGGCACGTTCCAAGGCGATGGGCCGCATTGTCGATGGCTACACCAACATTCCCACGCTGAAGCTGTTCGCCCATGGCGGACGCGAGCAGGCCTACGTTGCCGAATCGATCCAGGAACTGGCGGTCAAGCACCGCGCGCAGACCCGGGTCACCACCGGCATGGACCTGACCATCGCCATCGTCAACGGCTTCCTGATCGCCGGTACCTGCGGGCTGGCGCTGTGGCTGTGGAATGGTGGCCACATCACCGTCGGCGCGATCACCCTGGCCACCGGCCTGGTGATCCGCATCCACAACATGTCCGGCTGGATCATGTGGACCATCAACGGCATCTTCGAGGACATCGGTACGGTGCAGGACGGCATCACCACCATCGCCCAGCCGCTGACCGTGCAGGACCGCGAGGATGCAGTGCCATTGCAGGTGACCCGTGGTGGCGTGCATTTCCAGGACATCCACTTCCACTATGGCAAGAAGGGCGGCGTGATCGCCGGCCTCGACCTGGTGGTGAAGCCCGGCGAGAAGATCGGCCTGGTGGGTCCTTCCGGTGCCGGCAAGTCGACCCTGGTCAACGTGCTGCTGCGCCTGTACGACCTGGAAAGCGGCCGCATCCTGATCGACGACCAGGACATTGCGTACGTCACCCAGGAAAGCCTGCGCCAGCAGATCGGCGTGGTCACCCAGGACACTTCGCTGCTGCATCGCTCGATCCGCGACAACCTGCTGTACGGCCGTCCCGACGCGACCGATGAGCAGTTGCGCGCAGCCGTAGCCAAGGCGCGTGCCGAAGCCTTCATCGATACGCTGGTGGACGGGCAGGGGCGTCGTGGCTACGACGCGCATGTCGGCGAGCGCGGCGTGAAGCTGTCCGGCGGCCAGCGCCAGCGCATCGCCATTGCCCGCGTACTGCTGAAGGACGCACCGATCCTGGTGCTGGACGAGGCGACCTCGGCGCTGGATTCGGAAGTGGAAGCGGCGATCCAGGACAGCCTGGACGAGCTGATGGGCGGCAAGACGGTGATCGCGATCGCGCACCGGTTGTCGACCATCGCGCGCATGGACCGGTTGGTGGTGATGGACCAGGGCCGCATCGTCGAGACCGGCACCCACGCCGAGCTGATTGCGGCCGGTGGCCTGTACGCGCGGTTGTGGGCGCGGCAGACCGGTGGTTTTGTGGCTGCCGATCAGTGATTGCGCTGCTGTTGGCGCTCAGCCTGGCGACCACGGCCGCAACTGCGGCGCCGGCACCCATGCAAGGCGACCAGCTCGAACAGGTGGTCCTGCTCAGCCGCCACAACCTGCGCGCGCCGGTGGTGGCATCGGGTGCGCTGGCCAATGCCACGCCAGAGCGCTGGCCAGGCTGGGACGTCGCCTCAGGCGAGCTGACCGCCAAGGGCGGCGTGCTGGAGGTCTACATGGGCCGCTACATCGGCCAGTGGCTGCGGCAGGCGCAGCTGCTGCCGCCGTCGGATTGCCCGCAGCCGGGTGACTTCCACGCCCACGCCAACAGCCTGCAGCGCACCCAGGCCACCGCGCAGTTCTTCGTTGCCGGTGCCTTCCCGGGCTGCCATGTTGCAATCGAGCAGCGCATGCCGCTGGGCACGATGGACCCGCTGTTCAATCCGGTGATCCACCGCGATGACGCGGCCTTCCGCGCACGTGCGGTGTCGGCGATGCAACAGGCACGGGCCGCATCGGATCTGGCACCGGCGTTGGCGGTGGTGGAGGCGATCACCCGCTATCCGCAGTCGGCGGCATGCATGGGGCGCAGCGACTGCCATCTAATGCTGGCCGACACGACCTTCAGTGCGGAACCGGGCAAGGAGCCACGCGCGTCCGGTTCGCTGGCCCTGGCCAGTGGACTGGTCGATGCCTTGTTGATGGAGCACTACCAGGGAAGCAGTACTTCGCGCGAAGGGTGGGGCCGCTTGAACACGGAAGGCCAATGGCAGGCGTTGGCGCAGATCCGCAACCGCTACCAGGACATCCTGTTCGGAACGCCCGAGGTGGCGCGGGACGTGGCCGCGCCGCTTCTGGCAAGAATAAACGCGCTGTTCGAAGATCCGGCGTCACCGAAGGTGAGCCTGCTGGTCGGCCACGATTCCAACATCGGTTCGGTGCTGGCGGCGTTGGGAATCAGCGACTACAGCCTGCCGGGCCAGTACGAGAAGACGCCGATCGGCGGCCTGCTGCAGTTCGAGCGCTGGCGTGATCGCCACAGCGGTGAGGAAAGGATCCGCCTGGCCTACGTCTACCCGACCACCGCGCAGCTGCGCGATGTGCTGCCTCTGACCAACGCGCAGCCGGCGGGCCGCGTCGCGCTTCGTGTGCCGGGGTGCGCGGCACAGGGCTGCACCGTCGCCGAGTTCCAACGTCTGCTGCATCCGGCAGCCCGCTGAGGTACGCCGCTAACGCAGCGGCGCGCGCACGATGCCATGCGTGGCCATCAGCGTAAGATCGCCGCCCAGCCGTGGCGAGTGGAACGGGCCGCGCGCATGCGCGACATCGAACAGGCCGCCATCCGGTGATCGCAACCGGTAGAACTCGACCCAGCCGCTGGCCTGCAGGGGCAGCTGTGCAACGCCGGTGTGTTCGTTGAACCATGCAGGGTCCTTGCTGCCTTCGATGACGCGGCGGGCAAGGCGGTCGATAGCGTGATCCCTGCTGGCGTACCAGTCCTGGCCGCGCAGCCGCGCCAGCTCAGCCATCATCACCAGCGGCGCCAATGCGTAATCGTGGTAGTGCAGGGCACGTTGCCCGCGCGCCATTTCCAGCGGCAGGCTGCCATCGTCCTGAATGTCATCGATGCCCTTCTGGAAGGCGGCGTGGCCGGCCTGCCACAAGGTCTCGTCACTCGTGGCCAGGCCGGTGGCCAGCACGCCCAGGCCGCCCCAGTAGTAGTGGTTGTTGCGGCGCCGTTTCGGATTGTCCCAATACGCCAGATTGGCCCGTGCCAGCTTCTGCAACCAGAGGTCGATGCGCTCGCGCTGCCGGGTATCAGCCTGGTCATGCACCTTCAGGTAGGCCATCGCTACCGCATCGAGCATCCACTGCCGCATGTAGAACGACTGGTTGTTGTTGACCCGGACCATCTGCCCGAGCATGGCGCCATCGTCGGCCCACGCACCCAGCCAGCTCAGGGTGCACTGTGCCGCTGCCGGGTCACCGTCGCGCAGGTAGTCGTCGCTCATGCGCGCCACGTCGGCGGCATAGCGGTCAAGAGGCGCGGTGGCGTCCTTGTTCTGCTGGTGCAGTACCGGGTCGATCACCGAACCGGCCTTGTCGGTGTAGTAGCCCACGGCCCGGATGTCGGGTTGCCCGGCCGGCGGCGACGGGCAGGCGGCGAAGGCCGTAGCGGCGGCCATTGCAGAGGAGAGCAAGCCAAGAACTAACACCAGGTGGCGCATTGGAGTCTGCGGGAACAGGGAGATGATGCGAACAATGCGCCCGCAGATGTTGTCCATGTGTGAGGCGGAGTAGGCCGAGCGGCGGGTATTCGGGACGGGCAGGCAGGAGTCAGCGAGCGGCAGGCGTCACGCCGCATTGAAATGCATGCCCTCACTGGCGCAATCCATGCTCCTGATTCAGCTACCCTCATGCCATCAATCCAGCGCGAGGTGCGGCTTGTGAGAATCACGGATTTTCTCGTAATGAACGGTGATGGTGACCGGATTCAGGCTGATCCGCATGGCAACAACGTGGCCTTCAACTGCTTCGATTGCGAGCACCCGATAGTGGCGGTCGCACTGGAGAACCAGAGAGGCAATGATGAAGAGCATCCAGCGGTCTGCCGCGGCTGTGGTGCAGAGTACTTTTTGGATCCACGGCAGGGTTCGAGCAAAATGTATATCCACATGCTCTGACTTGGGCAGCGCCGGAGAAAAAATGGCCCGGGTTTCCCCGGGCCATTCTGTTTTCAACTCACACCGGCTCAATCACTCGATCGGCTGGTCCAGCATCAGCTGGCGTGCGAAACGCACCGGCGGGGCGCCGTAGGACAGCACCTGGTCGTGGTACGCCTTCAGGTTGAATTTGTCGCCCAGCTTGTCCTGCACCGCCTTGCGGGTGTCGAAGTGTTCCTGCGCGCCGACGAAGTAGGTCGGCAGCTGCGCCGAGGTCAGCTGCGCGCGCACCCACTTGCCGGCGGCTTCGCTTTCCTGCTGGAACGCGTCGTGGGTCATCAGGTGCATCGCCTTCTCGCGATCCCAGTTGTCCACGTGCACGCCCTGGTCGAGGATCGCGTTGGAGATCGTGCGCAGGTAGAACTTCAGCTGCACCAGGTGGAACAGCGGGTCGTTGTTGAGGTAACCCTGCTCCTGCATCATGCGCTCGGTGTAGACCGCCCAGCCTTCGGCGAACAGGCCCGAACGCAGCACCGCACGCAGGGTGGAGGGGAACTTGGCCGAGTGCCAGCCTTCCAGGTAGTGGCCCGGGGTGCCCTCGTGGATGCTCAGCAGGTGGATCATGCGCGAGTTGTATTCACGCAGGAACGAGTCGACCTGCTTCTCGCTCCAGTTGTCCGGAATCGGCGACACGGCATAGAAGGTCTTCAGGTTCTTGTCCAGCGGGCCCGGCGAATCGCAGTAGGCCACGGCCACGCCACGCTGGAATTCCGGCATCAGGATGATGTCCACCGGCGCGTCGGGCAGCGTCATCAGATCATGCTCGCGCACGAATGCGGTGGACTGCTCCAGCGCGGCCTTGGCATCATCGACCACCTTGTCGCGTGCCGGCTTGTCGGCGTAGGCCAGTTCCAGCGCGGCCTCGATCGCCTTCTGCTGCTGCTCGTCGGTCGGCTGGGCCGGCATTTCCGGCGCACCCGGCTTGTCCTTCAGCACGGTCTGCGCGATGCCGTACATGTCTTCGCGCACGCGCTTGAGTTCGGCGCGGGCACGCTCACCGATCTCCTGGCGCGACAGCGAGGAGCTCAGTGCGAACTTCAGTTTCTGGTCGTATTTTTCCGCACCGATGCGGAAATCACCCTTGGCATTCGGCACCAGGGTCTTGTCCAGCCAGGCCTGCTGTTCGTCCACCGCCTTCTTCAGGCCGTCGATGGCGGCCTGCAGGCGCTGCTGGTCGGCCTGCGGCAGTTCACCGATGTGCGGGGTGATGAAGGTATCGACGATGCTGAGGATGCCCTTGTTCTGCTTGGCCACCGTCTCGGCATGGATCTTCGGCACGCGGGCCGGATCCAGGTTCTCGCGGGCCTGGGCGAAGATCGCCGGCAGCTTTTCCATGCGTGCGGTGGCCGACTTCAGGCGCTCCGGCAGCGGCGCGAACTCGCGCGCCATCAGGCCGTAGATCGCGCTACCGGCGATGCCGTTGTACAGCTGCGGGTCCCACTTGCCGGACTGCAGCACTTCGGCGTTCCAGATTTCCGACTGCAGCTGGTTGCGCAGGATCGCCGCGTCCACCTGGTTTTCGCGGCCGAGCTTGGCCACGTCGATCTTGTCCAGCTCGCCCAGCAGTGCCTTGTAGGCGGCCACGGTCTTCTGCTGGCCGGCGGCGCTCAGGTCGTCCAGCTCGCTGTCGTAGCGGTGGTCACCGATCTGGGTGGCGCTGACCGGGGACAGCTGCATCCAGGTGTCCAGGGCGCGCTTGGACAGGTCGGCGAAGGCGGCATCGACCGCCGCCTCACCGGCCTGCTGGCTGGCGGCCGGGGTGGAACCGTTGGTCGGGGCGTCGGCCGGCTGGCAACCGGCCAGGGCGGCGACCAGGGCGAGGGCAAGAAGATGCGGGCGCATCGGCGTTCCTGTACAGGGTCAAACCCCGAGCATAGGGCCCCGGGGCTGCTTTGTCCCCGTGCCATAGGATTACCATGGTGGCAGACAAGGACTCTCCAGCGGAGCGCAGGACATGGAATACCAGGGAAGCTGCCATTGCGGCAGGATCGCATTCACCGTACAGGCCGGGGCGCCGATCAGCGACGTCATCGACTGCAACTGCTCGATGTGCCGCCGCCGCGGCAGCCTGCTGTGGTTCGCGCCGCGTGAGGCGTTCCAGCTGACGACCGATCCGGCGGACGTGGCCACCTATCATTTCAACAAGGCCCACATCGATCATCACCATTGCCGTGAGTGCGGCGTTGCGCCGTACAGCGAAGGGGTGGACCCGCGCACAGGTACGCCGATGGTGGCGGTGAACGTGCGCTGCGTGCCGCAGGTGGATCTGGGCACGTTGGCGGTGATGTCCTATGACGGAGCCGCACTGTGAGGCCGGTGCGTGCGTGGACGCGTGTGGTGACGATGCCGGTACTGCTGCTGGCGCTGGCGGCCTGTGCCAAGCACGGCGATGCGGCGGCCGATGCAGGCGCCACTGCCGCCGAGGCTGCCGTCGCATCACCGGAAGGTGCCTTCCTGGCCTATGAACATGACGTGCAGGTACAGCTGGAGGCGGCGCAGATCGCACCGCGCATCCAGCAGGTGGCACAGGCCTGCCAGAGCGCGAAGTTCGGTGACTGCGCGGTGCTGCAGGTCGACCAGCGCAGTGGCGAGCAGCCCAGCGGCGAGGTCAGGGTACGCATCGCGCCGAAGGGCACCGAGCCGCTGATCGCGATGGCCGGTGAAGGTGGAAAACTGCAGTCGCGCAACACGCGTGCCGAAGATCTCGCGCAAGCCGTGGCCGATACGGCACTGACCAAGGCGCGGCTGGAGAAGGAACATGCGCGGCTGCTGTCCTACCAGGACCGCAAGGACCTGAAGATCGAGGACCTGATGGCGATCACCACGCGCCTGTCGGAGATCGAAGCGGGCGTCGAGCAGGCCAACAAGGATGCCGCCCAGCAGCGCCGGCGCATCGATACCCAGCTGGTGACGATCCACTTCGATACCACGTCCGGCCAGCGCAGCCGCAGCGAGATCGGTGAGGCGCTGAGCGAATCGGGCAGCATCCTCAGCACCAGCATTGCGTTCCTGATCCGCGCTGCGGCCGCGCTGCTGCCGGTGGCGGTGCTGGCCCTGATCGTGGCATGGGGTGCGCGGGCGTGGTGGCGTCGCCGCCGCCGCAAGCTGCCGCCCACCCTCTGAGGCAATGGTTGATGCCGGCAGCCCGCCGGCATCAGCCCTCGTCAGTCTCGTACTCGACGAACACATCCAGCTCCAGCGCCAGCTCCTGCACCGCATCGCGCACCTTCTGCGCGGTGCTTTCATTGCCGACTTCCACTTCCAGTTCGTGGATGCCCGGGCCGATGTCATCGGACAGCCCGGCCGAACTGGAATCGTCGTCGTCCATGTGTGGCATCAGGTCGTCGGTTTCCTCGACATGTTCGATGCCATCCAGGCCGAGCAGCAGATCGCTGATCGCACGGGCGTCGTCTTCGGTTCCGGTGATGCGCAGTCGCAGCATGGCCATGGCATAGGTACGTTGTGGGTTCGCCAGCAGCCTAGCCAGCGTGAAGCAAAGAACGGGTGAGGGCGCAGTCAGCCGTGCGTGGCCGGGCGCCCGAGCAGGCTGTCCGGCAATGCGGGAATCGGCGTGCGTTCGACCTGCGTCTGCTCCAGCAACCAGTCGATGAACAGGCGCGCGGCGTGGCTCGGCGGTTGCCCTTCGGCATGCACCACGTGATACGCATAGCGCGCTTTCAGCGCCGGGCCGGGCAGGCGTACCACCTCGTAGCGCTGCAGGTAGGGCTGGGCGATGTGGGTGCGTGCCAGCACCGCGCCCATGCCGTACACCGCCGCGCGCATCGCATCGGTACTGTCGGCGAAGGTGTGCATCGGCGGCAGCGGCGACGGCGGGCGCACGCCGGCATGACGGAACCAGTCGCGCCAGCCCTGCGGCGACAGATCGGTCAGCAGCGGGAGGTCGGCGATGCGCGCCGGGTCGACCAGCGTTTCCACCCCGGCCAGTGCCGGTGAGGCGACCGGAAACAGGTAGTCATCCATCAGGTGCTGCGCACGCAGGCCCGGCCATTGGCCCAGGCCGTAGCGGATGCCGACCTCCGGCCCGTTATCGTCGTAGCGGTCCAGGCCGCTGCCGGTGTGCAGCTCGATGCGGATGTGCGGATGGGCCTGGGTGAAGCGTGGCAACCGCGGCAGCAGCCAGCAGTACGACAGCGAGCGCAGCGTGGTGATCCGCAACGGCACGCTGTCCGCATCCGGGTGCAGATGGTGGGCGACCGCCGCGACATCGGTGAAGGCTGCACTGGCCGCATCGGCCAGCTGCCGCCCCTCGGCGGTCAGGCGCACGCCGCGGGCATGGCGCAGGAACAGCCGGGTCTCCAACACCTCCTCCAGGCGGCGCACGTGATGGCTGACCGCGCTGGCGGTCAGGTGCAGTTCCTGTGCGGCCTGGGCGAAGTTCTGGTGGCGCGCGGCGACAGCGAACACGGCCAGCGCGGGGAGCAGGGAAGGGCGTAGCTGCATGTCCAGCCTCAAACCATATTTGTGGCTGGCAGCGATACTACGCGCTTGTGCGGCAGGCGTCTGCACCTGATCCTGTCTGCCTTGCGAGGATCAGACGATGGACGGAGGCAGGACATGAATGCGGTCCCACAGGCGGCCGAGCGCGACTGGCGCACACCGCTGGAGTTGACCCTGCTGGGCGCCATCTGGGGCTGCTCGTTCCTGTTCATGCGGGTGGCGGTGCCGTCGTTCGGCCCGTTCGCGCTGGTCGAGGTACGGCTGGTGCTGGGCGCGCTGGTGCTGCTGCCATTCCTGTGGCGCGCTCGCGCGCAGTTCCCACCGCGGCGCTGGCTGTGGCTGGCACCGATCGGCCTGATCAACTCGGCGCTGCCGTTCGTGCTGTTCGCTTATGCGGCGGAGCGGGCCCCTGCTGCGATCGGCGCGATCTGCAATGCGATGACCGTGTTGTTCGCTGCGCTGATCGCATTCCTGTTCTTTGGCGAGAAGATCGGCATGCGCCGCGCTGGCGCGTTGCTGGTCGGCTTTGCCGGCGTGGTCGTGCTGGCCACGGCCAAGGTGTCGGGCCTGAGCATCGGCACCGCGGTGCTGGCCGGTGCGGCGGCCTCGCTGCTGTACGGCCTGGGCGTCAACCTGGTGAAGCGGCACATGACCGGCCTGCCGTCGGCGGCGGCGGCTGCGGCAACGCTGTCGTGTGCCTCGCTGTGGATGCTGCCGATGGCGGTCAGCCATTGGCCGCAGGCGGCGATTCCGGCCAAGGCCTGGGGCGCGGCGATTGCCTTGGGCGTGGCCTGCACCGGGCTGGCGTTCCTGATGTTCTATCGCCTGATCGGGCGTATCGGACCGTCGCGCGCGTCGACGGTGACCTACCTGATTCCGCTGTTCGGTGCGGCGTTTGCGTGGTTGTTCCTGGGTGAGCCGGTGACGCTGCAGATGCTGATTGCCGGTGCGTTGATTCTGGGTAGTGTGGCGGTGAGTCAGAAGGGCTGATGCGTTGGCGTTTTGCGCGTGGCGCGTGCTGAAGGTGCTTCATCGTTCATGGGCGTTACTTTTCTTTGTACGCAAAGAAAAGTAACCAAAAGAAACGTTCCGCCGGTCACGAGCCGATGCGCGTTGCGCATCGGTGCCCTGCGCTCCTCGGCCCGTCGAGGGACGGCGCGGGAACTCGCTGCGCTCAGACACCCGCGCCTCTTCGCCCTCGCCGGACCTGCGGTGCTCGGCTCGCTCAAGGCGGACCCAGATCAAAGGCCACAGCTGCACCCAGTAGATCCACGTCATGCGTGGATGCTTTTGCGGTTGATCTTGACCTTCCAGTCCGCCTTGAGCGAGCCGAGCATCGCAGGGGAATCAGGGGCGAAGAGGCGCCGATGTTTGAGCGCAGCGAGTTCGGCGCCGTCCCCTGATTCACCGAGAAGCGCAGGGGACCGGCGTGCGAAGCACGGCGGCTCGCGACCTGGCGGCGCGTTTCTTTTGGTTACTTTTCTTTTCGCGCGAAAAGAAAAGTGACGCCCATGAACGATGAAGCACCTTCAGCACGCGCCACGCGCAGAACCCGCAACGGCGTTACTTCACCGGCACCGGAACATTGCAAAGATCGATGTGCCCCGCCGGGCGCTTGTAGAAATCATCCACGCGATTGCGCCGCGCCTCCACCGTATCGGCAAAGGTCTTTGAATCGGTGCGCAGCGCCTGGATCGGCGTGCGTTCGGCCGCCGGAATGTCGCTGGCACGGCGGATCGAGACGATCGGCGTGCGCAGCTTCGGGTCGGTATAGAAGCCCATCGGCGCCGGGCCGCGCGGGGTTGTGCTGAGCAGTTCCATGCCCTTCAGCACACGGCCGACCAGGGTGATGTTGCGGTCCAGCTGGCGCGGTGACTGCCCCGTCACCACGTACAGTTCGGCGCCGATGCTGCTGTCTTCCTCGTTGCTGCGGCCCGCGCCCAGCATGCCGTAGCAATGCGCCAGCCAGGCCTTGCCGGCCTGCGGGTCCTGGCCGACCGGGAAGCCGTCGACGAAACCGGTCTGCGCCGCCCAGCCATCGCGATCCGGCAGCACGCTGACCTTCAGGCCAGCGCTGGCGCGCTCGAACTCGGCCGGCAGCTTGCGCGCGGCACTGCCGAACGGCTTGGCCTTGGCCGCATCATCGGCGTCGGCATCGCCAAACTGCACCACGAAGTTGTCCTGCGAACGGTAGATGCTGGTGCCGTCCCAGAAGTGCTCGTGGGCGAAGGTCTGGATGTTGGCGACATGGCGCGGGGCGAACTGCGGCGCCAGCTCGATGATCACCCGCCCGGCCGGCAGGTCCATGTACAGCAGGTTGGCCGGGTCCGGCGTGCGCCAGTCGCTGGCCGCCGACGCATCGAGGATCTGCTGCGGGCTGCGGTAGGGCGTGGCCGCACTGGCCATGGCGGGAAGCAGGCAGGACAGGGCGAGGGCAGTCAGGGCAAGGCGACGACGGTGCGGCATGGGAACCCCCGGAACATGAACGAGGCTTCGATTCTGCGCGAGCCGCCCAGCGACGCCAACTGGCACGATGACTAACGACACATTCGCTATACCGAACTTCGCACTACTGTGGACTTCAACGTAGTGGAGGGCCGGTCATGTCCGAGGACGATGTCCAGCTGAAGAAGTTCCAGAAGGAGCTCAGCGCCGGAACGGTGTCGCTGGCCCTGCTGGCAGTGCTGGCCCGGGCCGGCGAGCCGCTGTACGGGTACCTGATCGCCAAGGAGCTGGAACGGGTGGGCGAGGGCGTGCTGAGCGGCAAGCAGAGCGCGCTGTACCCGGTGCTGCGCAACCTGGAGGGCGCCGGCTTGCTGGAAAGCCACGTAGAGCCGTCCAGCAGCGGGCCGCCGCGACGCTACTACCGCATCAACGAACGTGGCCGCGACGTGCTGGCGCAGTGGCGCCAGGCCTGGCAGGCCACCCGCGATTCCGTCGATTCCGTGTTGGAGGGGGTACCGCAATGAACGTCCCGAACCCGGCAGGCGCAGGCCTGCCCAGCACCATCCCGCAGTACCTGGCGCAGCTGCGTGCGGCGCTGGAAGGTGCCGACCCGGCGATGGTGCAGGACGCGCTGTACGACGCCGAGGAATACCTGCGCTCGGAGCTGGCGGCGCAGCCCGGCCGCAGCGAGGCCGAGGTGATCGCCGACGTTGCCGGCAGCTACGGTGCGCCGGACGAAGTGGCCGAGATCTACCGCGAGACCGAAGTGACGGTGAATCGCGCGCTGCGCGCGCCACGTGCGGATACCACGCCGGTGCTGCGTGCTGCGGCGGAAGCCAGTGGCGTGGAGCCGGCCGCGCCGCCGCCGGCGCCGGTGCAGCGCTCCCTGCTGGCGCGCTTCTTTGGCGTGGTGACCGACCCGCACACCTACGGTGCGCTGTTCTACATGCTGCTGTCGCTGGCCACCGGCATCTTCTTCTTCACCTGGGTGGTGACCGGCCTGTCTTTGTCGCTGGGCCTGTTGATCCTGATCATCGGCATTCCGCTGACCGTGCTGTTCTTCGGCTCGGTGCGCGGGCTGGCGCTGCTGGAAGGGCGGCTGGTGGAAGCGCTGCTGGGCGAGCGCATGCCGCGCCGCCCGCGCTACACCGACCGCAGCCGCACGTGGCTGCAGCGCATCGGCGACATGTTCACCGATGGCCGCACCTGGCTGACCCTGCTGTATTTCGTGCTGATGCTGCCGTTGGGCATCATCTACTTCACCATCGCGGTGACGTTGCTGTCGCTGTCGCTGAGCCTGATCTGGGCGCCGGTCGCAGCGATCTTCAGTGGTGACATTCCGGGCGTGTACGTCGACGGCGTGAACGTGCTGCCGATGGCGGCCTCGCCGCTGGTGGCGATCGTGGTTGCCGCCGTGGGCGCGTTGCTGCTGCTGCTGACGATGCACCTGGCACGCGGCATCGGCAAACTGCACGGGCTGATCGCCAAGAACCTGCTGGTGCGGTTGTAAGCGGTCAGGGGTCGGATCCCTGTTCGCAGAACAGGGCTCTGACCCCGGATCCGATCGTGCTGGGGTCAGAGCCCTTTCCGTTGGAAAGGGATCCGACCCCGGGTCGGACGGGGCATTACCCCGCCTTTCGCCGCAACGGGGTGACGTTGCTCTTCTTCTTCGTGGCCTTCGCCGCCGGTGCTTCGGCATGCGCGGCGAAGAAATCGCGCACCTTGGGATACACCACTTCGCGCCAGCGACGGCCGCTGAAGATGCCGTAGTGGCCGGCGCCTTCGACGATGAAATGCTCGCGCTGGTCAGCCGCGATACCGGTGCACAGCGCCTGCGCGGCTTCGGTCTGGCCGAGGCCGGCGATGTCGTCCAGCTCGCCTTCGATGCTCAGCAGCGCGGTATCGCGGATCGCCGACGGATCGACCTTCTCGCCGTTGACCACCCACTCGCCACGCGGCAGCAGGAAGTCCTGGAACACCACGCGGATGGTATCGAGGTAGTACTTGGCCGGCATGTCCAGCACCGCGTTGTACTCGTCGTAGAAGCGACGGTGCGCGTCGGCGTCTTCCAGGTCGCCCTTGACCAGGTCGGTGTAGAAATCCCAGTGCGAGCTGAAGTGGCGGCTCGGGTTCATCGACAGGAACCCGGCGTGCTGCAGGAAGCCTGGGTACACGCGGCGGCCGACGCCGGGATAGCTGGCCGGCACGGTGTGGATGACGTTGTTCTCGAACCACGACAGCGGGTTCTGCGTAGCCAGGTTGTTCACTGCGGTCGGGCTGCAGCGTGCATCGATCGGGCCACCCATCATCACCAGCGTGCGCGGCGTCGGTTCGCCACGGCTGGCCATCAGCGAAACCGCAGCCAGTACCGGCACGGTCGGCTGGCACACGCTCACCACATGCAGGCGCTCCACACCAAGGTGGCGGATGAACTCCTGGATGTAGGCGATGTAATCGTCCAGGCCGAATTCGCCTTCGCTGGACGGCACCATGCGCGCGTCGACCCAGTCGGTGACGTACACGCGGTGGTCGCGCAGCAGGGTGCGCACGGTATCGCGCAGCAGCGTGGCGTGGTGGCCGGACAGCGGTGCCACCACCAGCACGAACGGCTGGTTGAGCATGGTGTGCAGCTGGTCGGCTTCATTGCTGTGGCGCTTGAAGCGCAGCAGTTTGCAGAACGGCTTGCTCACTTCCTCGTGCACGACGATCGGCACGCGTTCGCCATCGACGTCGATTTCGTTGATGCCCCACTCGGGCTTCTCGTAATCCTTGCCGATGCGATGGAACAGCTCGTTGACCGCGGCCAGGCGATCGGCACCCGGCATCTGCGACCACCAGTGGCCCGGGTTGGCGAAGAACTTGGCGTTGGCCTGGGCCTGGTGCACCCAGGGGGCGAGCAGGTTGCGGGTCAGTTCGTGCAGTTGATAGAGCATGACGACCGAATATGTATGGTCATATGTTGCCGCGCAGCATATCCCATCCAGGCGTCCCGCAGGTTAAGTCGGCTGAAAATAATGAATCCGGATTCACATCCGTTCCAGCGCTGCGGCCTCGCCGGCCAGGGACGGGCCCAGCCACAGGTGCGAACCGACCGACTGCAGGCCCTGTCGGGTCAATTCACGCCGGTACCAGCGGGCCGGGCGGGCCTGGAAACCCTCGTGGTCGCCCTCGAACGCATCCTCGGCGGCGAAGGTCTCCAGGAAGGCCATGCCGCCGGTCAGCTCCGCCACGCCGGCCAGTCCGGCACGCAGCTCGCGATCGGGCACGTAGTGCATTACGTCCGAACACACCAGCAGGTCGACCGGGGCACAGGGCCGCAGCCAGGCGAAATCGCCAAAGCGGGCCAGGTGCAGGTTGCGGGTCCTGCCGTAGCGGCGCACAGCGTACTCGCTGCTGTCGAAGCCCAGGTATTCGACCTTCGGACGCAGCTTCAGCAGCGGTGCGCGCCAAGCGCCTTCACCGCAGCCGATATCCAGCACGCTGCGGATCGGCCGCTCCAGGTAGTACTCGGCACTGGCCACGGCCAACGCGACCTTGCGCGCCAGGCGGGCGCTGCCGCCGATGTCGGCACGGCGGTACCAACGTTGGAAGTAGGCGGCGTCGTAGGTCTTGTCCATGGGGCGGTGCGCGGTCGGGGAAAACGGCGCCTATCGTAAGGTGTTGCGGCGCGCCATGCGTCGATGTGTCGCGGCGCGCGTGCCTGCGGCCACCTTGCCATGGCGTGCGAGAATGGCCGCCAACCTACGCCAGCCGCCGGAGCAAGCGCATGCAGAGCTACTACTGGGTCAAGACCTTCCACATCGTGTTCGTGGTGGCGTGGATGGCCACGGTGTTCTACCTGCCGCGCATCCTGGTGAACCTGGCCGAGACCGCAGGCCAGCCGGCGGTGACCGAGCGCCTGCAGCTGATGGGCCTGCGCCTGTACCGCTTCGGCCACTCGATGTTCGGCCTGGCATTCCTGCTCGGGCTGGTGCTGTGGCTGGGCTACAAGGTCATCCCGGATTTCCCGACCATGGTCGCCGCGGGCGGTGCCGGGTGGTTGCACGCCAAGCTGGGCCTGGTGGTGGTGCTTCTGGCCTACTTCATCTGGATCGGCCGCCTGCTGAAGGGCGTGGCCAAGGGCAGGGCGCTGCCGTCGTCGCGCGCGCTGCGCTGGATCAACGAGATCCCGCTGCTGGCGTTCATCCCGATCGTGTGGCTGGTGTTGGCCAAGCCGTTCTGAGATCCCGCGCGCTCGAACATGTCACTTTCTTGCTCGTGCAAGAAAGTAACCAAAGAACACGCCGCCGAACGCGAGCCGGTGCTGAGCACCGGTTCCCTGCGCTTCTCGGTGAATCAGGGGACGGCGCCGAACTCGCTGCGCTCAGACACCGGCGCCTCTTCGCCCCTGATTCCCCTGCGATGCTCGGCTCACTCATGGCGGACCCGAACGTCAACGGCCGCAGCTGCACCCAGTAGATTCATGCCATGCGTAGATGCTGTGCGAGGCGCAGACAAAAAAAGCCGGGCATCTGCCCGGCTCTTTTTTGTCCGACGTCAGGTAGCGATCAGGCCGCTTCGTACGTGCCGTAGCTGCGCAGGCGGATGTACCGCTGTTCCAGCAGCTGTTCGGTGGACAGCTTTTCCAGCGCGTCCAGTTCGTTCAGCAGCACCGCCTTCAGGCGCTTGGCCATCTGCGTGGGGTTGCGGTGGGCGCCACCGGTGGGCTCGCGCACGACCTTGTCGACCAGGCCCAGGCTCTTCAGGCGTGGCGCGGTCAGGCCCAGCTGCTCGGCGGCATCCTTGGCCTTGCCGGCGTCCTTCCACAGGATCGAGGCGCAGCCTTCCGGGGTGATGGTCGAGTACACCGCGTACTCCAGCATCACGGTGCGGTCGCCCACGCCCAGCGCCAGCGCGCCACCGGAGCCGCCTTCACCGATCACGGTGCAGATGATCGGCACCTTCAGTTCGGCCATCTCGATCAGGTTGCGCGCGATCGCTTCGGACTGGCCGCGCGATTCGGCATCGATGCCCGGCCAGGCGCCGGCGGTGTCGATCAGGGTCAGCACCGGCAGGCCGAAGCGTTCGGCCATCTTCATCAGGCGCAGCGCCTTGCGGTAGCCCTCCGGCTTGGGCATGCCGAAATTGCGCTTGATCTTTTCCTTGGTGTCACGGCCCTTCTGGTGGCCGATCACCATCACCGCGCGGCCATTGATGCGGGCCAGGCCGCCCATGATGGCCTTGTCGTCAGCGAAGGCACGGTCACCGGCCAGCTCCTGGAACTCATCGCAGATGATACGGATGTAGTCGGCGGTGTACGGGCGCGACGGGTGACGGGCCAGCTGCAGCACCTGCCACGAGGTCAGGTTGCGGAAGATCTGCGCGGTGCGCATGCGCAGCTTGTCCTGCAGCGCGTGCACTTCCGCCTCGACATTGACCGCCGGCCCGGCACTGGCGTTGCGCAGTTCCTGGATCTTGGCTTCCAGGTCGGCGATGGGTTGCTCGAAGTCGAGGTAGTTCGGATTCATCGGAAGCCGTCGTGTAAAGAAGAGGGGAATTCTAGCCGAATGCGTGCAAACCACCCGTACGCCTTCGTCTGGAAGGCGACGGTAGCGCAGCCGGGCGGGGGGCGCCAGTCAGCTCAGGGCACCACCAGGGCACTGCGGCCCATCAGCTGGCTGCGCTGGGAAACGAAGTCGTTGTAGGCCTCGTTGGCCTCACGGCCCAGCCCGCTGCCCAGGGTGGCGGTGGCCGAGGTGAAGGCCATCTGCGCGGCGAAGTCCTGCTTGCGCAGGGCCTTCTGTTCATCGGCGGTGGTGGCCTTCAGCCAGCGCGCATACACCTCGCGCAGCCGCGCGGCATGCGCCTCGAAGGCCGGCACCAGCGCCGGCAGGCTGGCCGGGGCCGGTTCCAGGCTGAACACCGGGGCCACGTAGCCGGCCGGCTGCTCGCGCTTGAAGGCGCCGGGCTCGCCCATGCCTTCTTCCACGTAGGCGATGAAATCCGGCGCGGTGAACACCTTGGCCACGATCTGGCCGCCGCTGGAATCGACGTGGGCGACCACCTTTTCCTTCGGGAACGGTTCGCGCACGCCGTAGGTCCAGGTCTTGTCGATGAACAGTTCGTGGCTCTTCTCGAACGGGCCTTCGAAGTCGACGCCGCCCAGCTCGATGCCGGCCTTGCCGGTGCCGAAGTTCTTCAGCTTGCTCTCGTCGGTGACATAGATCTCGCGGGCGATCACGTACTCGCTCAGGGTCGGGTTGATCAGGCCGCCACGACCGTCGACGTAGACGATGAAGCGCACATCGCCGAGCTTGTCGGTGTGCAGGCGATGCTCGCCCACGGCCAGCGAGAGCGGGCGCGAGCCCTGCGCGGCGACCGGCAGGTCCTGGCCATCGATGCTCAGTGCCAGCGGCGTGTCGGTCGGGTTGTCGATCTGGAACTCGACCTTCGAGGGCGAACAGGCGGCCAGGGCCAGCGCGGCAGCGAACGGGAACAGCAGGGTCTTCATCGGCAATCGTCCTTGATACATGGAACGGGAAAGCAGGGGTTTCGGCAAAACCAGGGAGCAGGCCTCAGCTGGCCCATGGCGGGCTGTAGCGCACCTTCAGCGTGCGCACGGCCGGGTCGGCACGCAGCGCCTCCATCAGCTTGGAATCGATGCGCACCGCGCTCTGCCCGGACACATCAAGCATGCCGGCGACGCCACCATGCGGGCCCTTCAGCAGCAGGTCCAGGCGCAGCGGCGTTCGCCCAGGGCGATGGCGGTCGAGCAGGGCATCGATGCGTTCCCAGACCGGGCGCTGCTGGCGCAGGTCCAGGCGCAGCGACAGCCGCGTGGCATAGTTGGCGCAGACTTCGTCGAAATCCCAGCACTGGCGGATGCGCAGCGCGAAGCCGCCGTTGAACTCGTCCTCGCGCAGGCCGCCCTTGACCACCAGGATGCGGTCCTTGGTCATCAGGTGGCCGAACTCGGCCATCGCGTCGGAGAATGCGCTGCACTCGACGCGGCCGCGGCCGTCCTCGAGCTGGATGAAGATCTGGCTCTCACCCTTGCGGCGCACGCCGACCACCTGGCCGGCCAGCACGGTCTGCACTTCCGGGCGCCAGCGCTTCTCGCCGCCACCACCGCCACCACTGTTGGCGCTCCAGATCTTCTCCACCGAACCCAGATCGTTGCCGACCAGGTCGCGTACATCATCGCGCCAGGGATCGAACGGGTGGCCGCTGAGGTAGAAGCCCAGCGTGTCGCGCTCGCCGTTCAGGCGCTGCAGCAGCGGCCATTCCTCGGCTTCGGGCAGGTCCAGCTGGATCGAGGCCGCGCTCGGGTCAGGGCCGCCGAACAGCGAGTTCTGGCCGGAGGCGCGCTCACGCGCCATCTGGTCGGTGGCCTTGATCACCTCCGGCAGCTGCAGCATCAGCGAGGCGCGGTTGCGCCCGAGTTCGTCCAGTGCGCCGCAGTTGATCATCGCTTCCAGCGTGCGGCGGTTGAGCTTGGCCGAACCGACGCGGGTGCAGAAGTCGAGGAGGTCCTTGTACTCGCCGCCCCTCAGGCGCTCGTCCACCACCGCTTCGCAGGCACCCTGGCCGACGCCCTTGATCGCGCCCAGGCCGTACTGGATGGTGTCAGGCGTCACCGCCTCGAACATGAAGGCCGACTGGTTCACCTTCGGCGGCAGCACGGTCAGGCCCAGATTGCGCACCTCGTCGAGGAAGCCGACCACCTTGTCGGTGTTGTCCAGGTCCGAGGACAGCGTGGCTGCCATGAACTCGGCCGGATAGTGGCGCTTCAGCCAAGCGGTCTGGTAGCTGACCAGTGCGTATGCAGCGGCGTGCGACTTGTTGAAACCGTAGCCGGCGAACTTCTCCATCAGGTCGAAGATGGCATCGGCCTTGGCCTCGTCCACGCCGTCCTTGGCTGCGCCTTCGCGGAAGATCTCGCGGTGCTTGGCCATTTCGGCAGGCACCTTCTTGCCCATCGCGCGGCGCAGCAGGTCGGCGCCGCCCAGCGAGTAGCCGCCGACGATCTGCGCCATCTGCATCACCTGCTCCTGGTACACCATGATGCCGTAGGTGTCCTTCAGGATGGCTTCGGTGCGCGGATCGGGATAGATGATTTCTTCCTGGCCGTGCTTACGCGCGTTGAACGAAGGAATCAGGTCCATCGGGCCGGGGCGGTACAGCGACACCAGCGCGATCAGGTCTTCGAAACGATCGGGGCGCGCGTCCTTCAGCAGGCGGCGCATGCCCGAGGATTCGAACTGGAACACCGCGCCGGTGTTGCCGTTGGCGAAGATGTCCTTGTAGGTGGGCGTGTCGTCCAGCGGGATCGCGGCGATGTCCACCGGCGGGATGCCGGCGCGCTCGTGGCGCTTGTTGATCGCCTTCACCGCCCAGTCGATGATGGTCAGCGTGCGCAGGCCCAGGAAGTCGAACTTCACCAGGCCCACTTCTTCCACGTCGTTCTTGTCGAACTGGGTGACCGGGTTCTTGCCGAGGCCGTTCTCGTCGTGTTCGGCGTACAGCGGGCAGAACTCGCTCAGCGGCTCGGGACCGATCACCACGCCACCGGCATGCTTGCCGGCGTTGCGGGTCAGGTCTTCCAGCTGCAGCGCCAGATCGATCAGGTCGCGGACATCGTCCTCGGTCTCGTAGCGCTGGATCAGTTCGGCCGAGGCCATTTCCGAGCTCGGGCCTTCCTTGCCCTTGCCCAGCGCATCCTTCAGGTGGATGCCGAGGATGTTCGGGATCAGCTTGGAGACGCCGTCGACCAGGCCGTACGGGAAACCGAGCACGCGGCCGGAGTCGCGCACCACCGCCTTGGCCGCCATGGTGCCGTAGGTGATGATCTGGCTGACGCGCTCGCGCCCGTACTTTCGCGCGACGTAGTCGATCACTTCGTCGCGGCGGTCCATGCAGAAGTCGATGTCGAAGTCGGGCATCGACACGCGTTCCGGATTCAGGAAGCGCTCGAACAGCAGGTTGTACGGCAGCGGGTCCAGATCGGTGATCTTCAGCGCCCACGCCACCAGCGAACCGGCACCCGAACCACGGCCGGGGCCGATCGGAATGCCCTGGTTCTTGCCCCACTGGATGAAGTCGGCCACGATCAGGAAGTAGCCTGGGAAGCCCATCTTGATGATGGTGTTGAGCTCGAATTCCAGGCGCTCGAAGTACTCCTCACGGGTCTTGCCCGGCGCCAGCGGATTCTTCTGCAGGCGCTCTTCCAGGCCGTCGCGCGACATCTTCTGGATCCAGGTGTCCAGGGTCTCGTCGTCCGGCACCGGGTAGTTGGGCAGGAAGTAGGTGCCCAGCCGCATCTCGATGTTGCAGCGCTCGGCCAGCGCCAGCGTGTTGTCGATTGCATCGGGAATGTCGGCGAACAGCGCGCACATCTCCTCGGCCGACTTCAGGTACTGCTGGTCGCTGTATTCGCGCGGGCGCTTGGGGTCGTCCAGCACGCGGCCGGTGGAAATGCAGACACGCGCTTCGTGCGCGCTGAAATCCGACGGTGACAGGAAGCGCACGTCATTGCTGGCCACCACCGGCAGGCCACGCTGGCCGGCGGCCATCAGCGCGAACTGATTGAAGGTTTCCTCGCCCTCGCGGCCGGTGCGGGTCAGCTCCAGGTGCAGGCCATCGCCGAACACGCGCTGCCAGTCGGCCAGCTGCTGCTCGGCCAGCTCATGCTTGCCGTCCAGCGCCAGGCGCCCGGCCAGGCTCTGCCGGCCGGCCAGCGCGAACAGGTTGGCGTTGCCGGCTTTCAGCCAGTCCGGGTGCACTGCCACGCCGCCCTCCGGGCGATGGCCTTCCATCCAGGCGCGGGTCAGCAGCCGCGACAGGCTCAGGTAGCCCTCGCGATCGCGGCACAGCAGGGTCATCCGCCAGGGATCCTGGCCTTCCTCGGCGATCAGCACGTCAGCGCCGGCGATCGGCTTGATGCCCACGCCTTCGGCGGCCTTGTAGAACTTGACCAGGGCGAACAGGTTGTTGAGGTCGGTCACCGCCAGCGCGGGCAGGCCGAGTTCGACCGAGCGCGACAGCAGGTTGGCCTGCTTGGCCTTCTTCGGGTCCGCCTGGTCGGGCTTGGCCGGCACGCGGATGGTCGAGTCCGCCAGCGAGAACTCGGTGTGGACGTGGAGATGTACGAAGCGGGAGTTGGACATGCCGGACCAGGTTGGAGCGCGCGGGCCCCGGGTGCTGACGGAAGATCGTCGCCGGGGTCGGGATGCGCTGGAGTGCCCGGTCAGGGTAGCGAGGGCAGGGGGAGGCGACAAGCTCTTGACGGCACGCGATATCGCATTCGCGCTATCGCTTCCCACGGTTCGCAGGCGAACCGCGGGCCCTGTCTCAGCACGCTTCCACGCCCCCGCGCCCTTGGCGCGTCCCCTGACTCAGGGGGACTGTTGCCCCGCTGGGTTGCGGCAGCCGTTCAGGCGATTCAGGCCACCGCGATGGCGGGGGCCGCTGCCTGCGCCGCTTCGAGGCATTCACGCACCGGGGCGAAGCTGCGCCGGTGTTCCACGCAGGGGCCATGTTCGCGCAGTGCGGCCAGGTGGGCGGGGGTGCCGTAGCCCTTGTGCTGCTCGAAGCCGTACTGCGGATGGCGGGAGTGGATGTCCAGCATGTAGCGGTCGCGCGAGACCTTGGCCAGGATCGAGGCGGCCATGATCGCCCGGTCGATGCCGTCGCCGCCGACCAGGGCCTGTGCCGGCAGCACCAGACCCTTGGGCACCACGTTGCCATCGATGCGGGCGAAACCGGCCACGTGCGCGACCGCTGCAACGACGTCACGCATGCCCTGCAGGGTGGCCTGGTAGATGTTCAGGCGATCGATCGTGTCCACGTCCACCAGCACCACATGCCAGGCCAGGGCGCGCTCGATGATGCGGTCATGCAACTGCTCGCGGCGGGCCGCCGTCAGCTGCTTGGAGTCATCCAGGCCGTTGATGCGTGGCCGGGACGGGTCGAACACCACCGCCGCGACCGCTACAGGCCCGGCCAGTGGGCCACGCCCGGCCTCGTCGACACCGGCAACCAGGCGTTCCGGCTCGACTACTGCCGTGCCGTCGAACAGGGCCAGGCTGGCCGCTGCGGCGTGGCGGCGGTTCATGCCTGCGCCTGGTCGCGCATCAGCAGCTCGCCAACGGCATCGGCGGCACGCGCCGAGGCGTTGCGGCGCAGGCGCTCGTGCAGGCGCACGTACGTGTCCTGCAGGTCGATCACCCGCTGCGGATGGTCGAACCATTGCTGGATGGCCGCGGCCAGCCTGTCCGGCGTGCAGTCGTGCTGCATCAGCTCCGGCGCCAGGTCCTGGCCGGCCAGGATGTTGGGCAGGGCGAAGCGGTCGACCTTGATCAGGCCAAGCGCCTTGACCAGTCGGTAGGTCAGTTCATTGACGCGGTAACCGACCACCATCGGCCGCTTCACCAGCATGGCTTCCAGGGTCGCAGTGCCGGAGGCCAGCACCACCACGTCGGCGGCGATCATCGCGTTGCGCGCCTGGCCATCAAGCACATGCGAGTAGGCCACCGGCAACGCGGAGCGCGACAGCTGTTCTTCGATCAGCTGCCTGCACGCCGGGTTGGCGGCAGGCACCACCACATGCAGGCCCGGAATGCGTTCGGAAACCTGCCAGGCGGCTTCGAAGAAGGGTTCGCCCAGGCGCGAGATCTCGCCCAGGCGGCTGCCCGGCAACACCGCCAGCACCTTGGCCGAGGCCGGCAGCCCGAGCGCGGCGCGTGCGTCCTCGCGGTTGCCCTGCAGCGGAATGTCATCGGCCATCGGGTGGCCGACGAAGCGCGCGTCGATGCCGTGCCTGGCATAGATCGGCGGTTCCATCGGGAACAGGCACAGCACCAGGTCGGCGCTGCTGCCGATTTTCTCGGCGCGCTTCTCGCGCCAGGCCCAGACCGAAGGGCTGACGTAATGCACGGTGCGCACGCCACGCTGCTTCAGCCAGCGCTCGATGCCCAGGTTGAAGTCGGGCGCATCGATGCCGATGAACACGTCCGGTTGCCATTCCAGGGCGCGCTGGCGGAACGCCGAGCGCAGCTTGAGCAGCCGCGGCAGGTGGCGCAGCACTTCGGTCAGGCCCATCACCGCCAGCTCGCTGGCATCGTGCCAGGTCTGGCAGCCGGCGCTGCGCATGGCATCGCCACCGATGCCGGCGAATTCGGCATTCGGGAAGCGTGCCTTCAGTTCACGCACCAGGCCCGCACCGAGCAGGTCTCCGGAGGCCTCGCCGGCCACCAGTGCGATCCGTAACGGGCGCTCGCTGAGCACCCGCTGCGCGGGAACGCTGCCGGCCATCGAGGCCAGCGGGATCACCGCGGCGCCGGCCGGCGCCTGGCCGGTCGTGCTGCTCATCGCAGCAAAGGCCTCTCGGCGTGCTCGATGAAGTCCAGCATGGCCTTCACGTCATCGCTGTCACGCGCCTGTTCGGTCAGCTGCACCTTGGCTTCGGCCAGCGGCAGGCCCGCCACGTACAGCGTGCGGTAGGCACGCTTGATGGCGGAAATGCGCTCGGCGTCGAAGCCGCGGCGCTTCAGGCCTTCGCTGTTGATGCCACGCGGGCGGCCCAGCGAGTCGGTGCCGACCATGGTGAACGGAGGCACGTCGCCGTTGGTCAGCGCGCCCATGCCGAGGAAGGCATGCGCGCCGATGCGGCAGAACTGGTGGGCACCGGCGAAGCCGCTGATGATCACGTAATCGCCCACGGTCACGTGGCCGGCCAGGGTGGTGTTGTTGGAGAACACGCAGAAGTTGCCGACATGGCAGTCATGCGCCACGTGCGTGTAGGCCAGCATCCAGTTGTCGTCGCCGATGGTGGTGATGCCGCCGCCGCCGCCGGTGCCGCGGTTCAGGGTGACGAATTCACGGAACACGTTGCGGTCGCCGATCACCAGTTCGGTGCGCTCCCCTGCATACTTCTTGTCCTGCGGTTCGCCACCGACCGCGGCGTGGCCGATGAAGCGGTTGTCGCGGCCGATCTTCGTCGGGCCGTGGATGCTGCAATGAGGGCCGACCACCGTGCCAGCACCGATTTCCACATCGGCCCCGATCAGGGTGAACGCGCCCACCTGGACGTCATCGGCCAGGCGCGCGGCCGGATCGATGACGGCGGTGGGGTGGATCCGCGGTGCGTTGTCAGTCATTCCTGCCTCCAGTGGATCAGCCCTTGGCGCCGGCACACATGACTTCGGCCGAGGCAACGACTTCGCCGTTGACCTTGGCTTCGCCGTAGTACCAGCCCATGTTGCGGATCAGGCGCTTCATCTGCACATCCAGCATCAACACGTCGCCGGGAACGACCTGCTTGTTGAAGCGGGCATTTTCCACCTTGACCATGTAGAACAGCTTGGACTGCGAGTCGCGGCCGAGCGTGAGCTGGGTCATCACGCCACCGGCCTGCGCTAGCGCTTCGATGATCAGCACG
This sequence comes from Stenotrophomonas sp. SMYL41, assembly GCF_036319965.1. Classification (NCBI taxonomy): domain Bacteria; kingdom Pseudomonadati; phylum Pseudomonadota; class Gammaproteobacteria; order Lysobacterales; family Lysobacteraceae; genus Stenotrophomonas; species Stenotrophomonas sp. SMYL41. The sequence goes on along the minus strand of NZ_JAWIRX010000004.1, from coordinate 218,283 downwards.
CCAGGCATGATCGGGCGGCCCGGGAAGTGGCCCTGGAAGAAGGGCTCGTTGATGCTGACGTTCTTCTGCGCAAGGATGCGCTTGGCCTCGACGTCGAGTTCAAGCACCCGGTCCACCAGCAGGAACGGGTAGCGGTGCGGGAGCAGTTCCTGGATCTGGCAGACGTCGATCGGAAGCTGCAGCGAATCGTTCATTCTTTCTCCTTGCCAGCAGCCAGGACGCGGCGAGCCAGTGCGTCCAGCTGCTTGAAGCGCGCGGCGTTCTTGCGCCACGTGCGGTTGTCGGTCAACGGGGTACCGGACGAGTACTCGCCCGGCTCATGGATGGAGTTGCGGACCACCGACTTGCCGGTGATCACGACCTTGTCGCAGATTTCAAGGTGGCCGACCACGCCGACGTGGCCGCCGAGCAGGCAGTAGCGGCCGATCCTGGCACTGCCGGCGATGCCGGTACACCCGGCGATGGCCGAGTGCGCGCCGATCTGCACGTTGTGCGCGATCTGCACCAGGTTGTCCAGGCGCACGTCTTCGTCCAGCACGGTGTCTTCCAGCGCACCGCGGTCGACGCAGGTGTTGGCGCCGATCTCGCAGTCATCGCCGATGCGCACGCCGCCGAGCTGCGGCACCTTGATCCACTTGCCAGCGTCCATGGCCAGGCCGAAGCCATCGGCGCCGAGTACGGCACCGGGATGCACGCGGACGCGCTTGCCGAGCTTGACCCGGGTGACCAGGGTGACCCGCGCGATCAGCTCGCAGCCGCTGCCCAGGCTGCAGTCTTCGCCGATCACGCTGCCGGTGCCGATGATGCAGTTCTCGCCGACCACGCTGCGTGCGCCGATGGAGACGAACGGACCGATATGGGCGCTGGCGGCGACCTGTGCGCTGGGATCGATGACGGCGCTGGGGTGGATGCCCGGCGGCCGCGTCGGCGCGATGTCGAACAGCGCGGCGATCTTGGCGAAGGTGGTGTACGGGTCCTTGGCCACGAGCGCGGCGCCGGGGGCGGCCTCGGCGTCGTCGGCACGCAGCACCACCAGCGAGGCCTGGCTGTCGGCCAGCTGGGCGCGGTAGCGCGGGTTGGCGAGGAAGGTCAGCTGGCCTGGGCCGGCATGGGCGAGGGTGGCCACGCCATGGATGGCGGTGGCGGGGTCGCCATGGACCTGCAGGCCGAACTGCTCGGCGAGTTGCTGGGCGGTGTAGGTGGGAGTATTCACGGCGGGAGTTTAACGTGTGACGGCATTGCGGTCATGCGGGGCGGTCATGCAGCCAACGGCAGGGCCCCTCGCGGCCGGCAGAGCCAGTCCCATGGGCTGGGTCGGACGGGGCGGGGCTGCGGGGGACGGCGCAAGTACGTCCATGTAGCCTTGGTCGCCGCATCCATGCGGCTCACACCCCCGCAGCCCCGCCCCGTCCGACCTCTGGCGGCGTGGCGCGAGTGCCAGCCACGGAAAAACAGAAAAGATCAAAAGCAGAGCGGGCGCTTCCGGCATACGAACCAAATGAAAACGCCGGGCAATGCCCGGCGCTTCGCACCCCGTCTGGTGGAGAGCCCCCCTTTGTTAAGGGGGGCGCGCCGCTGGGAATCGCAGGAGCGATTCCCAACGTTGCCATGCAACGGCCCGAAGGGCGCATGCCATGGATGGCATGCGTAACGGCGCGGGGGATAGGTGAAATGCGGGGGCAATTCACCGGAGGTGGATCAGTTCTGAGGAACAGAGTTCCTCAGAACTGGCCACCGAACGTGAATTGCAGGCGTTCGATCTTGTCATCGTCTTCCTTCTTCAGCGGGAAGGCGTAGCTGATCGAGATCGGGCCGACCGGGGCGCGCCACAGCAGGGCCACACCGGTGGACACGCGCAGCTCGTTGGCCTTGAAGTTGTCCACGCCGGTATACACGTTGCCGAAGTCGACGAAGGCCGACACGCGCGCCGACGGGCTGTCGAACAGGCGCGGGAAGTAGGCTTCGACCGAACCGACGGTCTTCAGCGAACCACCCAGCGGCTGGCCTTCCGGATAACCGGTGGTGACTTCGCGCGGGCCGAGGGTGTTGTCCTCGAAGCCGCGCACCGAGTTGGTACCGCCGGCGTAGAAGTTCTCGAAGAACGGCAGGCCGCTGGCGGTGATGGTGCGGGTGGTGCCATCCGGATTGGTCAGCGTGCGGGTGTAGTCGTTGCCGTAGGCATCGCCGTAGCCGATTTCCGCGCGGGTGTTGATCACCAGCGACGGCATGATCGGCCAGTACTTGCTGATCTGGTAGTTCAGCTTGTAGTACTCGATGGTCGAACCTGGCAGCGTGGTCTCCAGGCCGATGCGCTGGTAGGTACCGCGGGTCGGCATGAAGTAGTCGTTGCGCGAGTCGCGCGCCCAGCCCAGCTCGGTGCGCCAGGCGTGGAAGGTGCGCTTACCGACCGCGTTGATGTAGTCGATGATCGACTGCGGGGTCGAGCCCTGGTAGGTGGTGATCTGGTTGCTGTCGATGCCGAACATCAGCGAGACGGTATCGGTCTCGGTCAGCGGCACGCCGAACACCACCTGCGCCGAACCATTGGTGCTGTTGTACTGCGCGGTGTTGAAGTCGGAGTAGTCCAGTTCGCGCCAGGACAGGTTGTAGCCCAGCGAAACGCCGTCATCGGTGAAGTACGGGTTGGTGTAGCTGAAGCCGTAGCGCTGCAGGTAGCTGCTGCGCGAGGCTTCGACCGACACGCGGTTGCCGCCGCCGAGGAAGTTGTTCTGCGACAGCTGCACCGAGGTGGTCATGCCGTAGGACTGCGAATAGCCCAGGCCGAACACGAAGCTGCCCGAGGTGGTTTCCTTGACGTTGTAGACGACGTCGACCTGGTCGTTGCTGCCGCTGACCGCCGGGGTCTCCACTTCCACCGATTCGAAGTAGCCCAGGCGCTGCAGGCGGATCTTGGAGCGGTCGATCGCGGCCTGCGAGTACCAGCTGTTCTCGAACTGGCGCAGCTCGCGACGCATCACTTCGTCGGAAGTGCGGGTATTGCCGCGGAACAGGATGCGACGCACCGATACGCGCGGGCCGGGCACGACCTGCATGTTGATGGCGACGGTCTGCTCGGCGCGGTTGGTGGTCGGGATCGGGTTCACCTTGGCGAACGCGTAGCCGATGTTGGACAGCGAATTGGTGATGGTGTCCGAACTGAATTCCAGCAGGGCACGCGAGAACGTGTCGCCGGACTTCTGGATCACCATGCGCTCGACGTCCTCCTGCGGGAGGATGGTGTCGCCGCTGACCTTGATCTCGGAAATCTTGTACTGCGCACCCTCGGTCACGCCCGCGGTCAGGAACATGTCGCGCTTGTCGGGGCTGATCGAGACCTGGGTGGAATCGATGCTGAAATCGACGTAGCCGCGGTCCAGGTACCAGGAGTTGAGCTTTTCCAGGTCGCCGGACAGCTTTTCCTTGGAGTACTGGTCGTCACGGCGGTACCACGAGGCCCAGTTGTGCTCCTTGGACTCCCAGGTCTCCAGGATGTCCTTGCTCTCGAACTTCTCGGTGCCGACCAGGTTGACGTGGCGGATCTTGGCCGCCTTGCCTTCCTTGATGGCGATGGCGATGTCCACGCGATTGCGGTCCAGCGGGCTCACCGTCGGAGTGATGTCGACGTTGTACTTGCCGCGGTCGTTGTACTGGCGGCGCAGTTCCTGGGTCACGCGGTCCAGGCTCAGGCGATCGAAGGTGCCGCCCTCGGTCAGGCCGATGTCGGACAGGCCCTTGAGCAGCTGGTCGGACTTGATGTCCTTGTTGCCGGTCACGGTCAGCTTGTTGATCGCCGGGCGTTCCTTGACGGTCACTACCAGGATGGTGCCCTGGCGGTCCAGCTGCACGTCTTCGAAGAAGCCGGTCTTGTACAGGGCGCGGATCGTCTCGCCGACCTTGTTGTCGGTGACCGTCTCGCCACGTTCCACCGGCAGGTAGGTGAACACCGTGCCCGAGCTGATGCGCTGCAGGCCATCGACGCGGATGTCGCTGACAGTGAAGGGCTCGGCTGCCTGGGCCAGGGCGGGAGCGCCGGTGACGGCGGCGAGGGCGAGGGCCAGCAGGCGGCGATTGGGGAGTCGCGTCATGTCACGTCCGGTAGGAAGGTCGATTTCATTGGTGCGGGATGCCGACGCTGTAGACGGCAACAACGTGGAAAAGTTCATCGCGGGACCAGGCCGAGGATGTCGTTGTAGAACGCCAACCCCATCAGCCCGGCCAGCAACGCCAGGCCGATGTATTGGCCGGCGGCGATGGCACGCTCGCTCAGCGGGCTGCCCTTGACCAACTCGATAAGGTAATACAGCAGGTGCCCGCCGTCCAAGATCGGGATCGGCAGCAGGTTGATGATGCACAGGCTGAGCGACAGCAGGGCAAGGAACTGCAGGAACCAGTCCAGGCCACGCTTGGCCGAGACATTGGCCACGCGGGCGATGGTGACCGGCCCGGATACGTTCTGCAGCGAGGCCTTGCCGGTGATGATGCGGCCCATCATGCCCAGCGAGTCGGCCGCCAGGCGCCCGGTCTCGCGCACCGCCACGGTCACTGCATCCAGCGGCCCGTAGCGCAGCAGGGTGTCGTAGGCGGGGCTGTAGGTGGTGGGGAAGCCGACGCCGATCTGCCAGACCGGGTTGCCCTTGCCGTCCTTGCCCTGGCGCGGGGTGACTTCCAGCGCCAGGCGCTCTCCGCCTCGCATGACCTCGATCATGCCCGGGCCACCGGCGCGGCCCAGCGCCTGGATCTCGCCGATCACCTGGTCGACGCTGTCGATGCGCTGGCCATCGATGGCCACGATCAGGTCGCCCGGCTGCAGTTGCCCGGCCACCACGGAGTCTGCGGTGAGCGAGTCGACCCGCGCCGGTTGCAACCACGATTGCCAGTACAGGCCGGCCAGGATCGGCACCCGCCGTTCATCGAAACCGGCCGGCAGCTGTGACAGCGGCAGGGTGCGCACGCGCACCTGGTCGGCCGGATCCAGTACTTCCAGCTTCACGTCACGGCGGTCCATGGCAGCGGCGGTCAGCGCCATGCTGGCCTCACCGAGGGTGGCCACCGCGCGCTCGTCCACGCGCAGCACGCGGTCGCCGCTGGCCAGGCCGGCGCTGGCGGCGATGCCGCTGGCGCTGCCGATGGTAGGCGAGTAATCCTGCTTGCCGATCACGAACATCGCCCACAGCAGCAAGATGCACAGGAGCAGGTTGGCGATCGGGCCGGCGGCGACGATGGCGATGCGCTGCCAGACGGTCTTGTGGTTGAAGGCCTGGCCGCGCTCGTGCGGGTGGACTTCGACCTCGCGTTCGTCGAGGAACTTCACGTAGCCACCCAGCGGGATGGCGGCAATGGCGAACTCGGTACCGTGCCTGTCGCGGCGCGACCACAGCGGCCGGCCGAAGCCGACCGAGAAACGCAGGATCTTGACCCCGCACAGGCGCCCGACCCAGTAATGCCCGAACTCGTGGAACGTGACCAGCAGCCCGAGGCTGACAATCATCCACCAGACCGATCCGATGAAGTCAGTCATGCAGGCTCACAGTGGCGGGCAGGGGCGGCGTCGTCATGCTGGGCGAGGCGGTCGTTCAGGCGGCGTCGATGGCGTTCAGGGTCAGCTGGCGTGCCCGCTGGTCGGCGGACAACAGGACTTCCAGTGTATCGGCTGCTTGCGTCGGCAGTGTTGAAAGAGCGTTAGCAACCAGCTCCGGGATTGTCAGGAAACCGATCCGGCCCTGAAGAAACGCTGAAACCGCCTCCTCGTTGGCGGCGTTCAGCACTGCCGGCGCGGTGCCGCCGGCCTGCATCGCCTGCCAAGCCAGGGCCAGGCAGGGGAAGGCGTCGGTGTCGGGGGCCTCGAAATCCAGGCGGCCCTGGGCCAGCAGGTCCAGCCCGGCCACGCCCGATTCGATGCGCTGCGGCCAGCCCAGGCCAACGGCCAGGGTGGTGCGCATGTCCGGCAGGCCCATCTGTGCCAGGGTCGAACCATCGACGAACTCGACCAGCGAATGCACCAGGCTCTGCGGGTGCACCAGCACTTCGATGCGGTCACCGGGCACGGCGAACAGGTGGTGGGCCTCGATCACTTCCAGGCCCTTGTTCATCAACGTCGCCGAATCGACCGAGATCTTCGGTCCCATCGACCACTTCGGGTGGGCAACGGCCTGCGCCGGGGTCACCTGGGCCAGCTCAGCGCGGCTGCGGCCACGGAACGGGCCGCCGGAGGCGGTCAGCAGGATCCGGCGCACCCCGGCGCCATCGACGCTGGCGTCGCGCGAGCGCAGGCACTGGAAGATGGCGCTGTGTTCGCTGTCGATCGGGATGATTTCGGCCCCGGCACGTTCGGCGGTGCGGGTCAGCAGTTCGCCGGCCAGCACCAGCGATTCCTTGTTGGCCAGCAGGATGCGCTTGCCGGCGGCAGCCGCGGCCAGGGTCGAGGACAGGCCGGCCGCGCCGACGATGGCCGCGACCACGGTATCGCAGGCGTCGCTGGCGGCCAGCTGGTCCAGCGCGGCCTGGCCGGCATGGGCCTCGGTGGCCAGGCCGGCCTCGCGCAGGCCGTCGCGCAGTTCGGCGAACAGCGATGCGTCGGCGATCACCGCGTGCGCCGGCTTGTGCTGGCGGCACAACGCCAGCAGCGCCTGCACCTGGCGCCCGGCGGCGAGCACGGTGGCCTGGTAGCGCTGCGGGTGGCGGGCGATCACGTCCAGCGTGGAGGCACCGATCGAGCCGGTAGCGCCGAATACGGCGACCCGACGCAGGTCTGCAGCAGCATTCATGGTCAGAACCCGAAGATTTCCTTGCCCAGCGCGAACACCGGTACGGCGGCCAGGACGCCGTCGACCCGGTCGAGCACACCGCCATGGCCCGGGATCAGGTGGCCCGAGTCCTTGGCGCCGGCGTGGCGCTTGATCAGGCTCTCGAACAGGTCGCCCAGCACCGAGGCGAACACGGCCACCACCGCGGTGATCAGCAACCCCGGCAGGTGTGCGGTATCGAGACCGGCCAGCCAGCCCAGGCCGAGGGCCACCGCGACACCGGCCAGCAGGCCGCCGAACAGGCCTTCCCAGGTCTTGTTGGGGCTGATCCGCGGGGCCAGCTTGTGCTTGCCGAAATGGCGGCCGGCGAAATAGGCGCCCGAGTCGGCCGCCCACACCAGTGCCAGCGCAGCCAGCAGCCACAGGTGGCCCTGCCTGCCCGGCGGATCGCCACCGGCATGGATCAGTACCAGTGCGGCCCAGGCCGGGACGATGGCCAGGGTACCGGCCAGCATCTTCAGGATCCGCGAGGGCGCCGACGGTTGTGCGCCGAAGTTGAAGAAACGCAGCCAGACCAGTGCGGCCAGCCACCAGGCAACGCCGGCCAGGGTGGTTATCTGGAACAGCACCAACGTACTGCCATCGGCCCAGACCAGCAGCACCATCAGCAGCAGGTTCAGCACCAGCAGCACGGTGCGCGCCAGGGTGTCTTCGATACCGGCCAGCTTCAGCCATTCCCACAGGCCGATCAGCAGCACCGCGGCGGCGGCGGCGGCCAGCCATTGCGTGGGCAGCAGCAGGATCGCAGCAATGGCAACCGGCGCCATGATCAGCGCGGCAAGGACTCGGGTCTTGGTCATGGGCTGGAAGTCTCGGTGGCCAGTGCGGCGATCTGGGCGCTGGTCAGGCCGAAACGACGTTCGCGGCCGGCATAGGCGTCCAGCGCCTGCTGCAGCTGCCCGGCATCGAAGTCCGGCCACAGGGCCTCGGTGAACCACAGCTCGGTATAGGCCAGCTGCCACAGCAGGAAGTTGCTGATGCGGGTGTCGCCGCCGGTGCGGATGAACAGATCCGGCGGCGGCAGGTCGGCCAGGGCCACCTGGCTGCCCAGCAGCGATTCGTCGATCTGCTCGGGCAACAGGCGACCGGCTGCCACCTCGGCGGCCAGGGCGCGCGCGGCGCGGGCAATGTCCTGGCGGCCGCCATAGCTGGCGGCGATCGACAGGGTCAGGGTGGTGTTGTCGGCGGTGCGCTGCTCGGCCAGCTGCATGCGGCTGACCAGCCCGGCGCCGAAGCGCTCGCGTTCGCCGATGAAGCGCACGCGCACGCCGCGCCGGTGCAGCTCGTCCACTTCGCGGTCGAGCGCGCCGAGGAAGAGCTTCATCAACGCATCCACTTCCTCCTGCGGCCGGCCCCAGTTCTCGCTGGAGAAGGCGAACAGGGTCAGCGCTGGAATGCCCAGTTCAAGGCAGCGCTCGATGGTGCGGTTGACCGCGCGCGCGCCGGCACGGTGGCCGATCACGCGCGGGCGACGGCGCTGCTGTGCCCAGCGCCCATTGCCGTCCATGATGATGGCAATGTGGCGGGGCAGGGCGGCCGGCAACGGAGGCGGGGCTGAAGGCATCGACTTCAGACCGAAAGCAGTTCTTTTTCCTTGTCGGCAACGACCTTGTCGACGTCCTTGATGTTGGCGTCGGTCAGCTTCTGGATGTCGTCTTCGCCGCGCTTCTTTTCGTCTTCGCTGATCGCCTTGTCCTTGACCAGCTTGGCGATTTCCTTGTTCGCGTCCTGACGGATGTTGCGGATCGCGATCTTGGCGCCTTCACCTTCCTTCTGCACCTGCTTGGCCAGCTCCTTGCGGCGCTCTTCGGTCGGCGGCGGCATGTTGATGCGGATCGCGGTGCCGAGGGTGTTCGGGGTGAACTCGGCGTTGTAGAGACCCTTTTCGATCTCCTTGATCATGCTCTTGTCGAACGGGGTGACCAGCAGCGAGTGCGCGTCGGCGTTGGAGATCGACGCAACCTGGTTCAGCGGGGTGCTGGCGTTGCCATAGGCACTGACCGTCACGCGGTCCAGCAGGGCCGGCGTGGCACGCCCGGTCCGGATGGAAGTGAGGGTGTGCTTCAGAGCGTCGATGCTCTTGGCCATGCGCGTCTGCGCGTTGTTCTTGATGTCGTTGAGCATCGCCCGGTCCTGGATGTATCTGGAATCGGGCGATTATAGGCGAATACGGGACGCTGCCGGGCCTGAATCGGCCCGGACGTCGCTTTGCGCTCAGCCTCAGGCCGGGTCGCGGCCCTGGACCAGGGTGCCGATGTTCGCGCCGTTGAGGATCTTCAGCAGTTCGCCGGGCTGGCCCATGTCGAACACGCGCATCGGCAGGTCGCTGTCGCGGGCCAGTGCGAAGGCCGCGGTGTCCATCACTTCCAGGCCGCGGCGGATCACTTCGTCGTAGCTCAGGCTGTCGAAGCGGACCGCATCGCTGTGCTTGTTCGGGTCCTTGTCGTACACGCCATCGACCTTGGTGGCCTTCAGCAGCAGGTCGGCGCCGATCTCGATCGCGCGCAGGGCGGCGCCGGAATCGGTGGTGAAGAACGGGCTGCCGACGCCGGCAGCGAAGATCACCAAGCGGCCCTTTTCCAGGTGGCGGATGGCGCGGCGGCGGATGTAGTCCTCGCACACGTCGTTGATCTTGATCGCGCTCATCACGCGCGCCTTGGCGCCCAGCTTCTCCAGGGCGTCCTGCATGGCCAGGGCGTTGATGACCGTGGCCAGCATGCCCATCTGGTCGCCGGTGACCCGGTCCATGCCGCCAGCGGCCAGGCCGGCGCCGCGGAAGATGTTGCCGCCACCGATCACCAGCGCCACTTCGGCACCGGCCTGCTGGGCTTCGATGACTTCACGGGCCAGGCGATTGATGACTTTCGGGTCGATGCCGTAGTCCTCGTCTCCCATCAGCGCCTCCCCGGACAGTTTCAGAAGGATGCGGCGATAGGCGAGCTTGGACATGGGGACCTCGGGTGCGTGGAAATCGCGGGCGATTCTACGCGCATGCGGCGTCGTGCCAAAGTGTTTTGTGCACTGCGGCGCAGAATCCGGCGGTTCGCCCGGGTCAACGGGCGTCCCGTTCAGCCCAGCTCGGCGCTGGCGGTGGCCGACAGCTCGTCGTGGCCGAGGGCACCCGGTGAGCGGGCGATCACCCGGTTGCGGCCCAGGTTCTTGGAGCGGTAGAGCACATCGTCGGCCGCACGCAGCAGGTCCTGTACGTCGGCGAAGCGCTCGTAGCCGCCTTGGGTGGCCACGCCTGCGGAGAAGGTGACGAACAGCGGCCCGCCTTCCAGTTCGGCCATCGGCGTGGCGACGATGTTGGCCAGCACCCGGCGGATCACGTCCAGGGCCACCGATTCACTGGTATTGGGCAGTAGCGCGACGAATTCCTCGCCGCCGAAACGGGCGACGGTGTCGCTGTTGCGCAGCTGTCCCTGCAGCTTGCCGGCGAAGGCGCGCAGCACCTCGTCGCCGGTCAGGTGGCCGTGGGCATCGTTGATCTTCTTGAAGTCATCCAGGTCGATGAAGGCCACCGACAGCGGCCAGCCCTGGCGGCCGGCGCGCAGGAATTCCTGCTCCAGCACCGCTTCCAGCTGGCGTCGGTTGAGCACGCCGGTCAACGCGTCGCGATGGGCCTGGTCGGCGAGGCGCTTGGCGCGCGCTTCGAACTCGTCGGCGCGGCGGCGTGCCTGGTCGGCATCCTGCAGTTCGCGCAGGTTGCGCAGGGTGGCCAGCTCCTGCGCGTGATCGATCAGCTCGCGCACCCGCGATGGTGAATTGAGGCCGGCATCGAACAGGCTGGCGATGTCCGGCAGGGCCTCGCTGATGCGGGCCAGTACCTGGTCGAAGCGCGCGCTGTCCAGTTCCAGGCGGTCGTGCACCTGCTGCAGGGCGCGCTCGCGCGCGGCATCGGCGTCGGCATCCAGCCAGATGTCGGCCACGGCGCCGGACAGCTGCACGCAGGCCTGGAACGGCGATTCGGCGGTGTCCTCGTCCTCGCTGTGGCTGATGCTCTCGACCAGGTAGCGCGGCAGGCCCCATTGCTCGGCCACCCATGCGCCGACCTCGGCGTGGCTGCAGCCCAGTTCTTCGCGCTCGCGGGCGACCAGGTCGATGTTGTCGCGTGCCTCGCGCAACAGCGGCAGGTAGCGTTCCGACTCGGCCTGGGCCAGGCACAGCACGCCCAGGTCCTGCAGCAGGCCGGCCAGCATCAGTTCCTCCAGCCGGCGCAGGCCGCGCGCCTGGCCCAGCTGGCTGGCGGCCAGGGCGCTGAGGATGCTGCGCTTCCACGCGCGCTGGCGCAGGTCCTGGTCGGCGCCGGCGCCGCCGGTCAGGCCCTGGGTGACGGTGAAGCCGAGGGCGAGGCTGATCGTGGCGTTCAGGCCCAGCATGGTCAGCGCCTGGCCGAGGTTCTCGATGCGGCGGCGGCTGGCGTACAGCGGCGAATTGGCGATGCGCAGCATGCGAGCGCTCAGCGCCATGTCGATGGCGATGATGTCGGCGGCGGTGGCGATGTCCGCTTCCGGGTCCTGGGCCAGTTCGATGATGCGCAGGGCAATACCGGGTGGCGAAGGCAGGTTGCGGCAGAGCGCCAGGGCAGCTGTCAGCTCGGGAGGCATGTCGGGTCGTTCAATTCCATTGGGACAAGAATACCTAGGAATGCATCACAGTCCGCGATTTTCGTTCCTGCTAGGTGACTGTGGATTCCCTGCGCCGAGTATCGGCTTGATTCGCGCGCAACGCAAAGCGCCTGGGTGTCGCTGTGCGCACCAACGGACGCTGTGCGCACCCACGGTGCGCACCCACAGGCCCACCGGCATAAAAAAAGAGCCGCGGTTTCCCGCGGCTCCTTCTGGTCGCTTCACAGCCGGGGGCTGGAATCAGACCTGCATCGCCTTGGCAACTTCGGCGGCGTAGTCTTCCACCACCTTCTCGATGCCTTCGCCGACGACCAGCAGCTTGAAGCCTGCCACATCGGCGCCAGCGGCCTTGACGACCTGCTCGACGCTGGTGTCGCCCAGCACGTAGGTCTGGCCGTACAGGGTCACGTCGCTGACGATCTTGTTGATCTTGCCAGCCATGATCTTTTCCAGGATTTCAGCCGGCTTGGCCTTGTCCTTGTCGGACATCTTGGCCAGCTCGATTTCCTTTTCCTTGGCGATGTACTCGGCCGGCACGTCGGCCGCCTTGTTGTGCGGCGGCTTCAGCGCAGCCACGTGCATCGCCAGGCCGCGGGCCAGTTCGACGTCGCCGCCGATCAGGTCGACCAGCACGCCAACCTTGCCGTTGGTGTGGACGTAGGCACCGATGTTGCCGGTGGTGTCGACCTTCACCATGCGGCGGATCTGGATGTTCTCACCCAGGGTCTGCACGGCGGTGGCGCGGGCTTCCTCGACGGTACGGCCGTCGGCCAGCTTCGCGGCCTTCACGGCTTCGACGTCGGTGGCGCCCGATGCCAGGGCGGCAGCGGCGACGGCGTCGACGAAGGTCTTGAAGTTGACGTCGTTGGCAACGAAGTCGGTTTCCGAGTTGATCTCGATCAGCACGGCCTTGCCGCCGTCCTGGGCCAGGCCCACGCGGCCTTCAGCGGCCACACGGTCAGCCTTCTTGTCGGCCTTGGCAGCGCCGGACTTGCGCATGGCTTCAGCAGCAGCGTCGATGTCGCCGTTGGCTTCGGTGAGAGCCTTCTTGCACTCCATCATGCCGGCGCCGGTGCGCTCGCGCAGTTCCTTGACCAGGGAAGCAGTGATTTCCACGGGATTACCTCACGAAAGAAAGGGGTTGGGCCGGCATGGTGGCCGGCCCGTGTGACACGGTCCTGTCACGCGCCAAGGGCTGCGCGCAGGGAGGGTGGACGCCGGGCGTCCACCCCGGGGCCTGGATCAGGCCTGGGCGTCGTCGCCCTTCTTGGCAGCCTTCTTGGCCGGAGCGCGGCGGGCCGGCTTCTCTTCGCCTTCAGCAGCGGCTTCAGCGAACTCTTCCTCGCGCACCGAAGCGGCGTGCGGAGCAGCAGCCTTGCCTTCCAGCACGGCGTCGGCAGCGGCGCGGGCGTACAGCTGCACAGCGCGGATGGCGTCGTCGTTGCCCGGGATGGCGTAGTCCACCAGTTCCGGGTTGTAGTTGGTGTCGACCACGGCGATGACCGGGATGCCCAGCTTCTTGGCTTCCTTGATCGCGATGTCTTCGTGGCCGATGTCGATCACGAAGATGGCGTCCGGCAGGCGGTTCATGTCCTTGATGCCGCCCAGCGAGGCTTCCAGCTTGTCGCGCTCGCGACGCAGGCCCAGCACTTCGTGCTTGACCAGCTTCTCGAAGGTGCCGTCGGTTTCACCGGCTTCCAGTTCCTTCAGGCGGGCAACCGACTGCTTGACGGTGCGGAAGTTGGTCAGGGTGCCGCCCAGCCAACGCTGGTTCATGAACGGCATGCCGCAACGCTCGGCTTCTTCCTTGATGGTTTCGCGGGCGCTGCGCTTGGTGCCCAGGAACAGGACGGTGCCGCGCTTCTGGGCAACCGACGAGATGAAGTTCATCGCGTCGTTGAACAGCGGGACGGTCTTTTCCAGGTTGATGATGTGGATCTTGCCGCGGGCGCCGAAGATGTACGGAGCCATCTTCGGGTTCCAGTAGCGGGTCTGGTGGCCGAAGTGGACGCCGGCTTCCAGCATCTGACGCATGGTGACCTGGGGCATTGCAATACTCCTGATATGGAACCAGCGATTCCGCCCGCGGGATTAGGTATGCGGGACGCGTGGAAACGCGATCGGTTCCGGGGTTGGGCTTCCCTGTTGCCTCCGTGGCCGAACTCCTTGCGGAGCACCCCGGCACGGATGGGGGCAGCAGGTGTGGATTCACCGGTGACGTCCGGTGTGGACGGGTTCCCGCGCACGCAGGCAGCAGGAATCCGGTCGATTATAGCCCGCTGCGAGCACTCGCTGCAATTGCCGGGTCCGGCGCGGTCAGTTCGACCACGCGGCCGTCCTGCAGGCGGGCCTGGAAATGGCCGTCGGCGTAGCCTCCGGCCCGCGCCGGCAAGGGCCACAGGCGCTGCCGGCCCGGCAGCACGTAACCAGCCAGGCCGGCAATCACCGGGTGGCGCTGCCCCCCGGCATCGATGAACACCAGATCGGCCAGCTGCGCATGGCCATTGCCGGCATTGTAGAGCCACAACCGGGGCGGTTGTCCGGCCTCCGCCTGCAGTTTCACCTGGAGGGCGGCGGCCAGCGGTGCAGGCGGATCAAGGAACACCGGCAGCGAGTAGCGGATGGCGGATGCGGCTTGCGGGCCGGGCGTCGGGCTGATCACCAGCCGGTAGGCCTGCTGCGTGGCGACGGGCGCCGGACGCAACCGGACCACCCGCAGCCGTTGCCGCTGCCCCGCGCCGATCTGCAGCCGGCCCGGGCTGAGCGCGACCCCGTCTGCGGGCAGCAACCGTTCACCCGCGCCCTGCTGCTCCCAACGGTACAGCCGCGCCTCGCCGCTCCAGGCCGCCGCCTCCGGATTGCGCAGCCACAGCTCGCCATCGGCCTGGGTGGCCGGCAGCCGCAGCCGGGTGCTGGACAGTTCCAGCGCCGCTAGGGTGTGCGCCGGCACCGCCAGCGCGAGCGCGAGACAGAGCCGGCGCAGCATCAGTAGGTCACCGTCACCGTGCGCTGTGCGGCCTCGTCCGCCGACAGTGCCGGCGACAACGCCTGGACCTGCGGCGGCACCGTTTCGGCGGCATCGCTGCGTTGCTGGGGCGGTGGCGCGGCGCGCGGGTCGGTGATCTGCAGGGTGATGGCCAGGCCAGCCTGCGCGGGCGCATCGGCCGCCTGCGCGGATGCGATGCACGATGACGCGGCGCAGGCCAGCGCGAGGAGGGAACGCAGGTGCATCATGGGCCGGTGGAAGGAGACGCTGGCGGTATCGGCCGCTGCGGTCCGATCTGAAGCACGCCAGGGCGCAGGCCGGCCGCTCAGTAGGTGATGGTGACCGTGACGGTGTCGGTGTAGGCGCCGGGCGGCGTGAGCGTTGCGCTGGTGGGGGCGACCCGTCCGTAGATGGTCAGGGTCTGCGCCGATCCGGTGCCGGTGCCGGGCACGGTGCTGGTGTTGAGCACGTTGCCCCAGCGCACGGTGCGCGCGGCGTCCTGGTACAGCTCGTACGGGACGGTAGCGCCGGTGCTGCCGATGCGCATGCGCCGGTTGCCGCTGCCATCGGCATTGCTGCCGTTGTTCAGTCCCACCTGGAAGGGGCTGCGGTTGACGCAGGTCAGGCTGAACACGGCGGTGCGGTCGATGTTGGCCGTCACCGCGCCGGTGCTGATGCCGAAATCCATCGGTGCAGTCACATAGGTGCCACAGGCCGGGTTGACCGTGGCGTTGGCAACCACCGACATCGTCGCCGTGACCAGGCCGGAATTGCCGGTCACGGCGGGCGGGGCGGTCGTGCAGTTGGCCGGGTAGGCCGGGGTGCCCAGCACCGGCTCGTTGTAGGCGTACTGGAAGGTGGCGGCCAGGGTGCTGGTGAAGGTGCCGGCCGACAGCACCTGGTTGGCGGGGTAGCGGCCATACAGGGTGACCGTGCCGGTGCCGGAGCCGCCCAGCGCGGGAACCGAGTACTGCATCTGGTACATGGCCCACGCGGGGCTGCTGGCGCTGCTGCTGCCAATCACGGTGGTACGGGTGGAATTGCTGTAGATCTGATAGTTGAGGCGGTCGCCGAAGGTATTGGCGAACGTGCGCGAGGGGGTGATGGTGGTGCCGCCGGTGCCGGCCGGCAGGCCCACGCAGAAGGTCACCCGGACATTGGCCAGCAGCGCGACCGCACCGGTGGTGCAGTTGATGGTGAAGGTGGTGGTGGTATCGACCTGGCCGTTGGACACCGGGCCGAACGACAGCGTGGGGCTGGTCAGCGAGCAGCTGGTGGCAGCCTGGGCCGGCAGTGCGAGGCTGCCCAGCCACAGCGCCAGCAACAGGCCGAGCACGCGGGTCATGGCTGCGGCTCCGGCAGGCAGCGCACCGGTGCAAGCCGACGCACGCCCGCCTCGGGCCGTTGTACCTGCACCCGGCAGCGGCCATGTTCGCTGTCGATGAGCAGCGTGGCCGCATCGGCGCTGAACTCCAGCCATGCCTGGCCATCGTGGCCCACCACGGTCGGCGTCACCCCGTCGCCCTGCACCCGGGCACCCAGCGGCAGCGGCTGGCCCTGGGCGTCGAGCAGGGTGGCCAGCGCGCCGCGCGACTGGCGCAGGGTGAAGTCCACGCGCATGCCTGCGCCCTGGCGCGGCGTGGCCAGGGTCTCCACCTGGTCGGCGCGCAGGTCGGCCGGCAGGCCCAGGGTGTCGATGGTCAGGCGGTTGCGCTGCCACGACAGCAGCGGGGTGACCAGCAGCAGGCCCTTGGCATCGGTCACGCCGATCGGCCGGTTCTCAAGCAGGACCGGCACGCCGGGGCGCCCGGTGGACACCACTGCGAACGCGTCCGGGACCTCGCGGGCGGCGAACACGCTGCCGGCCATCCAGACCAGGCTGCCGCTGGCATTGGCATAGGCGAAGGTCTGGCCACTGTCGCGGGAGACGCCGGCCGAGTAGCGGCCATGGGTGCCCAGCGCGCCGATTTCGGCCAGTCCGCCACCATCATCGCGGGCCTGCAGCCGCCAGCCCGGGCCGCCGCGGCCGCCGTCGCCGGGCACCGGCCGCATCACCTCGGCGCTGGCGTAGTGGCGGTCGCCATTGCGCTGGGCCGATACGCTGGCCTGGCGGTCTTCGCCCAGGCGGGTGCCCAGCGACAGGTAGACGCTGCGATTGCGGCGCCGGTCGATGTCCTGGGTGGCAGACAGGTAGGCGTTCCAGCGGCCGAAGGCGCGCGACCAGAACAGGCTGAGGTAGCGGCTGCGGCTGAACGGCAGTGCCTGCGGCGGCGCCGGTTGTGGGGCGTCGAGCAGCGGCTGCGGCTGGTCCAGGCGCAGGTAGCTGATGCTGAACGACCCCAGCTGCTGCAGGTCGACGCCGAACGAGGCCTGCTCGCTGATCCGTGGCGGCACGCTGTCCTGCAGGCTGCCGAGGTCGCGGTAGTCGCCGTGGGTGCGGCGGCTGGCGAGATTGACGTTGAAGCGGCGGTTGTTCCAGTTGTAGCCCAGCCCGTACTGGCGCCCGCTGCGCGGTCCGTCGCGGCTTTCGCTCCAGTTGGCACTGAGCACGCCGGCCTGACCGAGCAGCCAGGCGCCACCGAGGCCGGCATTGACGATTCCGCCGCCACCTTCGGCGTGGGCCTCGGCGGTGAAGCGGTTGCTCACGCCGCGGCGCAGGGTGGCGCTGGCCACGGTATCGGTGTCATAGCGGAACGAGCGGATGCCATAGTCACGGCGCAGGCGGCCAACGCCGGCCGACCAGTCCGACAGGCCTGCGGCGAGCAGCTGCTGGGTGCCGTAGAAGGCGAAATCCAGGGTCTGCATGCGGCCGAAGGCATCGGTGACCACGACCTGGGCGCTGCCGGTGCCGCTGATGCCGGGTTGCGCCGCCAGCTGGAACGGCCCCACCGGGACCTGGCCGCTGTACTGGCGCAGGCCGTCGATGTACAGCTCCACGCTGGACGGCACCACCGCTTCGCCAAGGAAGGCCGGCGTCGGTGTCAGGACACGGTAGGGTTGCAGGCCATAGTTGCGGCCGATCTGCACGCCGGCCATGCGCGCCGGGCGCGTCCACTCCAGGAAGCCACTGTAGAAGTCGCCCACGGTCAGGCTCAGGGCCTGATCGGGCAGGTCCAGCCGCCAGCTGGTGTCCAGCCGTACCGACTCCTGCCGCCAGCCTTCGCCGGGCAGCTGGTAGCTGCGCATCATCGCCGTGTTGCGCAGGCTGCCGTTGCCGAAGCCGAACACGCGCAGGTCACTGTTGAGGCTGACATTGCCCAGGCCGTTGCTGTGGCTGGCGTAGAGGTCGTAGTTGAGCGCCATGCCGGGCGATGCCTGGGCGACGGCGTCGGCTTCCGCGGTCCTGCCCAGCTGCGTGACCGGCAGCTGCAGCTGCTGCAGCGGCACCTGCAGATCCAGGACCTGCAGGCTGGCGTCGTAGTGCACCACCAGCTGCGCGATCTGGTCCAGGTAGACCGGCGCGTCGCCCTGCACCGGGAAGCCGAGCTGGCGCAGGGTCGCCGCCGGCGCCTGCAGACGCCCGGCCAGTTCATGGAACAGCAGCAGGCCACGCCGCGCCTGGTTCAGCGTGGTGTCCAGGTACAGTGCCTGCGGCGCGGTCAGCGGGGTCGGCGCCGGCAGCGATGCCTCGGCGGCGATATCGGCGCCCGGCGCGCTCAGGGCACGGCTGGCCGCGTGCGCGGAGACGGAAGCCAGGCCGGTGCAGCAGGCCAGCACGCAGGCCTCAGCGAGCCGGCGGCGTTGCAGGCAGGGGCGTAAGCTGCGACCCACCATTGATCCTCGCGCTGAAGGTGCCGCTGGCCAGGCCTGCCGGCGCCTGCGGCAGGGTCCAGCGCATGGTCTGCCCGGGCAGCACATAGCCGACCAGACCCGGCAGCAGGGGGGTGCTGCGCCCGCCGATGGCTACGGCGAGGTCGGCAATCTGGGCCTGGCCGTTGCCACGGTTGTGCACTTCCAGCGTGGCCGGGCCGGCATCTGCCGCGAGCAGCCGCGCCTGCAGCTGCGGCGCCGGTGCATCGCCTTCGGGCTGCACGAACAGGGGAATCGAGTAGCGCAGCACGAACTGCATGCCCTGCCGTGCCGGGTCGTAGGCCGGTATCTCATCGACGATCACCCGGAACGCCTGCTGCCCGGCCGCTGGGCCCGGGTCGGTACGGACCAGTCGTATCAGCTGGCGCTGGCCGGCGGCCAGCGACTGCATCGGGGGGCTGGGCAGCAGCGCATCGCTGGGTTCCAGCTGGTCGCGGCCGTCGACCTGTTGCCAGCGGTAGATGCGGACCTGCACCTGCACCGGCTCGGTACCGCTGTTGCTGATCCACAGCGCCTCGGCGTTCTGGCCGGGGCGCAGCTCGAACTGGGTCGGCGAAACCTGCAGGCTGGCGGCCAGGCAGACGGCCGGCAGCAACGCGAACGCGCTCAACGCCAGCCGCAGCAACCGGCGCACAGGGGGCAGTGGCATCGGCACGCCCTCAGTAGGTGATGGTGGCGGTGATGGTGTCCTGGTAGGAACCGGGTGCGGCGTTGTTGACGCTGGGGTTGGCCACCTGCCCGTAGACCTGGTAGACCTGGTTGGCGCCGGTGCCGGTGCCGGCCACCGTGTTGGTGCCGGTGGTCGCGCCCCAGACCGTGTTGTGTCCGGAGTCCTGGTAGAGCTGGTAGCCGACGAAGTTGTTGGCGGTCACCGCCGAATCGGTATTGCGCATGCGCCGGGTGGTGACGTCGCCGGCCGTGGCCGGGTTGAGGCCGGCATTGAGCGCGATGGTGTAGGGCGTGGTGACGCTGCACTGCGCGGTGACCGTGCCCTGCGCGTTCAGCGGCGTGGTCGAGCTGGAATCGGCATTGCCGAAGTTGACGTTGGTGGCCGATGCCGCGGTGATCGTGCAGGCCTTGTTGATGGTCAGCAGCACGTTGAAGGTGACGGTATCGGCGGCGGAGGCGGGGCCTGCCACCAGCAGGGCCAGGGCCCAGGCCAGCGGGGAACGAACGGCGGATCGCATGGACAACCTCCCTGACCCGAAGGTCCGTTGAACAGAGCGAAGACAGCGCATTCAGCGCCGCATTTACGTCGGTGACCCCAGCTTAGGCAGCGCAAGTGTCTGTATTTCGTGAGAAAGAGGGAATCTAAAGGGTGGAGGTCATCACGCTTTCACTTTCCTTGCCGGAAGCGCGCATGGCCCGCAACGCCAGTTGGGTGGCGTTCGTTCAGATTGCGGCCGGATCGGCGATAATGGGTGCCATGAGCGTGAATCTGAAAACCCCGCAGGAAATCGAGATGATGCGTATCGCCGGCCGCCTGGCCAGCGAAGTGCTCGACATCGTCACCCCCCACGTCAAGCCCGGTGTCACCACCGAGGAACTGGACCGCATCTGCCACGACCACATCGTGAACGTGCAGGGCGCCATTCCGGCCAACGTCGGCTACCGCGGCTTCCCCAAGACCGTGTGCACCTCGGTCAACAATGTCATCTGCCACGGCATCCCCAGCGAAGGGAAGGTGCTCAAGGATGGCGACATCATCAACATCGACGTCACCGTCATCAAGGACGGCTGGCATGGCGATACCAGCCGGATGTACTTCGTCGGCACCCCGTCGGTGATGGCACGCCGCCTGGTGGAAACCACCTACGAGGCCATGTGGCGCGGCATCCGCGCGGTGCGCCCGGGCGCCACCCTGGGCGACATCGGCCATGCCATCCAGAGCTATGCCGAAGGCGAGCGTTTCAGCGTGGTGCGCGAGTACTGCGGCCACGGCATCGGCAAGGTCTACCACGACGAGCCGCAGGTAGTGCACTACGGCCGCCCGGGCCAGGGCCTGGTGCTGCAGCCGGGCATGACCTTCACCATCGAGCCGATGATCAACGAGGGCACCCGCTACAACAAGGTGCTGCCGGATGGCTGGACCGTGGTGACCAAGGACCGCAAGCTGTCGGCGCAGTGGGAGCACATGATCGCGGTCACCGAGACCGGCGTGGACGTGCTGACCCTGTCGCCAGGCGAGTCGCAGGTCTCCTGAAGATGCTGCCGGCGAGTTCGCTGCTGGACACGCCGGCCGCGTCGCTGAACGACCCGGACTGGGCTGCTGCCGCGCGCCAGGCGCTGCAGCAGGCCGACGCGCGCCTGTATCGCCGCTTCGACCAGGGCGACAACATCGAGCGCCTGCTGGCGCTGCGCGCGCGCGCCGCCGACCACCTGATCCGCTTGGCGTGGCAGCGCTGCCTGCCGGCCGACAGCGGCCTGTCGCTGTTCGCGGTCGGTGGCTATGGCCGCGGCGAACTGTTCCCGTGTTCTGACATCGACCTGCTGGTGTTCGGCGATCCGCCGGCGCAGCTGGCTCATGAGGCGGCACTGGCACGCCTGTTCGCACTGCTGTGGGACTGTGGGCTGGCGGTCAGCCATGCGGTGCGTTCGGCACCGCAGTGCCGCGAGGCGGCGGCTGACCAGACCGTGCTGACCGCACTGATCGAGGCGCGCCCGATCCTGGCCGATGATGCCGCGCGCCGCGCGCTGCGCGAGGCCATCGACGACCGTGAGCTGTGGCCGGCGCGCACCTTTTTCCTGGCCAAACTGGAAGAGATGCGCAACCGCCACCAGCGCTTTGGCGATACCGCCGACAACCTGGAGCCGGACCTGAAGGATGGCCCGGGCGGCCTGCGCGATCTCAATACGCTGGGCTGGATGGCGCTGCGTGCATTTGGCGTGCGCGACCTGGATGCACTGGTCGGGCTGGGCCATCTGGGCGCTGACGAAGCTGCGGCGTTGAAGCGCGAACGTGCAGTGCTGGCGCGGTTGCGCTTCGGCCTGCATCTGGTCGCGCGTCGTCCGGAAGAGCGCCTGCGTTTCGATTACCAGAAGACCCTGGCCGCGCGCCTGGGCTTCGAAGACGATGCCGAGAACCTCGGCGTCGAGAAAATGATGCAGGGCTTCTACCGCGCCGCGCTGGTGGTGCGCCGGATCAGCGACCGCCTGCTGCAGCGCTTCGAGGAACAGTTCGATGGCGAGGCCCAGCCGGAACCGTTGACCGTGGGTTTTTCCCTGCGCCGTGGCTACCTGGCTGCCAACGAGGCCGACTGGCCGCGTGGCGACATCGGCCAGGTGTTTGCACTGTTTTCCAGTTGGGCCAACAACCCGCAGGTGCGCGGCCTGCACTCGCTGACCGCGCGTGCGCTGGCCGAGTCGCTGCCGCTGCTGCCGGCCCATGACCAGGCCGACACCGATGCGCGCGAGCAGTTCCTGGGCCTGCTGCGCGGCCAGCGTCCGGTTGATACGCTTTCGCGCATGGCGCGGCTGGGCGTGCTTGGCCAGTGGATTCCCGCCTTCGCCCAGGTCAGCGGGCGCATGCAGTTCGACCTGTTCCATGTCTACACGGTCGACCAGCACACGCTGATGGTCCTGCGCAACATCGGCCAGTTTGCCAGCAGCCGCGCCGACGAACGCTTTTCGATCGCGCACGAAGTGTGGCCGCGCCTGCGCAAGCCGGAGCTGCTGCTGCTGGCCGGCCTGTTCCATGACATCGCCAAGGGCCGTGGTGGCGATCACTCGGAGCTGGGGGCGGTGGACGCGCGTGCGTTCTGCCAGGCGCATGCGCTCAGTGGCACCGATACCGAGCTGGTGGCATGGCTGGTCGAACAGCACCTGCGCATGTCGGTGACCGCGCAGAAGCAGGACATCGCCGATCCGGTGGTGATCCATCGCTTCGCCACCCTGGTCGGCAGCCGCGACCGCCTGGACTACCTGTACCTGCTGACCTGTGCCGATATCGCCGGCACCAGCCCGAAACTGTGGAATGCCTGGAAGGATCGACTGCTGGCCGATCTGTACTTCGCCACCCGGCGCGCGCTGCGCGAGGGCCTGGAGCACCCGGTACCGGCTGCCGAGCGCGTGGCCGAGGCGCGTGACAGCGTACGCGCGCTGGTGCGCGAGCAGGGCTACGACGATGCCACCATCGACCGTCAGTTCGCGGTGATGCCTGATGAGGGCTTCATCCGCCTGCGCCCGGAGCAGCTGGCCTGGCAGGCCGCCGCACTGGTACCGGTGAAGCAGGGCCAGGCGCTGGTGAAGGTACGCCGGATCAGCGTCGACGACCCGGCGCTGGAAGTGTTCGTGCATTCGCCCGACCGCGACGGCCTGTTCGCCGCGATCGTGATGACCTTGGACCGCAAGGGCTACGGCATCCATCGCGCACGCGTGCTGGACGGTCCGGCCGACACCATCTTCGATACCTTCGAGGTGAACCCGGCCGACACCTTCGCCGACGGCAGCAGCGCCAACCTGGAAACGGCCCTGCGCGAGGCACTCAGCGGTGACCTGTCGCGCCTGCGGCCGTCACGCCGGGTGGTGCCGCGGCAGCTGCGGCACTTCCGCTTCGCCCCGCGCATCGAGTTCCGCGATGAGCCGGGCGCAACCCGATTCGCCCTGGTCGCACCCGACCGCCCCGGCCTGCTGGCCGACGTGGCGTTCGTGCTGCGCAACCAGGGCCTGCGCGTGCATGATGCGCGCATTGCCACGTTCGGCGAACGCGCCGAAGACACCTTCGTGATCAGTGACGAACACGACCTCCCCCTGACTGAACCTGCCCGGCAGCAGCTGCATGACGCGATGCTGGCCTGCCTGGACCCTGATCGAAACGCCGGAGACCCCGCCTGATGGCCACCAAGCCCGCCAAGAAGACCGCCGCGACCCCGAAGAGCGCAGCGGCCCGGAAACCTGCTGCCGCCGCACCGGCCGCGAAGAAGACCCCTGCGCCGAAGAAGGCCGCTGCAGTGAAGGCCCCGGCGAAGAAAACGGCTGCAGTGAAGCGTGCTGTGAAGAAGCCGGCGCCGGCCAGGAGCGCCGAAGCGGTCCGCGCCGAAACCATCGCGCGCAAATCGCTGCGCAAGCCGTCGGCACCGGGCGTGGAAGAGCTGAAGTTCGGCATCGAGAGCGCCTTCGAGCGCCGTGCCACCTTGACCCTGCACGAGCTGGAAGGCTCGACCAAGCCGCTGGTCAATCGCGTGATCGATGGCCTGGAGAGTGGTGAGTTCCGCGTCGCCGAGCCGGATGGCCAAGGCGGCTGGAAGGTCAACGAGTGGCTGAAGAAGGCGGTGCTGCTGTACTTCCGCGTCAATGACATGGCGGTGGTCGACGCCCGTCCGGCGCCGTTCTGGGACAAGGTCGAGTCGCGCTTCGCAGGCTATGACGAAGCGAAGTTCCGTCGTGGCGGCGTGCGCGTGGTGCCGGGCGCGATCGCCCGCCGCGGTACCTACTTCGGCAAGGACGTGGTGCTGATGCCGAGCTTCACCAACATCGGCGCCTACGTCGGCGAAGGTACCATGGTCGACACCTGGGCCACCGTCGGTTCCTGCGCGCAGATCGGCCAGCACTGCCACCTGTCCGGCGGCGCCGGCATCGGCGGCGTGCTGGAACCGCTGCAGGCCAGCCCGACCATCATCGAGGACCACTGCTTCATCGGCGCGCGCTCCGAAGTGGTGGAGGGCGTGGTGGTCGGCCACCACAGCGTGATCGGCATGGGCGTGTTCCTCAGCCAGAGCACCCGCATCTACAACCGTGCCACCGGCGAGATCACCTACGGCTACATCCCGCCGTACAGCGTGGTGGTGTCCGGCTCGCTGCCGAGCAAGGACGGCACCCACTCGTTGTATTGCGCGGTGATCGTCAAGCAGGTCGATGCCAAGACCCGCAGCAAGACCAGCGTCAACGACCTGCTGCGCGGCCTGGCCGACTGAAGATGGCGGCACCGGCGGATCTGGCGCAGTCCGCGATCTACCAGCATCCGTCCGGCACCGTGCTCGGTCGGATGCTGCCGCGCCTGCTGCACGCTCCGCGCTGGACCCGGTTGCGCCGCGGGTTGTTGCGGCGCTGGCCGATGCCGGGGCTGGTCAGCGATGTGGTGGACGTGGTCTACGTGAGCTGGTGGGTCGACGTGCGCCACGCGCCGACGCCACCACCGGGCCATCATTACGTGGTCCATGCCGGACGCACGCCTTACACCATCCTCAGCTACCAGCACGGGCACTTCGGGCCCGCGCTGGCGGGGCTGCTGCGCTCCCTGATGCCGTCTCCCAGGCAGAGCAACTGGCGCTGGTACCTGCGTCGTGACGACGATCCGGACGGGACGCCGGTGGTGCTGTTCGATCGCAACGTGATGGACCAGCTGGCCTTCGTCGCCGGCGCGCGCGCCTTCAGCGATGCCATGCAGCCACACCTGCCTGTGCGCTTCGCGCATGTGCTGGATGCCGAAGGCAGTGGCTATACGCGGATCGAGGGCGGGCAGGGCAGTGCGCCAGCACTTCACCTGCAGTGGCAGGCTGCTGCAGGCTGGGACGCGGGGGCGTGGACGGCTTCCTTCGGCGGCCATCAAACCCTGCTGCGCTTCCTGACCTGCCAGGACGAGGCCATCGCCCGTACCTGCGACCAGCGCTGGGCCAGCACCCGCATCGCGCTGCCGGTGGACATCGCGCAGCTGCAACCGCTGCAGCTGGAAGGCGAGCTGCATTGCCCGCGGTTGCAGGCGATGGGCGTGAACCTGGCCGATGGACTGGCGTTCCGCCTGCCAGCGGTTCCGTTCCGGGTCGTGTCAGAGCGCCTGTTGTGAGATTCTGGCTGTCTGTTTTCCAGCATCACAGATGGCCATGAGCACCACTGTCTACGGTTTGAAGAACTGCGATACCTGCAAGAAGGCGACCAAGTGGCTGGACCGCTTCGACGTGCCGTACACCTTCGTCGACTACCGCGACAACACGCCCAGCCCGGAAACGCTGCTGGCGTGGGCGGCGCAGCTGGGTGGCCTGGCCGCGATGGTCAACAAGTCCTCCACCACCTGGCGGCAGCTGCCGGACAACCGCAAGGCCGCCGACTCCGAGGCCGAATGGAAGCTGCTGCTGCGCGAGTACCCGCAACTGATCAAGCGCCCGCTGGTGGTTACCGCCGACGGCACGGTCAGCCAGGGTTTCAGTGACAACGGCTTCAAGGCCCGTTTCGGCGTGGGTGACGCATGAGCGCGGTCCTGGACCTGACCTGCGAGCTGATCGCACGGCCCTCGGTGACGCCGGAGGATGCCGGTTGCCAGGCGCTGCTGGCAGCCCGCCTGCAGCAGGCCGGGTTCCAGTGCGACCACCTGCGGCTGGGTGAGGTCGACAACCTGTGGGCGACCCACGGCCAGGGCGCGCCGGTACTGGTGTTGCTGGGCCATACCGACGTGGTGCCGGCGGGCCCGCGCGAGGCCTGGACCAGCGACCCGTTCGCGCCGCAGATCCGTGATGGCGTGCTGTACGGCCGTGGTACCGCCGACATGAAGGGCAGCGTAGCGGCGTTCGTGGTGGCCGCCGAGCAGTTCGTCGCCGCACATCCCGATCACCCCGGCACGCTGGCGGTGCTGCTGACCAGCGACGAGGAGGGCGATGCCATCGATGGCGTGCGCCACGTCGCACGGCTGTTCGCCGAGCGCGGCCAGCGCATCGACTGGTGCATCACCGGCGAGCCGTCGTCGACCGCGACGCTGGGTGACCTGCTGCGCGTAGGTCGCCGTGGCAGCCTGTCGGCCAAGCTGCGCGTGCAGGGCGTGCAGGGCCACGTGGCGTATCCGGAGAAGGCACGCAACCCGATCCACCAGGCGGCGCCAGCCTTGGCCGAGCTGAGCGCACGGCGCTGGGATGACGGCTACGAGAGTTTCCCGCCGACCAGCCTGCAGATCTCCAACATCCATGGCGGCACCGGTGCCAACAATGTGATTCCCGGCGAGCTGGAGGTGGATTTCAACATCCGCTACAACCCGCACTGGGATGCACCGAAGCTGGAAGCGGAGATCACCGCGCTGCTGGATCGGCATGGCCTGCAGTACACGCTGAAGTGGCATCGCAGCGGCGAGCCGTTCTACACCCCGGAAGGCACGTTGCGCGCCACCGCGCGTGCGGTGCTGGCCGAGCACATCGGCCGTGCGCCGGAAGAAAGCACCGGCGGCGGCACGTCCGATGCACGCTTCATCGCGCCGTTGGGCGCGCAGTGCATCGAAGTGGGGCCGGTCAACGCCAGCATCCACCAGGTGGACGAGAACGTGCGCGTGGACGATCTGGAGGCGTTGCCAGGGCTGTACCAGCGGCTGGTGGAACGGCTGCTGGCGTGAGGTTGGTGGGTGCCGACCGTTGGTCGGCACACCGCCCGCCGGCACTGCTCCCTGAAAGAATGAAGAACGGCGGCCTGATCGCTTTTTCCCAGTAGCTGGGCGCCGCCATGCAGAAGTGCTGAGCTTCGGCCCGGGCGAACCCGTGCTCACCGGCGTGCTGGTACAGCTGAAACGCATGCGCCGGATCACGCGGCAGCCCCACGACCTTCTCGAGCAGCGCGCCCAGGTCCACCTGCGCTTCGTGAAGTGGTTGCCAACGCAACGGTTGCGCCGTGCTGGAAACCGGGGTAGGGTCGTTTCCATGTCGATCCGCCTGGCCACCGCCGTCAACAACAACCGCAATAATCTGCGCGCGAATAATCGTGCGCGGCCGATGCGGGACTGCGCCCTGGGCAGATAGACAGCAACATACGCCCGGACACCAGAAAACCCGCATCGGTCGATGCGGGTTTTTTTGTGCCCGGGCGCAGCCCCACCCGGGCCTGGATGGCCGGTCGAACACCTCCCACCCGTGAAATCCCCCAACAGGAGCTCCCCCATGTGTTCGATCTTCGGAATCTTCGGCCTGCAGGCCGGTGACGATCTTCCCGCCCTGCGCCGCCATGCGCTGGAACTGTCGCAGCGCCAGCGCCACCGCGGCCCGGACTGGAGCGGCGTGTACCTCGACGAAGGTGCGCTGCTGGTCCACGAGCGGCTGGCCATCGTCGACCCGGCCGGTGGTTCGCAGCCGCTGCTGTCGGCCGATGGCCAGCTGGCGCTGGCGGTCAACGGCGAGATCTACAACCACCAGGCATTGAAGGCGGCGCTGACCACCGCCTACGACTTCCAGACCGGCTCGGACTGTGAGGTGATCAACGCGCTGTACCGCCAGGGTGGTTCGCCGGCGCAGTGGCTGGAACAGCTCAATGGCATCTTCGCCTTCGCGCTGTGGGACCGTGACAGCGGGCGCGTGCTGGTGGCGCGCGACCCGGTGGGCGTGGTGCCCTTGTACTGGGGCCACGATGCCCAGGGGCGCCTGCGCGTCGCGTCGGAAATGAAGGCGCTGGTCGATACCTGTGCCGACGTCGCGCAATTCCCGCCGGGCCACTATTTCGACAGTGCCAGTGGTGAGCTGGTGCGCTATTACCAGCAGCCGTGGCGCGACTATGCCGACGTGCAGGGCCGCCAGGCCGACCTGGCCGAGCTGCGCCAGGCGTTCGAGCATGCGGTGGAGCGCCAGCTGATGAGCGACGTGCCGTACGGCGTGCTGCTGTCCGGTGGCCTCGATTCGTCGCTGGTGGCGGCCGTTGCCGCGCGCTATGCGCGTCGCCGCATCGAGGATGGCGGGCAGACCGAAGCCTGGTGGCCGCGCCTGCACTCGTTCGCGATCGGCTTGAAGGGCTCGCCCGACCTGGCCGCCGCTGCGATCGCCGCCGAAGCGCTGGGCACCGTGCATCACGGTTTCGAGTACACCTTCGAGGAAGGCCTCGATGCGCTGCCGGAAGTGATCCGCCACATCGAGACCTACGACGTCACCACCATCCGCGCATCGACGCCGATGTTCCTGCTGGCGCGGCGGATCAAGGCGATGGGCGTGAAGATGGTGCTCTCGGGCGAAGGCAGCGACGAGATCTTCGGTGGCTACCTGTACTTCCACAAGGCACCGGATGCGCGTGAATTCCACGATGAGCTGGTGCGCAAGCTCGACGCTCTGCACAACTACGACTGCCTGCGCGCCAACAAGTCGATGATGGCCTGGGGCGTGGAGCCACGCGTGCCGTTCCTCGACCGGGAGTTCCTTGATGTGGCGATGCGCTTCGATGCCGCGCACAAGATGGTCGGTGCCGGCTTTGGTGGCCGCCGCATCGAGAAGGCGGTGCTGCGCGAGGCCTTCGACGGCTACCTGCCGGACAGCATCCTGTGGCGGCAGAAGGAGCAGTTCAGCGATGGCGTTGGCTACGGCTGGATCGATGGGCTGAAGGCGCATGCCGAAGCGCAGGTGAGCGATCGCGTACTGGCGGCGGCCGACAAGCGCTTCCCGCACAACCCGCCGCAGACCAAGGAGGCGTATTACTACCGCCACCTGTTCGAGCAGTTCTTCCCGAGCCGTGCGGCTGCCGAAACCGTGCCGGGCGGCAAGTCGATCGCCTGCTCGTCGCCGGCGGCGATTGCCTGGGATGCCAGCTTCGCCGCCGCTGCAGATCCGTCGGGTCGCGCGATCGCCGGCGTGCACGCGCAGGCACTGGCTTAAGCGCCGAAAAGGGGACGGAGGGGATCAAGTCGTTTGTGCCTCAAATGACTTGATCCCCTCCGTCCCCATTTTCGTATCATCGCTCCCTGCACATTGGGGAATGTTCATGGACGTACGGACCGGGGGCCAGGCGCCGCCGATCAAGTGGGGATGGCGCTACCTGGCCTGGGCCGGGGTGCCCTTGCTGGCCGGCGTGCTGCTGGCGCGGTATGCCGGGCCGGCGGCGCCTGAGGCGGTTGCCCGCGCCACGGCTGCGGCTGAAGGCCGCTGGGTGCAGCATCTGGCGTCACCGCTGGCCCTGTTCCTGCTGCAACTGCTGGTGCTGCTGCTGGTGGCAAAGGGCGCGGGCGCACTGCTCAAGCGCCTCGGCCAGCCTGCCGTGATCGGCGAGATGGCCGCTGGCCTGATGATGGGGCCGCTGGTGCTCGGCAGCCTGGTGCCGCAGCTGCATGGCGCCTTGTTCCCGGCCAGTTCTCTGGGGCCGCTGAGCATGCTCAGCCAGTTGGGCGTGCTGATGTTCCTGCTGGTGGCCGGTGCCGAGCTGGACCTGGCGGCGCTGCGTGGCCGCCGGCGCTTCGCCTTCACGGTCAGCCATGCCGGCATTGCAGTGCCGTTCGCGCTTGGCGTGGCGCTGGCCATCTGGCTGTATCCGCAACACGGTCCGCAGGGTGTGGGCTTTACCGCATTCGCGTTGTTCGTCGGCATCTCGATGAGCATTACCGCGTTTCCCGTGCTGCTGCGCATCCTTGCCGACCGCGGTATCACGCAGACGCCGCTGGGTCAGACCGCCATCGCTTGCGCGGCATTGGGCGATGCCACGGCATGGTGCCTGCTGGCATTGATCGTGGCGGCTGCGCAGGCCAGCGGCTGGTTGCCGGCCAGCCTGAACCTGCTGTGCGTGGTGGCGTTCGTGGCGTTGATGCTGGGGCTGGTGAAGCCATGGTTCGCGCGCCAGCAGATTGCGCCAGGCCGTGAGGGGCGCTGGCTGCTTGGCATCCTGCTGCTGTCGCTGGGCAGTGCGCTGGTCACCGAAATGCTGGGCATCCACGCGCTGTTCGGCGCGTTCGCCGCGGGCGTCGCGGTATCGTCCAACGCGAATCTGCGCGACCTGCTGATGGCCCGGGTCGAACCGTTCGCGGTGACCCTGCTGCTGCCGTTGTTCTTCGCCATGACCGGGCTGCGCATGCGCGCCGATGCGCTGCAGGCCAGCGACATCGTGTTGTGCGTGGTGGTGATCGTGGTGGCCGCGGCCGGCAAGCTGCTGGGTACCTTCAGCGCGGCGCGCAGTGCGGGCATGCCATCGCGCGAAGCGTGGCGGCTGGGGGCGCTGATGAACACCCGTGGCCTGATGGAGCTGATCGTGCTCAACCTGGGCTACGAACTGGGCCTGCTCGGCGACCGCCTGTTCGCGGTGCTGGTGATCATGGCGCTGGTGACCACGGCGATGACCGGGCCGCTGCTGGGCCTGATCGAGCGGCGTAGAGGCTGACCGTGCTGGCGCTACCTCGCCGGGACCAGCGTCATGGTGTGCTGCGCCTTGCCGGGCAGGAACGGCGTCGGGCGCCCATGCACCCAGTCTTCGTGGCCGGCGCCCCAGTACGGTGACAGCGGATGGCCGCTCTGGCCGCCGGGCATATGCACGATGCCGTCGGCCTCGTGGCCGGGCGAGACCACCATGCGTTCAGAGGCGCCGAAATTCGGCGTCTGCACGCGCGGCATGTCGCGGTCGCCGGGCAGGTGGTCGGCGGGCATGCACAGCCAGCGCTGGGTGATCCTGGGCAACGCCCGTGCAAGCGGGTGACAGAGCGCCGCAGTGTTGCGCTCCCCCCAGCTGCGCTGGGCCAGCGGGCCGTGCTTGGCCAGCTCGCTCTCGGTGCGGCGCGCTGCATCAAGCAGCAGCGCGTCCCAGCTGTCGAAAGCGGGTGGCAGCAGGTTGGCCGGGCGCTGTTCCAGCATCGGCCAGGCCACGCCTTCCAGCTGGGCCAGGCGCGGCTCCAGATAGGCATCGCCCAGCTGCGCATGGGCCGGCGCCAGCAGTGCATCGGATAGCGTCTCCATCACCTGCGCGCGGAACTCGCGCACCACCCGGTAGCTGACCGAGCTGGCCGAAGCCCGGCCGTCCCATTGGTGGCTGACGGACTTCAAGCGCTTCAGCGCAGGGTCGTCACTGGGTTCGATCGCGTCGTGCAGCAGGGCCCACCAGCGCTGCAGGAACACGGCGCGGTCATCGAGCTGGATCGCCAGCAGGTCGTGCTCATCGAAGCGGTCCTGGATCGCCAGCAGGTCGCGGATCTGCCGCGCCCGGGCACCGAGGTCATAGCCGCCGTTGCCGACGGTAGCCAGTGCCTCGCCGTCGAGGACGCGACCGTTGGCGGTCCACAGGCGATGGTTGGGGGGATCGATCAGTGCCGGCGAGGCATCGCTGCGGATTGGCCAGGGCGCGCAGTCCTGGTTGCTGGCCGCATTGAAGCCGGCCGGTGCACAGCCGGGGCCGCGGTCCGGACGGGCGCCGATCAGGCGCCAGGCGATGCGTCCGCTGCGATCGCCGACCACCAGGTTCTGCGCAGGGATGCCTGCCTCGTCGGCGAAGCGCAGCGCGCTGTCGAGGTCTCCTGCACGGGCCAGGTCACCAAAGTCCAGGCGCACCGCGCCGGGCAGGTGCGCGACCCAACGCAGGGCATCGCCGCTGCCATCGGCATGGGTGTGCAGGATCGGCCCCCAGGCGGTTTCGCGCACCGGGAACACCACGTCGGCCTGGCCGGCCACGGTGATGCGTTCTTCATGCACGGTCACGGCGGCATTGGCTGCTTCCGTACGGTAGTCCGCCGTGTCGATGTAACTGTTGGTGAAGCCCCAGGCAACGTGCCCGTTGCTGCCGACGATCACTGCCGGCAGGCCGGGCAGCGAGAAGCCGGTGACATCGACCTGGCCGCCAGCGGCCTGCGGGTCGGGGTAGCGCAGCCGCACGCGGAACCACAGGCCGGGGGCGCGCAGGCCCAGGTGCATGTCGTCGGCGATGATCGCGCGGCCGTCGGCGGTGAGCGCCCCGGCTACCGCGAAGTTGTTGCTGCCGACGGCATCGGCCTCTTCCTGCTCGGCGCCTGGTTTTTCCTTCAATGTGCGCAGGTCCAGCTGGCTGGCATCGGGCAGGGGGGGCGTTGCCGGTGGGTTCACCAAACAGCGGTGCATCCCATTCGGTGCCGTCGTGGGCGATCAGCGCGTACAGCGCAGGCGGCACCACCGCGCGGATGCGGCTGAGCGCAAGCTCGGTCTGGTTGCCCGGGTCCTGCAGGTCGGCGTACATGGCCAGCCCGGTCAGCACACTGTCGCTGGCCTGCCACGGGCGTGGTGACTGCCGCAGCAGCAGGTAAGCCCATGGACGCACCGAGAGATCTGCAAGGCCTTCGTTGACGCCGTCCACATAGGCGCGCACAACCGCACCGCTGCCGCCCAGCGCGGCGTCCAGATGCGCCTCGGTGCGCGCGCGCAGGCGGTGCACGCGCATGCGCTTGTCGGCGTCGATGGCCTTCGGCCCGAACAGCGCCGACAGCTCGCCGGCCGCGCTGCGGCGCATCAGGTCCATTTCGAAATAGCGTTCCTGCGCATGCACGCGGCCCAGCGCGCGCATCGCGTCGGCCTGGCTGCCGGCGGTGATGGTGACCACGCCCAGCGCATCGCGCTCGACGGTGACCGGCCTGGCCAGCCCGGGCAGTGCATGTTCGCCGTCGAGGTCGGCCAGGCTGCCGCGCAGCAGCAGCCACAGGACCAGTGCGGTGACCAGCATGATGGCGATCAACACGCCCACCACCCAACGCCATGTACGTCGCATCGCACGTCCTTTCCGAACTCGTGGGCGGATTGTAGCCGCAGGCGCAACTGCGACTGATTCCGATTAGATCACCGGATTCTGAAATGCGGCACCCTATGCCACATCGATTCACAGGAGCCCCCCATGAAAGGCAACCCGGACGTCATCGCCTGCCTGAAGGAACTGCTGCGCGGCGAGCTTGCTGCCCGCGACCAGTACTTCATCCACTCCCGCCGCTACGAGGACCAGGGCCTGTTCGCGCTTTACGAACGCCTGAACCACGAGATGGAAGAAGAGACCCAGCACGCCGATGCACTGCTGCGCCGCATCCTGTTCCTCGGCGGCGACCCGGACATGCGCCCGCATGCCACCGAGCCGGGCAAGACCGTGGAGGAGATGCTGCAGAAGGATCTCGACACTGAATACGCGGTTCGGAACAATCTCGCCGCCGGCATGAAGCTGTGCGAGGAGAAGGGGGACTACGTGAGCCGCGACATGCTGCTGGCGCAGCTGAAGGACACCGAGGAAGACCACGCCTGGTGGCTGGAGCAGCAGCTGGGCCTGATCAAGCGCATCGGCCTGGAGCTGTACCAGCTGAGCAAGATCGACGGCAACGGTGCCCCGGCGCACTGAGCCGACGTCCCCTTCTGTAGAGCCGGAGTCATGCTCGGCTGATCTTTAAAAGGCAGCCGACTGACAGTCGGCTCTACCAGAAGCAAAAAGCAGCCGACCAGCGGTCGGCTGTACCGGAAGCACAGCGTTCTGTCGCCCGCCAGCACCGGAGCACCGCCAGCCAGCCTTCGCCCGCCAGCCGCTCCACCGCCCGCCAGCCGACAACGAAAAAGCCGGGGAATGCCCCGGCTTTTTCGTGTCCTGCGTCAGGCGAGGCGTGTCAACCAGGGTTGACACCTGCCCTCATTCCACCGACAGCCCTTCCACCTTCTGCCAGCCGCGCGGCAGCAGGTGGCCGCGGGTCGCGCGCGCGCCGAGGTAGGCATCGAGCTCGTTGAACTTCAGGCCCATGGTGCGCTGGCCGGCGCGGACCTGCAGGGTCTGGCCCGGGCTGATCGCCACGATGGCGACCACGCGTTCGGTGGCGAGCTTGGCCTTCGGGATCTCGATGATCTTGTTGCCCTTGCCCTTGTCCAGTTCCGGCAGGTCGTTGGCGGCGATCGCCAGCAGGTTGCCCGAACTGGTCACCGCCACGATGCGGTCGGTGGCGACGTTGGCGACCACCGACGGGGCCAGCACCGACGAACCCGCCGATAGGTTCAGCATCGCCTTGCCGGCCTTGTTGCGGCCGATCAGGTTCTCGAAGCGGGTGACGAAGCCATAGCCGTGGGTGGAGGCCAGCACGAAGCGGGTATCCGGCTCGGCGCTGGCCAGGGTCACGAAGCTGGTGCCCGGCGCCGGCGAGAAGCGGCCGGTCAGCGGTTCACCGTTGCCACGCGCGGAGGGCAGGGTGTGCACCGGCGTCGAGTAGGCGCGGCCCTCGCTGTCGAGGAACGCAACCTGCTGGGTGCTGCGCGCGCGCACCGCGCCCTGCAGGGCGTCGCCGTCGCGGTAGGACAGGGCGGACGCATCGACGTCGTGGCCCTTGGCGGCACGGATCCAACCCTTCTCCGACAGCACCACCGTCATCGGCTCGCTCGGCACCAGCTCGGTCTCGTCGATGGCCTGCGCGGCCTGGCGCTGCACCAGCGGCGAACGCCGTGCGTCGCCGAACTTCTTGGCATCGGCGGTCAGTTCGTCGCGGATCAGCTTCTTCAGCTTGGCCTTGCTGTCGAGGATGCCGAGGATCTTCTCGCGTTCCTTGGCCAGCTCGTCCTGCTCGCCGCGGATCTTCATCTCTTCCAGGCGGGCCAGCTGCTTCAGCTTGGTTTCCAGGATGTACTCGGCCTGTTCCTCGGACAGGCCGAAGCGCGCGATCAGCGCCGCCTTCGGTTCGTCCTCGGTACGGATGATGTGGATCACCTCGTCCAGGTTGAGGAAGGCGACCAGCAGGCCTTCCAGCAGGTGCAGGCGGCGCTCGACCTTCTGCAGGCGGTGCTGCAGGCGGCGGGTGACGGTGTTGCTGCGGAAGGTCAGCCATTCGCTGAGCAGCATCTTCAGGTTCTTCACCTGCGGACGGCCGTCCAGCCCGATCACGTTGAGGTTGACGCGGTAGCTGCGTTCCATGTCCGTGGTCGCGAACAGGTGGCCCATCAGCTGCTCGGCGTCGACGCGGTTGGAGCGCGGCACCAGCACCACGCGCACCGGGTTGGCGTGGTCGGATTCATCGCGGATGTCCTCCAGCCACGGCAGCTTCTTGGCGCGCATCTGCGCGGCGATCTGCTCGATCACCTTCGACGGCGACACCTGGAACGGCAGCGCGGTGACCACGATGTTGTGCGCTTCCTTGGTGAAGGTGGCACGCGCACGCACGCTGCCGTTGCCGGTCTCGTAGATGTTCCGCAGGTCGTTGGCCGGGGTGATGATCTCGGCGCTGGACGGGTAGTCCGGGCCCTGCACGTGCTCGCACAGGTCGCGCACGCTGGCATCGGGGTTGTCCAGCAGGTGCAGCAGCGCGCTGACGATCTCGTTGAGATTGTGCGGCGGCACGTCGGTGGCCATGCCCACGGCGATGCCGGTGGTGCCGTTCAGCAGCAGGTGCGGCAGCCGCGCCGGCATCCAGGTCGGCTCCTGCAGGGTGCCGTCGAAGTTCGGTGCCCAGTCGGTGGTGCCCTGGCCCAGTTCGCCCAGCAGCACTTCGGCGATCGGGGTCAGCTTGGATTCGGTGTAACGCATCGCCGCGAACGACTTCGGGTCGTCGCTGGAGCCGAAGTTGCCCTGGCCCTCGATCAGCGGGTAGCGGTACGAGAACGGCTGGGCCATCAGCACCAGCGCCTCATAGCACGCGCTGTCGCCGTGCGGGTGGTACTTGCCGATGACGTCACCGACGGTGCGCGCGGACTTCTTCGGCTTGGACGCGGCATTCAGGCCCAGCTCGCTCATCGAATAGATGATGCGGCGCTGCACCGGCTTCAGGCCGTCGCCGATGAACGGCAGGGCACGGTCCAGGACCACGTACATCGAGTAGTCGAGGTAGGCGCGTTCGGCGTACTCGCGCAGCGGCAGTTGTTCGAATCCGTGGAACACGGGGCGGGCAAGTTCGGTCATGCGGCGTTGTTACCTATGTCGGGAGGCGGCGACGGCGGTCGCCGCTCGCAATCCTGTGATTATCCGGATGCGGCGGGGGATGCCAAGCCGCGCGCAGGATCCAGCCCGGTTTCCAGGCCGTGCCCGGCCCGTGCCAGGTAGCGCCCGGGTGGCAACCCGAAGTGGCGGCGGAACACGGTGACGAAGGCGCTGGCGCTGCTGAAGCCCAGCGCGTGGGCGATGTCGGCCACGCTGCGGCCGTCGGTGAGCTGTCGCAGGGCCTCGGAAAGGCGGGCCTGTTGCCGCCATTGGGCGAAGCTGAGCGTGGTCTCGTCGCGGAAGTGGCGGGTCAGGCTGCGCGGCGACAGGCCCGCC
Organism: Stenotrophomonas sp. SMYL41; assembly: GCF_036319965.1. NCBI lineage: Bacteria > Pseudomonadati > Pseudomonadota > Gammaproteobacteria > Lysobacterales > Lysobacteraceae > Stenotrophomonas > Stenotrophomonas sp. SMYL41. The sequence goes on along the minus strand of NZ_JAWIRX010000004.1, from coordinate 182,197 downwards.
CAATGCGCCCATTCGGCCAGGCTGCGTTCGTCGGAGGGGTCGGCCAGCAGCTGAGAGGCGATCTTCAGCAGGCGCCGGTCGTGTGGCATCGGCAGGTGCATGCGCTGGCGTGGTGCGGTGCGGATCTCGTCCAGCAGCACGTCGATGATGTGCTGGCGCTCGGGCGTGGTGTCATAGCCCAGCGGCCATTCGCAGATGCGGTCGGCCAGTGCCTGCGCCAGCTTGGACAGGCCCAGTACGCAGGGATCGGCGGGCAGGGTGGCGCAGGCCGGCGCGGCCAGCGCCATGCCCCAGCCGCGCAGCGGGCCGTCGAGGGTGACCGTATGCGGCTCCAGCGGCGGCATCCAGCCGGCCGAGCCCGGTGCCAGCGACCACGTCCCATGCGAGGTGCGGGTGGTCAGCAGGCCACGTTCGACGCAGATCAGCTGGGCACGCTCGTGGTGGTGCCAGTCCACTTCACGGACCAGACCCAGCGGGCTGTCAAAGCGGAATGCGACGACCGGTGGCCCGTCATTGCGCTCGAACCAATCCAGGGCGTCATCACGCAACAGCCGCTTGGGAGGGGGGATTTCTGCCTTGTTCATCATGTCCGCTGGCTGAAATGTGTCATCCATTGGCTTAATTGTACTACCGGGCCACCTGAGCGGATCATTAAGGTAGGCGCCTTCACTGATCCAGCCCGCTGCTGCAACACAGCATTCGATGCCAGATCGAATATTTCCATTGAGAAATATTTTTTTTGGAAGAGAATGCTCCCCCATGATCTGTCCTGCAACCACTCCCCCCAGCTTCGGCCTGCTGCTGCGCCAGGTGCGCGACGGCCTGGTCCGGCAACTCGACGCGTCCATGGCTGAAGAAGATCTGGGTATCGGCTTCACCCACTACATCGGGCTGAAGGTGCTTTCCAACATGGCTCCGTGCACGGCCAACGAGCTGGCCCAGGCCATCGACCAGGTGCCCAGCGCGGTCACCCGCCTGCTGGACAAGCTGGAAGCGCTGGGTTGCGTCCGCCGCGAGCCGCATGCGCAGGACCGGCGTGCACTGCAGATCGTGCTGACCGACGAAGGCCGCGCGCTGTGGGCACGGCTGAAGCTGCGCGGCGACGCGGTGATGGATTACGCCCTGCGTGATCTTTCCGCCGACGAGCGCACGCTGCTGCTGTCTCTCCTTACCCGAATCCGCGATTCACTGACGACCCCATGAACCCGATCCCGCATTCCACTTTCCGCCGGTCCGGGCGCGCGCTGCTGGTGTCAGCGCTGGCCCTGGCCCTGGCCGCCTGCGCCAGCAGTCGTGGCCTCAACCCGCAGGGCCACGTGCTCGACGTGGACAGCCTGCACAGCGAACGCACCCTGGCCGACACCGACCTGAGCGCCACCGGCTTCCCGGCGCAGGACTGGTGGAAGGCGCTGGGCGATGCGCAGCTGGACGCGCTGGTTGCCGAAGGCCTGGCCGGCCACCCGAGCCTGGACGCCGCCGATGCGCGCCTGCGCCAGGCCCAGGCCCAGGTCGGTACCGCGCGTGCCGATCGCCTGCCCAGCCTGTCGGTGTCCGGTGGCTACACCGGCCTGCGCCTGCCCGAGTCGATGGCCGGCAGTGAGATGGGCGGCCATTATGCGGGCAGCAGCCAGGTTGCCTTCGATTTCAGCTATGGCGTGGACCTGTGGGGCGGCAAGCGCGCTGCCTGGGAAGCTGCGGTGGATGGCGCGCATGCCGCCACCGTCGAAGCCCAGGCCGCACGGCTGAGCCTGTCCACCGGCATTGCCCAGGCCTATGCCGATCTGGCTTACGCGTGGCAGCTCAACGACGTGGCCGAGGAAGAACTGAGCCGCTCGCAGAAGTCGCTGCAGTTGACCCGCCAGCGGCGCAGTGCCGGCATCGACAGCGACCTGCAGGTGCGCCAGGCCGAGGCCCGCGTGCCGGCCGCACAGCAGCAGGTGCTGGCCGCGCAGCAGCGCATCGACGCGGCCCGCACCGCGCTGGCCGCCCTGGTCGGCAAGGGGCCGGACCGGGGCCTGTCGATCCAGCGTCCGCAGCCGCTGAACCCGATGGCGCTGCAGCTGCCCGGCGTGCTGCCCAGCGAACTGCTGGGCCGTCGCCCCGACATCGTGGCCGCGCGCTGGCGCGTGGAAGCGGCCGACAAGCAGATCAAGGTCGCCAGGACCAAGTTCTACCCGAGCTTCAACCTGACCGCGCTGGCCGGCGTGGTCGCCCCGAACGTGGGTGACCTGCTGAAGAGCAGTTCGACCTTCGCCTACATCGGACCGGCGCTGAGCCTGCCGATCTTCGAAGGCGGCAAGCTGCGCGCCAACCTGGCCAACACGGATGCGCAGTACGACCTGGCGGTGGCCAACTACAACCAGACGGTGCTCGATGCACTGCGCGACGTGGCCGACCAGGTCAACGCGGTGCGCTCGCTGGCGCAGCAGGCGCACGCGCAGCAGCAGGCGGTGGACACCGCGCGTTCCGCCTTCGACCTGGCCCAGCAGCGCTACCGCGCCGGCATCGGCAGCTACCTGGACGTGCTGACCGCGCAGTCCACCCTGCTGCAGTCGCAGCAGCAGCTGGCCGGCCTGCAGTCGCAGCAGGTGCAGACCTCGGTGCGCCTGAGCAAGGCGCTGGGCGGTGGTTTCCAGCCCACTGACGCCGACCGCGCACCGATCGCCTCCCATTCCGATTCCTCGCATTCCTGAAGACTTCCGCCATGAGCCAGACCCAAGACACTGCGGCCCCGGCCGCCCCCAACCGCCGCGGCAACCTGCTGCGCGGCCTGTTCGTGATCGTCGTGCTGCTGCTTGCCGCACTGGCGTTGTGGTACTTCATGTTCGGCCGTTGGTTCGAAGAGACCGACGACGCCTACGTGCAGGGCAACCAGGTGCAGATCACCCCGCTGGTGGCCGGTACCGTGGTCGCCATCAACGCCGATGACGGCATGCGCGTGGAGCGTGGCCAGCTGCTGGTGCAGCTGGACCCGTCCGACACGTCGGTGGCGCTGCAGCAGGCCGAAGCCAACCTCGCCAAGACCGTGCGCCAGACCCGTGGCCTGTACCGCAGCGTGGAGGGCGCGCAGGCGGACTTGAACGCCCGCCAGGTGACCCTGAAGCGCGTGCGCGAAGATTTCGCCCGTCGCAAGGACCTGGCCGCCACCGGCGCCATCTCCAACGAAGAACTGGCCCACGCCCGTGACGAGCTGGCTGCCGCCGAAGCGGCCGTGGCCGGTTCGCGCGAGACCGTCGAGCGCAACCGCGCGCTGGTCGACGACACCGTGATCGCCACCCAGCCGGACGTGCAGGCCGCTGCCGCGCAGCTGCGCCAGGCATTCCTCAACAACGCCCGCGCCGGCATCGTCGCGCCGGTCACCGGCTACGTCGCCCGTCGTTCGGTGCAGGTCGGCCAGCGCGTGCAGCCGGGCAATGCGCTGATGGCCGTGGTGCCGACCGAGCAGATGTGGGTCGAGGCCAACTTCAAGGAAACCCAGTTGCGCCACATGCGCCTGGGCCAGGAAGTGGAGCTGAAGTCGGACCTGTACGCCGGTGACGTGAAGTACAAGGGCCGCATCCAGAGCCTGGGCCTGGGCACCGGCTCGGCGTTCTCGCTGCTGCCGGCGCAGAACGCCAGCGGCAACTGGATCAAGATCGTGCAGCGCGTGCCGGTCCGCATCGCCATCGATGCCAAGCAGCTGGCCGAGCACCCGCTGCGCATCGGCCTGTCGATGAAGGCCGAAGTGAGCCTGCGCGACCAGAAGGGCGAAGTGCTGCCGAGCACCCCGGCCAAGGGCACGGTGTTCGACACCGACGTGTATGCCAAGCAGCTGCATGATGCCGACGAGGTGATCCACACGATCATCCAGGGCAACCTGCCGCAGCAGGCGAAGGTGGGCTGAGGTCGCCATGTCCGCACAAGCTCCAGCCGCGCCCGGCGCTCCGGGCGCACCGGCGGCGCCGGCTGCGGCCTCCGGGTTCCTGCCGCCCAGCGTCGCCCTGTGCACCGTTGGCCTGGCGATGGCGTCTTTCATGCAGGTGCTCGACACCACCATCGCCAACGTCTCGCTGCCGACCATCGCCGGTAATCTCGGTGCCAGTTCGCAGCAGGCAACCTGGGTCATCACTTCCTTCGCGGTCAGCACGGCCATCGCGCTGCCGCTGACCGGCTGGCTCAGCCGCCGCTTCGGCGAACGCAAGCTGTTTGTGTGGGCCACGCTGGCCTTCGTCATCACCTCGCTGCTGTGCGGCCTGGCGCAGAGCATGGGCATGCTGGTGGTGTCGCGTGCGCTGCAGGGTTTCGTGGCCGGCCCGATGTACCCGATCACGCAGTCGCTGCTGGTCTCGATCTATCCGCGCGAGAAACGCGGGCAGGCATTGGCGCTGCTGGCGATGATCACGGTGGTTGCGCCGATCTGCGGCCCGATCCTCGGTGGCTGGATCACCGACAACTACAGCTGGGAATGGATCTTCCTGATCAACGTGCCGCTGGGCATCTTCGCCGCGCTGGTGGTGGGCAACCAGCTGAAGGGTCGCCCGGAGCAGATCGAGAAGCCGAAGATGGACTACGTCGGCCTGGTCACCCTGGTGATCGGTGTCGGCGCGCTGCAGCTGGTGCTCGATCTGGGAAATGACGAGGACTGGTTCTCGTCGATGAAGATCGTCGTGCTGGCCTGCGTGGCAGTGGTGACGCTGACGGTGTTCCTGATCTGGGAACTGACCGACAAGGATCCGATCGTCGACCTGAAGCTGTTCCGCCATCGCAACTTCCGCGCCGGTACGCTGGCGATGGTGGTGGCCTACGCGGCATTCTTCAGCGTGGCCCTGCTGATCCCGCAGTGGTTGCAACGGGACATGGGCTATACCGCGATCTGGGCAGGCCTGGCGACCGCGCCGATCGGCATCCTGCCGGTGATCATGACGCCGTTCGTGGGCAAGTACGCATCGCGCTTCGACATGCGCATGCTGGCCACGGTCGCGTTCATTGTGCTCTCCATGACCAGCTTCCTGCGGTCGAACTTCAACCTGCAGGTGGACTACATGCACGTGGCCGGCGTGCAGCTGATCATGGGCATCGGCGTCGCGCTGTTCTTCATGCCGGTGCTGCAGATCCTGCTGTCGGACCTGGACGGTCGCGAAATCGCGGCAGGCTCCGGCCTGGCCACGTTCCTGCGAACGCTGGGCGGCAGTTTCGCGGCGTCGCTGACAACCTGGCTGTGGGCGCGGCGCACCCAGGTGCACCATGCCGACCTGACCGAGCACATTTCGGCCTATCAGCCGGGCATGCAGGAGCAGGTGACGGCGATGGGGCAGGGTGACCTGCAACATGGCGCGGCGGTACTGAACAACATGATCAACCATCAGGCATCGCAGATGGGCTTCAACGACATCTTCTTCCTGCTGGGCTGGATCTTCCTGGCGATCATTGCGTTCCTGTGGCTGGCCAAGCCGCCGTTCGGCGCGGGGGCAGGTGCCGCCGCTGGTGGCGGGCACTGATCGATCTGCCACTGGGTAGCGCCGGGCCATGCCCGGCGGCGTTCCCGCCAGATGCATCCACGCATGGCGTGGATCTTATCTCTTGCCGATCTGGCACCTTGGGTGCCGAGAGCCCGGCGTGGGCGACCGTGTGGATCCAGGTCTTGCGACCGAGAAGTAGCTTGGGTCCCCACGCCGGATTCTCCCTGAACCGCCCGAACAGTTGGTTGAGTTGGCGCTCGAACTGATAAGACTGGGCAAGCGGGGGGGGGGCTCTCGACCCTGTCAGCCTAGCGGAGATCTGCCATGTTTGGGATCGGGATCGATGTGAGCAAAGCCACCCTGGATGTGGCTGTTCATGAAGAGCAGTTTCGTCAATTCAGCAACGACAAGCGCGGCTTTCTGCGCTTGATCCGATGGCTGAAGAAGTGGGCGATCAAGCAGGTCGTTCTTGAGGCGAGCGGGGGTTACGAGCGTGCTGCTTTGGATGCACTGTACGCTGCTGGCCTTCCCGTGGTGCGCATCAATCCGGCGCGTGCGCGGCGATTTGCGCAAGGCACGGGCCGGGCCGCTAAAACCGATCGGCTCGATGCCACGGTACTGGCGCAGATGGCCCATCTGTTGCCGCTGACCCGCTACGTACCGCCTGCACCCTGGCAACAGCGACTGGCTGAATTTGGGCAATGCCGCAGGCATCTGGTGCAGATGCGGGTCAGTGAGATGCAGCGCCTGCGGCGCTTGGCTGATCCGGACCTGATTGCAATAAAGCAACGCCATATAGCGCAGCTGTCTGACGACCTGAAGCAGTTGGATAAAGCCATTGCCGAGCAGCTTGAAGGACAGCCTGGCTGGAAGGACATCGGCTCTCTCAAAGGCGTCGGCCCCATCCTGATCAGCACACTGGCCTGCGAGCTGCCCGAACTGGGTCGCCTGGGAAGCAAAGCCATAGCGTCGCTGGTGGGGTTGGCCCCAATGAACCGCGAAAGTGGCACCTGGCAGGGCCAACGGCGCATCAGTGGTGGGCGCGCGGTGGTACGTGAAGCCCTCTACATGGCGGCGCTGACAGCCATCCGGTACGAGCCACGGCTGCGTGCGTTTTACGCTGGCCTGAAGGCCAAGGGCAAAGCGAGCAAGGTGGCACTGGTGGCGGTCATGCGCAAAATGCTGGTGATCCTCAATGCCCGCAAACGGGACGCCGAGGTGGCCCTCGGCAGCCCCTGACAAGACAGTTGCTACTGGAATGCAGAAACCCCGCCGGAAGGCGGGGTTTCTGTTTGGAGCGTTGTGCAATTCGGTAGATCCACGCCATGCGTGGATGAGCGTCGCCATCGCGTTGAATGGCAGGCCCCGGAAACGAAAAAACCCGCTTTCGCGGGTTTGATCATCTTGAGTCGTGGTGCCCAGGAGAGGACTCGAACCTCCACGGTTTTACCCGCTAGTACCTGAAACTAGTGCGTCTACCAATTCCGCCACCTGGGCGACTCAGGAGGTGAATTATGGGGAGCGACAGAAGATGTGTCAACAACATTTCACACTTTTTTCTGCGGCTGCACACCGAGGTGATGCAGCAGGCTGCGCATCGCCGGTGACAGCTGCGTCCACTCGGCAAAACACGCACACAGGCGACGTTGTGCCCACGCATCGGAGAGCGCCATGCCAACTGCATGCGAGCTGCGCCGATGCTGCCGGGCGATGGTCCGCGGCACGATGCCGACGCCGATGCCGTGGCCGACCATGATGCACACGCCTTCGAAGGTCTTCATGCGGATGCGCACATCCAGGCGTCGCCCGATGTCGCGCGCCTGGTCCTCGATGTAGGTCTGCAGAGCATTGCCATCGGCCAGGGCAACGAAGGTCTCGCCGGCAACCTCGGCAAAGGTCACGCTGCGCCGCGATGCGAGGCGGTGATCGGCCGGCAGCAGCAACACCAGCGGGTCTTCGGCGACCACGTGCTGCTGCAGGCCGGCGGCGTCGACCGCATCGCTGATGATGCCGGCCTCTGCCTGGCTGGCACTGATCGCGCGTACGACTTCGGGGCTGGTGCGCTCGATCAGTTCGACATGCAGGCGCGGGCGTTCGGCCAGCCACGGTGCGAGCCGCGCGGGCAGGTAGTTGGTCAGCGCGGCCGTGTTGGCATACAGGTGCAGGGTGCCGCGCGCGCCCTGCGCGAACGCCTGCAGTTCGCCGCGCAGCTGTGCCTGCTGCTGCAGGATCAGCCGTGCATGATGGGCGAGGGCGGCGCCGGCCTCGGTCAGGCTGACGCCGCGTGGGTGCCGGTTCAACAGCGGGGTGCCAGCATCGGCTTCGATCGTGCGCAGGCGTTCGCTGGCTGAACCCAATGCCAGGTTTGCCTGTGCCGCGCCGGCGGTGATGCTGCCGGCTTCGGCGATTGCCAGGAACAGGCGCAGGTCGGCGATGTCCATCCGCATGTCGTGCCTCATTGCTGATCCGGCGCCTTCGGGTCAGCCGAAGGCTCGGCCGGGAAGACCGCATTGTGCGCCGGGTGACGGCCCGATCCAATGAAGGCATGAATGAATCGATGTACTTCCATGTGCTGTTGGTGGTGGTGTTCGTGCTGGCCGGCGTGGTCAAGGGTGTGACAGGGATGGGGCTGCCGACCGTGGCGATGGGCCTGCTGGGTGGCGCACTGTCACCGGTGGCGGCGGCATCGATGCTGTTCATCCCGACCTTCGTCACCAATGCGTGGCAGCTGCTGTCCGGGCCGTCACTGGGCCACATCGTGCGGCGCCTGTGGCCGATGATGCTGGCCGTGGTGGTGGTGACGCTGGGGTCGGCGGCGCTGCTGGTGCGGGTCGATCGCACCTGGTCGCGCGTGGCGTTGGGCGTGGCGCTGGTGGTCTACGCGGCGTATGCGCTGCTCGCGCCGGTGTTCCGCGTACCGCAGCGGCGCGAGCGTTGGCTGGGGCCGCTGGTGGGTGCGCTGTCCGGTGTGGTGACGGGTGCGACGGGGGTGTTCGTGATGCCGGCGGTGCCGTACCTGCAGTCGCTGGGGTTGCAGCGCGAGGAGCTGGTACAGGCGCTCGGGCTGGCGTTCACCGTGTCGACGATTTCGCTGACCACCGGCCTGGTGCTGCACGGCGCGTTCGGCATCCAGCAGCTGGGGCTGAGTGCATTGGCGGTGCTGCCGGCGCTGCTGGGCATGTGGCTGGGCCAGGTGATCCGGCAGCGCATCAGTGCGCGCGTGTTCCGCGCCTGCTTCCTGGGGTTCCTGCTGCTGCTTGGCCTGGAGCTGGTGCTGCGGCCGCTGTTCTGATGCCGCATTCCAGGCATGAAAAAACCCGCTTTCGCGGGTTTTTCTCATTCTCGACGTGGTGCCCAGGAGAGGACTCGAACCTCCACGGTTTTACCCGCTAGTACCTGAAACTAGTGCGTCTACCAATTCCGCCACCTGGGCGTCGAGGAGCGAGATTATGGGGTGCCGTGACGGGGGTGTCAACACCTTTTCTGGATCCGGGGTCGGATCCCGTTTCGCGTGCGGAACGGGCTCTGACCCCAACCCACTCGCTTGGCGTCAGAGCCCTTTCCTGTGGAAAGGGATCCGACCCCGCTGTGGGATCTCAGGCAAAAAAAATCCCCGCCGAAGCGAGGAGTTTTTCCGATGGTGCCCAGGAGAGGACTCGAACCTCCACGGTTTTACCCGCTAGTACCTGAAACTAGTGCGTCTACCAATTCCGCCACCTGGGCGTTCCAGAGGCGCAATTGTGAAGATGAACCCGCAGGCTGTCAACGATTTCCTGAATATTTTTCACGCAGGACCTTCAAGACGGCCGCTGACCCGTTCTGCACGCCGTCAGCGGCTACCATGTAGGGCGATGACTACCAAAAAACCAAGCAAGGGCGGGAGCACGTCCCGCAGCCAGGGCCCGAAGAAAGGCGCCAAGACGGGCGCGGCCCGCACCCCCAAGCCAGGCAAGCCTTTGCCGGGCTGGTTCCCCGAATTGAATGAAGGCGGCGCCGCGCCGCGTGGCCGCAAGGCCCGCAATATGGATGCGCCGGGGCCTGCTCCGGGCCGCAAGCTGCCGCCGACCGGCAAGGTGATCGACGATCCCTATGCCGCACGCGAAGCCGAGAAATACGAACAACCCATCGCCAGCCGTGAGGCCATCCTGGCCCTGCTGGAGCGCTGCGAAGGGCCGCAGACCGCCGAGGAACTGGGCGCGCGCCTGGGCCTGACCGCACCAGACCGGGCTGAAGCGCTGTCGCGCCGGCTCGGCGCCATGGTCCGCGATGGCCAGCTGGTGCAGAACCGCCGGGGTGGTTTCGCTCCGATCCAGACGTTGAACCTGGTCACCGGCGTGGTGATCGCCAACCCCGAAGGGTTCGGCTTCCTGCGCCCGGTCGAAGGCGGCGACGACCTGTTCCTGCCACCGTATGAGATGCGCAAGGTGATGCACGGCGACAAGGTGCTGGCCCGCGTGACCGGGATCGATCACCGTGGCCGTCGCGAAGGCAGCATCGCCCGCGTGCTCGAACGCGGCATGACCCGCCTGATCGGCCGCTTCAGCATCGAGATGGGCATCAACTATGTGGTGCCCGACGACAAGCGGGTGCAGCGCAACGTGCAGGTGCCGCCGGACCAGACCGGTGGTGCACGCGACGGCCAGCTGGTGGTCTGCGAACTGACCCAGGCGCCGGACAGCCGCCGTCCGCCGATCGGCCGCATCATCGCCGTGCTCGGCGACAAGCTGACCGCGTCGCTGGTGGTGGAGACCGCCATCCACGGCCACGAACTGCCGTTCGAGTTCCCGCAGGAGGTGCTGGACGAAGCGGCTTCGGTGCCGCTGGTGGTCGAGCCGGCCATGATCGGCGACCGCGTCGACCTGCGCAGCACGCCGCTGGTCACCATCGACGGCGAAGATGCCAAGGACTTCGACGACGCGGTGTATTGCGAACCGAATGCCGAGGGTTTCCGCCTGGTGGTGGCCATCGCCGACGTGTCCAACTACGTCCGCCCCGGTACGCCGCTGGATGAAGAGGCGCAGAAGCGCGCCACCTCGGTGTACTTCCCGGGCTTCGTGGTGCCGATGTTGCCGGAGACCCTGTCCAATGGCATCTGCTCGCTGATGCCGAAGGTCGACCGCATGTGCTTCGTGTGCGACATGCAGATCGATCGCGATGGCCTGGTCACGCATTCGCGCTTCTACGAGGCGGTGATGAATTCGCATGCGCGCCTGACCTACACCCAGGTGTGGAAGGCGGTGGGCGAGGACGATGCCGATACCAAGGCCTGGATGGGCGACCTGCTGCCGCAGGTGCAGCGCCTGCACCAGTTGTACAAGGTGCTGTCCAAGGCACGTGCCAAGCGTGGCGCCATCGAGTTCGAAAGCAGTGAAGTGCGCTTCGTGCTGGACAACCGTGGTGAAGTCACCCAGGCCGGCATGCTGGTGCGCAACGACGCGCACAAGCTGATCGAGGAGTGCATGATCGCGGCCAATGTGGAGGCGGCCAGGTACCTGCTGTCGCGCCACGTGCCGGCCCCGTACCGCATCCACGAGAAGCCGCCGGAAACCAAGTACGCCGACCTGCTGGAATTCCTCAAGGAGTTCAAGCTGAGCCTGCCGCCGTGGTCGAAGGTGCGCCCGGGCGATTACACCAAGCTGCTGAAGAAGATCCGCGATCGTCCCGATGCAACGCTGCTGGAATCGGTGCTGCTGCGCAGCCAGAGCCTGGCCATCTACAGCCCGGAGAATCACGGCCACTTCGGTCTGGCGCTGGAGGCGTACGCGCACTTCACCTCGCCGATCCGCCGCTATCCCGACCTGCTGGTGCACCGCGCGATCAAGTACGCGTTGTCCGGCAAGCCGCTGGACAAGTTCACCTACAACGCGCGCGAAATGGCGGCCCTGGCGCTGCAGTGTTCCGAGCGCGAACGTCGTGCTGATGAGGCCGAGCGCGAAGTCGACGAGCGTTACCGCGCGGCATGGATGGAAAAGCACGTGGGCGGCCAGTTCGACGGTGTGATCAGCGGCGTCACCAGCTTTGGCCTGTTCGTGGAGCTGGATGAGTCGAAGGTGCAGGGGTTGGTCCATGTGACCCAGCTGCCGCAGGACTATTACAAGTTCGACGCCACCCGCAAGACGCTGACCGGTGAACGCCGCGGCAGCAGTTATCGGTTGGGCGACCGCGTGCGCATCCTGGTGCTGAAGGCCAGCATGGAAGAACGCAAGATCGACTTCCGCCTGGTCGAACACAAGGGCGAAGACGAGGGCGACGGTCTGCCCGCGCTGCCTGAGCGTGGCAAGCCGGCCAAGCGGACCAAGAAGCAGTATTGAAAGGCGTGCCGACCCACGGTCGGCACCCACTTCACCCGGTAGGTGCCAACCGTGGGTTGGCACGACGTTTCGGAGGAACGCACCATGCAGGGCCAACCCGAATTCAGCGGCGGCTGCCAGTGCGGTGCGATCCGCTTCCAGGTGCGCGGCGAGCTGACCCACAGTTCCATCTGCCATTGCCGGATGTGCCAGAAGGCGTTTGGTGCCTATTACGCACCGCTGGTGTCGGTGCGCGGCGTGCAGTTCAGCTGGACCCGCGGCCAGCCGCGTTATTTCCAGTCGTCCAACGTGGTGCGGCGTGGCTTCTGCGCCGACTGCGGCACCCCCCTGACCTACGAGGCGCCGGATGGCGTGGCGGTGGCCGCTGGCGCCTTCGACGAACCCGAACGCCTGCCGCCGACGATCCAGTACGGTGTGGAGCGCAAGGTGCCGTTTGTGGACAGCCTGTCGAGCCTGCCGGAACGGCGCACCGAGGAAGACGTCGCGGCGCTGGAATTCCTGGCCACGATCGTGTCCCACCAGCACCCCGACCACGACACTCCGCACTGGCCGCCGCGCAGCCGCTCCGCCGAAGGCTGAGCGGCGGGTGCGCCGGGCACGGCCCGGCGAGCGCGCAGCGCGGTCGGCGCCGATGCTCTACCATAGCCACCCCCTTTCCGGTCCCCGCCCGCATGAGCAAGAACAGCCAGTGGATTGTCGGCGTCAACGCCGTCGCCTCCTCCATCGAGAACGACGCCGAGAACGTCCGCGAAGTGCTGGTCGAGGCCGGTGCGAAGAACCCGCGCCTGACCGAGATCGAAGAAAACGCCCGCCGCAAGGGCATCGACGTGCGCAAGGTGAACAGCCAGGCGCTGGACGGTGTTGGCGGTTCGGTGCGCCACCAGGGCGTGGCCGCGCGCTATGCCGCCGCCCGCACCTACAGCGAGAACGAACTGGAAGGCCTGGTCGCAGCGGCGGAGGGCAAGGCCCTGCTGCTGGTGCTGGATGAAGTGCAGGATCCGCACAACCTCGGCGCCTGCCTGCGTTCGGCCGCTGCCGCCGGTGCGACCGCGGTGATCATCCCGAAGGACAAGTCGGCTACGGTGAATGCCACCGTGCGCAAGACCTCGGCCGGTGCTGCCGATCTCATCCCGGTGGTGGCGGTGACCAACCTGTCGCGCTGCCTGAAGGACCTGCAGAAGCAGGGTGTGTGGATCTACGGCCTGGCCGGCGAAGCCACCGCGTCGCTGTACCAGCTGGACCTGAAGGGCAACATCGCCCTGGTGCTGGGCGGCGAAGCCGATGGCCTGCGCCGCCTGACCCGCGAGAACTGCGATGGCCTGGTCAAGATCCCGATGCCGGGCGAGATCGAGAGCCTGAACGTCTCCGTCGCCGCCGGCGTCAGCCTGTTCGAGGCCGTGCGCCAGCGCGGTTGATCGGCAGCGCCATGTAATCGGGGCCGCAAACCTTGGTTGGCGCTCCCAAAGCCTTACCCCGCGCTGCCGCCCAGCGCTTTGAACAGGGTCACGTCGTTGTTCAGCTGGCCCTGGCGCACGCGCGCCAGCGACAGTTCGGCATCGCGCCGGGTCTGCTGTGCCTCCAGCCACGTGCGCAGGTCGGTCGCACCCACGCGGTAGCGCACTTCCTGCGCGCGCTCCACTTCCACCGCTTCGTCGTACGAGGCCTGCGAGGCCGCCACCTGGCGCGCCAGCTGCTCGCGTGCCGACAGCGCGTTGTCCACTTCCGAGAGCGCGGTGTACAGCGTCTTGCGGAAGTTGCTGGCGGCGATCTGGTAGGCGGTGCCGGCGATGTCGGTGTCCAGCTGCGCGCGCTGCAGGTTGAGGAAGGGCAGTGACAGGCCGGCGCCCAGCGTGGCCACCGGGTTGCGCAGCACATCGCCCAGCGAGGTCGCGCTGGAACCGAGGCTGCCGGTCAGGCTCAGTGCCGGGTAGTACTGGGTTGCAGTGACCTTGATGGTCTTCAGGCTGTTGCGCAGGCGCAGTTCGGCCGCGCGCAGGTCGGGGCGGCGGCCGAGCAGGTCGGCCGGCAGGCCTTCGGCAATGAAGGGGCTGCGTGCGCCCAGCAGGTCCTGCGGTTCGTCCTGCTGGGGCCAGGGCGTGCCGTCCAGCAGCACGGTCAGCGCATTGCGCACTTCCACCCGTTGCTGTTCCAGCGCGCTCTGCGAGGACCGCTGCGACTGCAGGTTCTGCAGTGCCTGGCGGACTTCCAGGCGCGATACCGCACCGGCGTCGAAGCGGGCCTGCACCAGTTCCCGGGTGCGCTCCAGCCGCTCCAGGTTGGCCTGGCCGGTGGCGATGGACTGGTTGAGGTAGGCCAGGTTCCAGTATTGGGTGATGGTGTCGCTGATCACCAGCAGGGCCGTGTTCTGCCGGTCTTCCTCGCTGGCCTGGGCTTCCCAGCGGGCGATGTCACGCTGCGCGCGCAGGCGCCCCCACAGGTCCACTTCCCAGCCCAGCGAGACGCCGGTGGAATAGCTGCGGCGCCAGTCGTCGGCCTGGTCGGTGGCGCGGCTGGCGCTGCCGCTGACACCGGACGACGACGGCTGCGGCCACAGCGCGTTGCCGGCCAGGCCGGCCTGCAGGCGTGAACGCTGCACGGCCAGGCCGGCGGCAGCCAGGTCGCTGTTGGCAGCCAGCGCCTGTGCCACCAGCCGGTCCAGGCGTTCATCGCCGAAGCCGGTCCACCAGGTGTCCTGGCGGATGTCGCGACCCGGGGTATCCAGGCTGCTGCGCGGGTCGTCGGCCGGTGCGTTGAGGGTGGCATCGCCACGCCCGTAGCGGGCCGCCACGTCGGGGGCGTGCACGGGATAGCGGCCGACCGATGCACAGCCGGACAGGGCGAGCAGAACGGCGCCCGCCAGCAGCTGGCGCGGGGATGCAGGGAAGGGCAGTCGGATCATCATCATCTTCATTCGCGGGCCAGGGCCTCCACCGGATCGAGCTGCGCGGCGTTGCGCGCGGGCAGGAAGCCGAACGCCACCCCGATCAGGGTCGAGCAGGCGAACGCGGCGACGATCGAGGCGGTGGAGAACAGCACCTGGAAGTCGCTGGCGAAGCGGCCGATCATCGAGCCCAGCAGCAGGGCCAGGCCGATGCCGAGCACGCCGCCGAGCAGGCACACCAGCACCGCTTCGATCAGGAACTGCTGGCGGATATCACTCTGCCGTGCACCCACGGCCATGCGCACGCCGATCTCGCGGGTGCGCTCGGTCACCGACACCAGCATGATGTTCATCACGCCGATGCCGCCCACCAGCAGCGCGATGGCGGCGATGGCGCCGATCAGCAGCGTCATCGTGCGCGTGGTCTGCTCGATGGTCTGCCGGATCTCGGCGCTGTTGCTGAGGAAGAAGTCCTCGGTGCCATGGCGCAGGGTCAGCAGGCGGGTGATCGCTTCCTGCGCGGCATCCATCGGCGTGGCGTCGTCCACGCGCACGGTGATGCTGGACACGTGGCTCTGGCCGAGCATGCGCGACATCACCGTGGTGTAGGGCACCCACACGCTGAGGCTGGTGCTGCCGCCGAAGCCGAAACTCTGGCGCTTGGCCACGCCGACCACGCGTGCCGGCACGTTGCCGAGCAGGATCACCTGGCCGACCGGATCGACATCGGGGAAGAACTGGGTCTGGGTGTTCTCATCGATCACCGCCACCTGGCCCAGGCCCTTCACTGCATCGCTGTCGAAGAAGCTGCCACTGAGCAGGGTCACGCCCTTGACCCGGAAGAACTGCTCGCCGACGCCGCTGACCTGGGCGGTGGAGGACTGGTTGCGGTAACGCGCGGTGACCGAGGTCGACACGCTGGGGGTGGCGCTGTCCACGTAGCTCTGCCTTGCCAGTGCATCGGCATCGCTGGCCTTCAGCGTCTGCACCCGCGCCGAGCGCATATCGCCGAAGCCGCGGCCGGGGTAGACATCGATGGTGTTGGTGCCGAGCGCGCTGATGTTCTGCAGGATCTGTTGCTGCGAGCCGTTGCCCAACGCCACCACCGAGACCACCGAGGCGATGCCGATGATGATGCCGAGCATGGTCAGGAAGGTACGCAGCCGATGTGCGTTCATCGCCAGCAGCGCCATGCGGAACGCTTCGGTGAAGCGGTCGCGCGCCGCCCGCCAGCTGTTGCCGCGGGCAACGCCGGTGCTGGCCTCGCGCTGCGCACGGTAGGTCGGTGCGTTCAGGTTGGCGCGGTCGGCGATGATCTCGCCGTCGCGGATCTCGATGATGCGCTGCGCGTGTTCGGCCACGCTCATGTCGTGGGTGACGATGATGATGGTGTGGCCTTCGGCGTGCAGTTCACCGAGGATCGCCATCACCTCCTCGCCGGACTTCGTGTCGAGCGCGCCGGTTGGTTCGTCGGCCAGGATCACCTCGCCACCGTTCATCAGCGCACGCGCGATCGACACGCGCTGCTGCTGGCCGCCGGACAGCTGGCCGGGCTTGTGGTGCATGCGGTCGCCCAGACCCAGCCGCTGCAGCAGCTGCTCGGCGCGGGCGTTGCGCACTGCGCCCGGGCTGCCGGCATACACTGCCGGCACCTCCACGTTGCCGCGTGCATCGAGGTCGCCCAGCAGGTGGTAGCGCTGGAAGATGAAGCCGAAATGCTCGCGTCGCAGTTCGGCCAGCTCGTCCGGTTCCATCTTCCCGGTTTCGCGGCCGGCCACCTGGTAGCTGCCGCGGGTGGGGCGGTCGAGGCAGCCGAGGATGTTCATCAGCGTCGACTTTCCCGAACCGGACTGGCCGACGATGGCCACCATCTCACCCGCATGGATGTCGAGATTGACGTCGCGCAGGACGGCGATCACATCGTCGCCGGCCGGGAACTCGCGTCGAAGGTCGCGCAGGCGCAGCAGAGGCGCCGCCGTGCTCATCGGCGTCCCATGCCCGGGCCGCCGACCCGCATCTGCATGCCGCCGCGGTTGCCGCCGCCGGCATTGGCACCGGCCGCACCGGCTTCGCCCACCACCACGCGCTCGCCTTCCTGCAAACCGGACAGGATCTCGGCCGAAGCGCCGTTGTTGATGCCCACGGTGACCTTGCGCGGCTGCGGCTGGCCGTTGTCATCCAGCACCCGCACCATGCGCTCGTCGCCACGGCGCTTCGGCCCCAGTGCCACCGCCGGCACCATCAGCACGCCCTTGGCCTGCTTGAGCAGCACCGACACCTGCGCGGTCATGTCGATGCGCAGCGTGCCATCCGGGTTCTCCACGTCGAACAGCGCGTTGTAGTAGACCGCGCTGCTGGAACTGGAGCTGGACGAGCTGCTCGAGCTGGACGAACTCTCGTTGGCGATCGAGGCCGGCGCCGGATTGATCTGGCGAAGCGTGGCGTGGTACTTGCGGTCCGGATCACCCAGCGTGGTGAAGTACACCGGCATGCCGGCCTTGATCTTGACCACGTCGGCCTCGGAAATCTCGGCATTGACCGTGACCACGTCCAGCCGCGCCAGCATGACGATGGTCGGTGCGGTCTGGTTGGCATTCACCGTGCGGCCTTCCTCGGCCACCACCGCCACCACGGTGCCGTCCATCGGCGCGGTGATGCGGGTGTAGGCCAGGTTGGCGCGGGCGGTGCCCAGTTCGGTTTCGCGGCCCTTGATCTGTGCCTCGTAGGACTGCAGCTGGGCACGGGCGGTCTTCAGCTGCGCTTCGGCGGCATCGTATTCCTGGCGCGAGGTGGCCTCGGCGGCCAGCATCTGCTGCTGGCGTGCGAATTCCAGTTCGGCCTGGCGCAGGGTAGCCTGCTGCACGGCGCGCTGGGCAGTGACCTGGTCCAGCGAGGCCTGCGCGTTGAGCACCTGGTTCTGCTGGGTGGTGGCGTCGATCTCGGCGATCAGATCGCCTTCCTTCACGGTGTCGCCCAGCTGCACCTTCAGCGATTTGATCTGGCCCGAGGCCTGCGCACCGACGCTGACCAGCTTGTAGGCGTCGATCACGCCGGTGGCCTCCACCGTCTGCTCGATGTCGCCGCGGCTGACCGGGGTGGTCGCCACCGCGGGGGCGGCGGGCTTGCGCAGCAGCCACCAGGCGGCAACGGCGACGGCAAGGGCAAGCAGGCCGATCAGTATCAGGCGACCCCGGCGGGTCGCGGGCAGCAGGCGGAACGTCACGTCGTGGCTTCACTCTGGGGGCCGCACGGGCGGCGTTGGTGGGCATTGTGAAGACCGGGCGATGGACGGCTCAATCCTCGGGGCATGTCTGTATGTAACACTGTCGGTGAATACGCGTAACCACAGGTATCCCGCCCGTGGGTGGATACACTGGTACGCATTGCCCCGGATGCGGTTCAGCTGCCGACACGGGATGATCGCGACATGGAGACTGAAAACCCGATGCATCGACTGCTGATCGTCGACGACGACAACGACATCCGCACCCTGCTGGCCGAACAGCTCGGCCGTGCCGGCTACCAGGTGAGCACGGCCGCCGATGGCACCGCCATGCGCCAGCTGCTGGACCGTGAGCACGTGGACCTGATCGTGCTCGACCTCAACCTGCCGCGCGAGGATGGCCTGACCCTGTGCCGCGACCTGCGCGCGCGCTCGAACACGCCGGTGATCATGCTGACCGCACGTGCCGAGCCGATCGACCGCGTGCTGGGCCTGGAAATGGGTGCCGACGACTACCTGGCCAAGCCGTTCGAACCGCGCGAGCTGCTGGCGCGCATCCGCAACGTGCTGCGCCGGACCGAGGCGCTGCCGGCCAACCTGGAGCCGCTGGCGGTGCGCCGTGCGCGCTTCTCGCGCTGGGTGTTCGACCTGGAGCATCGCCACCTGGTCGATCCGGACGACCGCGTGGTGGTGCTGTCCGGCGCCGAATTCCGCCTGCTGCGGGTGTTCATCGCCCACGCCAACAAGGTGCTGTCGCGCGAGCAGCTGGTCGCGCTCAGCAGCGGCCGCAACTACGAGGCGCAGGACCGCGCCATCGATCTGCAGGTCAGCCGCCTGCGCAACAAGCTGGGCGACGACGGTGGTCCGGACGGACTGATCAAGACCGTGCGCAACGAAGGCTACGTGCTGGCCTCCTCGGTGAACCTGGAATAAGCCGCGATGAAGCGCCTGCGCCATTTCCTGTCCTCGATGGTCGGGCGGTTGTTCGTGATCCTGCTGCTGGGCATGGCGGTGGCTGCGATCGGCGCGACCATGCTGGCCACCTCCAAGCGCCAGCAGGAGTTCGAGCGGCAGAACCTGAACCGCATTGCCGACCGCCTGCAGGGCTACGTCAACCTGCTGGATGGCAATCCGGAGCTGCGCGAGCGCCTGCTGGCGATCGGTGGGCCGAGCGTCCGCGCACTGCAACCCGGCGCCCGCCTCGGGCGGGCCGATACGGCGTTGATGGAAGTGCTGGAAGACCGCCCCGGGCCGGTGTCGCGCGCGCATGTGCATTTCGCTTCGTTCCGTTCCTGCATTCCCAAGCTGCAGGACCTGTTGCCGCCTCCGCCACCGGGCCACCGGCGGCCGCCGCGCGAACGCGACCCGGCGTTCATCCCGCCCAAATGCCGCGCGGTGGACGTGACCCTCAACGACGGCACGCTGCTGAAGCTGGCGCTGGACTCGCCAGCGGTGGCGCACAACGGCATCCTCGCCGTGGACCCGTGGTTCCTGACCCTGCTGGTGCTGGCCATCGCGGTGCTGGCCTACATCGTTGCACGCATGGCCAGCGCGCCGCTGCAGGAGCTGGCCGCCGCCGCCGAAGACCTCGGCGATGATCTGCAGCGCGACCCGTTGCCGTTGCGCGGCCCGCGCGAAGTGCAGCGCGCCGCCGAAGCGTTCAATGCCATGCAGCACCGCCTGCAGCGGCACTTGGCCGAACGCACGCAGATGCTGGCGGCGATCACCCATGACCTGCAGACGCCACTGACCCGGCTGCGCCTGCGCCTGGAGAATGTCAGCGACGAGGCCCTGCGCGAGCGCCTGATCGGCGACCTGGCGGCGATGCAGGCGCTGGTGCGCGAGGGCCTGGAACTGGCCCGCAGTGCCGAAAGTGCCGAGCAGCGCGCCGCACTCGACCTCGATTCGCTGCTGGAGAGCATTGTCGAGGACACCGCCGAAGGCGGCGCCGATGTGGTCTTCGAAGGCGGCAGTGGTTCGGTGCTGATGCTGCGGCCGCTGGCCATGCATCGGCTGTTCTCGAACCTGGTGGACAACGCGGTGATGTATGCGCAGCGGGCGCGGGTACGGGTCGAGCGCAGCGGCGGTGCGATCACCGTGGTGGTGGCCGATGACGGGCCGGGCCTGGCCGAGGAGCAGCTGGAGGCGGTGTTCGATCCCTTCGTGCGGGTGGAAACCTCGCGTTCGCGCGAGACCGGCGGGGCGGGCCTTGGCCTGACCATTGCCCGCGCTCTGGCCGAGAAGGACGGAGCCCGGCTGTGGCTGCGCAACCGGGCCGAAGGTGGGCTGGAGGCGGTGGTGCAGTGGCCGGCCAGTGCCCAGGTGGTGGCGCCCGGCCGCGCCGGCTGAGCCGGAGGGCTGCGCACGGTGACGCCGGGGCCGGGGTTTGGCCTATCATCTGCGCATCTCCCCAGTCTCCCCCCGATGAGCCAGCCCGTTCCCGCCGGCATGCCGTTCCGCGCTGCCTGGCAGTTCCCGCATGCTGCCGCGCCTTGCAGCCGCACCTGGCCGCCGCCGTTGCGGTGATGGGCGGGCAGGGGGACGAGGGGCGCTGGGTGGAGCGCCGCACATCAGGATTCAGGCGGGCGCTGCGGCAGGGCCTGCTGTGGCTGCTGCTGGCCCTTGCGCTGCCGCTGGCGGCACAGGATGGTGCGCCGCCGCTGCGCGATTACGCCATCGATGTATGGACCTCGCGCAACGGGCTGCCGCACAACTCGCTGCGCGACATCGCGCAGACGCCGGAGGGCCATCTGTGGTTCGCCACCTGGGAAGGGCTGGTGCGCTACAACGGCCTGGATTTCACCGTGTTCGACCGCAGCACGCGCCCGGGCCTGCGCGACAACGGCATCGGCGCACTGTTCGTCGACCGCCAAGGCGGGCTGTGGATCAGCGATTCGCGCGGCAATGTCAGCCATCGCGGCAGCGACGGCCAGTGGCGGGTATGGGAGCACCAGGCCGGTACACCGCAGGTGCTGATCCAGTCCATGCAGATGGACAGCCAGGGCCGGCTGTGGCTGCTGTTCGAAGGCAAGGGCGTTGGCTATCTGACGCCGGACACCGGCATCGTCTACCAGGCACCGGCGGCGGACCTGCCGATGGCGATGAGCTTCACCAAGCTGGTGGTCGATGCACAGGACCGGGTCTGGGTCGGCACGCTCGATGGGCTGGTGCTGCGCGACAACGATGGGGTACTCAAGCGCGCGCCCGCCGCATGGGGGCTGGGCGCCGGCAGTGGCCTGTCGTGGCCGTACCGGGCGCCGGATGGCGCACTGTGGATCGTCGCCGGCGAGCGCCTGTACCGGGTGGAGGACGACCAGCTGGTGCTGGTGCACCGCCTGCCGGGCCAGCTGCACATGACCTCGATGCTGCAGGACCGGCATGGTGACCTGTGGCTGGGCACCGAGAACCAGGGCCTGCTGCGCATCTCCGCGCATGGCCTGGAGCGCCTGCCGGCGGGCCTGAACCTGCCGGGTGGGCGCGTGGTCAGCCTGCGCGAGGATGCCGAGGGCAGCATCTGGGTGGGTGCCAACGGTGGCCTGTACCGCCTGCGCGAAACACTGTTCAGCAGCTACACCGAGCGCGATGGCCTCAGTGGCGACTATGTGCGCACCGTGTTCGAGGACCGCGAACGCCAGCTGTGGGTCGGCAGTGCCAGCGGCCTCGACCTGCAGACTGCTGATGGCCGCTTCCGCGCGATGCCGCTGCACAACCGCGGCGGCAAGGCACCTTCGGTGCTCAGCCTGGCGCAGGGCCCGGACGGTGACCTGTGGGTCGGAACGTTCGGTGATGGCGTCTACCGTCTTGGCCCCGATGGCCGGCTGCGGCACAACTATGCCGCCGCCGATGGCATGCCGGGCGGCAACATCCGCGCGATCAGCGTGGACCCGCAGGGTGTGGTCTGGGCCGGCACCCAGAAGGGCGTGGTCCGCATCGACGGCGACCGCGTGCAGGTATCAAGCGTTGCGGGCATGCCCAGCGGCCTGATCACCGCGCTTGAGCACGATCACCAGGGCAACCTGTGGATCGGCACCATCGAGGGCATCCGCGTACTGCGCGGCGACCATGTGCAGTCGATCGACCTGGCCCCGCTGGGGGGAGGCCGCAGCGTGTTCGGTTTCCACCAGCTGGGCGATGCGATGTGGATCAGCAGCGATCGCGGCCTGTACCGCTGGCGCAACGGTGCGCTGGCGCGGGTCGGCCTGGAGCAGGGCATGCCGGTGGATGCGGTGTTCCAGCTGGTGCCGGACCGCCTCGGCAACGTGTGGATCAGCAGCAACCGTGGTGTGCTGCGCACGGACATGGCGACCCTCAATGCAGTGGCCGATGGCCGCACGCCACGGGTAGAGGTGGAGCGCTACAACGAGATCGACGGCATGGCCAATGCACAGGCCAACGGCAGCTCAAGCCCATCGGCGATCCTGCGCCAGGACGGCACGTTCTGGGTGGTCACCGCCGGTGGCCTGAGCACGGTCGACCCGCAGCGGCTGCAGCGCTTCCGCGAGCGGCCATCACCGCCGGCCGCGATCGAGAGCGTGCAGGTGGATGGTGCGCCGGTGCATTGGGAGGGGCCGGATCGCAACTCCATTCCCGGTGGCCGCCGGCTGGCGGTGAGCTATGTCGGCCTGAGCTACCTGATGTCCGACCGGATCCGCTACCGCACGCGGCTGGATGGCCTCGATGCTGGCTGGGTGGAGCGTGGGCCGCAGCGCAGCGTCGAGTTCGTCGGCCTGCCTCCGGGCGACTACACCCTGCACGTGGCCGCTGCCCATCCGGGTGGCAGCTGGGGCCAGCAGGAAGCCGTATGGAGCTTCACCGTGGAGCCGTTCTGGTGGCAGCGACGCAGCGTGCAGGTGCTGGGTGGACTGTTGCTGCTGGCCGGGCTGGTGGTGCTGTACCGCCTGCTGCTGCAGCAGCTGAAGGCCAGCAACCTGCGCCTGGCGCGGCGGGTGGACGAAGCGACCTTCGACCTGCAGGCCAAGACCGTGCACCTGCAGGCGCTGAACCAGGAAAAGACCGAACTGGCCGAGCGCCTGGCTCGCCAGGCCGAGGCGTTCGAGCGCCAGGCCCGCGAAGACGCCCTGACCGGCCTGGCCAACCGCCGCGCCTTTGATGAAACCCTGGCCCGCGACTTCGCGCGTTCGCAGCGCAGTGGTCACCCGTTGTGCCTGGTGGTGCTGGATATCGACCACTTCAAGGACGTCAACGACCGCCACAGCCACAGCACCGGTGATGCGGTGCTGGTGCAGGTGGCGACGTTGATCGCGGCGGCCTGCCGCGACTCCGACCTGCCGGCGCGCACCGGCGGCGAAGAGTTCGCGCTGCTGCTCAATGACACCCGACTGGAGGAAGCCGCGCAGCTGTGCGCACGCCTGCGCGGGCTGTTCCACGACCATCCCGACTGGGCCGGTGTGGAAGGCCTGCGCGTGACCTTCAGCGCGGGCCTGGTGGAGCTCGATGCCGACGACCGCACCCCGGCGCTGCTGTACCAGCGTGCCGACCGTGCGCTGTACCGCGCCAAGAGCGATGGCCGGGATCGCACGAGCATCGGTTGATCGCATCCACGCATGGCGTGGATCTACGGGTGTTGCCGCACCAACGGTCGGCATCCACAAGAGAAGTGACCCACCAAAGCGGTGATCGGCAGCCCGCAACGAGCGCAGCGACCCGCTGTTGCTTCCGCTTTTCTGATCTTTCCGTGCCGGCCAGCAACCTGTCGAAGGCCGGGCAGGGTGGGGTCGCGGGGGTATCCGCGCCATGGATGGCGCGGCTAAGCCCCCAGGGACGGGTTCACGGCGTCCCCCGCGACCCCACCTTGCCCGGCCCAACCGATGATTCGCTTCCCGCCACGAGGGGCTCCGCCGTTGGCTGCCTTTACCGCGGCCAGGCGTTGGCGATCGTGCAGAACAGGCGCGCGGTCTGCTCGGTGTCATACACCGCGCTGTGCGCTTCATTCGCATCCCAACCCAACCCGGCGGCGGTGGCCGCACGCGCCAGCACGGTCTGTCCGTACGCGATACCGGCCAGGGTGACCGTGTCGAACACGCTGAACGGATGGAACGGGTTGCGCTTGTGGCCGGTCCGCGCCACTGCGGCGTTGACGAAGCCCAGGTCGAAATGGGCGTTGTGGCCGACCAGGATCGCGCGCTGGCAGCCGTATTTCTTCATCGCCGCACGCACCGGAGTGAAGATGTGGTCCAGCGCCGCCTTTTCTTCCTTGGCCAACCGGAACGGGTGGTCGAGGATGATGCCGGTCACTTCCAGCGACTTCGGGTCGATTTCCAGGCCTTCGGCCGGGACCACGTGGGCACTGGCGGTCTGGCCGGGGTAAAGCAGGCCGTTCTCGTCCATCTCGATCGGCACCGCAGCGATTTCCAGCAGCGCATTGCGCTGGCTGTCGAAGCCGCCGGTTTCCACATCCACCACCACCGGCAGGAAGCCGCGGAAGCGTTGTGACATCGCGCGCTGCGCCTGGGGGACTGCGGAATCGGGAGCGGCGGCAGGTGCGGGGGTGGGGTCAGTCATGCGTGAATTCTAGCAGAGCGCCCCCGAGCGCCTGGCTGGCCTGTGATGCACCGGTTCGCTGCGTAGGAGCGTGTCGACCAAGGTCGACACCCACCGGTGCACCGTGCGCTCAGGATGCCGGTAGGTGGCAACCATGGTTGGCACGGCGCGTGCCGGCCAAGGTCGGCATCTACCGGACTGCGCGCGGTGCCGTGGTGGTGGATGGCTGCCATCGGGCCAACCATGCGTCCACGCTCAGCTTGCCGGCACCGGTGAAGATCAGCGGCAGCAGCATGGCCATGAACAGCACCGGCAGCTTGAAGTTGCCGAAGCCCTGGTCGCTGATCGCATAGCCCATCGCCAGCTCGGCCAGCGAGTTCCACTCCATCGGCCAATGCACCGCATAGGTGGCCACCACGGTCAGTACCAGCAGGCTGGCGGCGGCGAAACGGGTACCGAAGCCAAACAGCAGGCAGGCCGCCCCGACCAGTTCGAACCAGGTCGCCAGTTGCCAGTTCAGGGCGGCCGGCAACTGGTCGAACGGGAATGGAAAGGCGTCCTGCAGGTCAGCGAACCAGTTCTGGCCGCGCAGCTTCTCGCGGCCGGATTCGAAGAATTCCAAGGCCAGCAGCAGGCGCAGGCCGAGCGGGGCCAGCCAGGGGGCGAGACGGTCCAGCTGGCCGCGCGCGGTGGCCAGGGTCGGAAGGTTCATCAGGGGATCTCCGCGAAAGAGGTGTCAGGGAGGGGCTGTGAGCGGCCCGATCACGCCGGCCTGCAGGAATTGCCGCAGCAGCGCGGCACCGGGTCCGGCCAGCGCATCGACGGCC
Organism: Stenotrophomonas sp. SMYL41; assembly: GCF_036319965.1. Classification (NCBI taxonomy): domain Bacteria; kingdom Pseudomonadati; phylum Pseudomonadota; class Gammaproteobacteria; order Lysobacterales; family Lysobacteraceae; genus Stenotrophomonas; species Stenotrophomonas sp. SMYL41. The sequence goes on along the minus strand of NZ_JAWIRX010000004.1, from coordinate 157,016 downwards.
AGGCCATACGTGGTGGCGAGTCGTTGCAGGTAGGCATGACCTTCCAGCCCAGGCTGTTCGCCGATGCTGGACAGCAGGTACACCGCCAACGGGCTGAGCGTAGCGAAGCGCACTTCGCCATCGGCTTCGCGGCGGACCAGCAGGCCGGTCGGTTCGGTGGGCGGCTGCGTCGGCGCATCCTCGGCACCCAGCCGATGCACCGGCCACTGATACAGCAGCGGCCACGCCAACGGCGAGCGCTGCAGTCGTACGCGCAGCGGATCGACATCACCCGGCGCAGGCAGCCGCTCGGCCTGCAACTGATACAGCGCGGTTTCCACCCACTCGTAGTGGGCCAGTTCGGCCAGCGCCGGGTGCGGCAGCTGCGGCTGTACCTGCAGCCATTGCACGAACTCGGCGGCCAGCTCGGTGAACAGGGGAGTCTGGCAGTGATGGGTGGCGAAGTAGTGGCGCACGAGCGCGCTCCATGCCGGTTCGCCGAGAAGGCGAACGCAGACCGGAAAACCGTTGCTCAGGAGCCCCAGCAGGTTGTTGAACAGCAGGTGCTGGTACACCGCCAGCCGGCGTGGATCCAGGCCGGCTGGTGCCGGCACCGCTTGCGGATCGCGCAGGTGCGCGGTGAATGCGTGCTGCTGCGCGCGCAGGGTATCGGCGGCATCAGCCATGCGCAGCTCCGGCATGCGTGGCCTGCAGGCGGCGGATGGTCTGCAGCTCGCCCTGCAGTTCTGCATAGGGCGGAAAATTGAAGTCACGTTCGAGCAGGGTCGGGCGTGGGCCGATGCGTGCATAGGTTCGCGCCAGCAGCTCCCAGACCGGATCGATCACCGCGCTGCCATGGGTATCGATCTTCAGGTCCGGAGCTTCGTCCAGGTGCCCAGCCACGTGCAGGCAGACGATGCGCTGTGCAGGCAGGCCGGCGATGAAGCTGTCGGCATCGTAGCCGTGGTTGCAGGCGTTGACGTAGACGTTGTTGACGTCCAGCAGCAGGTCGCAGTCGGCCTCGGCGAGCACCGCATTGGTGAACGCCAGCTCGTCCATCGCCGGATCCGGCGCCAGGTAATAGGACACGTTTTCCACCGCGATACGGCGGCCGAGCAGGTCCTGCACGCGGGCGATGCGTGCCGCGGTGTGGCGCACCGCTTCGTCGGTGAACGGAATCGGCAGCAGGTCGTACAGGTGGCCGTCGTCGCTGCAGTAGCTCAGGTGTTCACTGTACAGCGGCACGCGGTGCTTCTCGAGGAACTGGCCGACCTGCTCAAGCAGCTGGGTATCCAGTGGTGCGCTGCCGCCCAGCGACAGCGACAGGCCGTGGCAGTTCAACGGATGACGCTGCGCCAGTTCGGCCAGCGCGTCACCGGCGGGACCACCGACGTGGATCCAGTTCTCCGGTGCACATTCGAGGAAATCGAAGTCGCCTGCCGGAGCGTCACGCAGATCCTGCAGCAGCGCCCTGCGCAGGCCCAACCCGGCGGCCGCCGCGCGAAGCGGCGGCCGCGGGTGGACGGCGCTGGCGCGGACGTCAGTGCTTGCCACCGCACTTGCCTTCGCCGCACTTGCCTTCGGCCGACTTCTTGTCGCCGGCCTTGGCACCGGCGGCAGCGCCCGTCGCAGCCTTGCCCTTGTCGGCGCCACACTTGCCTTCGCCACACTTGCCCTCGGCAGCCTTGCCCTTGTCACCACCGCACTTGCCCTCGGCGCTCTTGCCGTCGGCACCACACTTGCCTTCGGCGTGCTTGGCATCGGCAGCTTTTGCCGCCTGGCCGGCGACCAGATAGCCCTGGGCGAGGTCGCTCATGCTGAAGGCCGAGGCACTGGCGGTCATGCCCAGGCCGGCGGCCAGGGCGGTAGCGGTCAGCAGGGACAGCGTCTTGTTGGAACTGCTCATCGGTATTGCTCCTGGGTGGTGGGCAGGTGCCCGGGGTGAATCGATGGTGCAGCGATCCTACTCAACGAATCCTCGCCAAGTACTCAAATTTTCGTGAGATTTGTTACAGAAGCATCCGGCAGGTTCGCACCGGGCAAGCCCGGCGCCCACAATCCGGGTGGCATACCCCAAAAAAAGAAGGCCGCTGTCACCAGGACAGCGGCCACCTTGGAGTCGTCTCCGGTGTTGCAGTGCAGCGTCAGACCTGGCCGGTGCTGGAGGTCTCGTCGCGCTTTTCACGCGGCGGCAGCGGCTGCTCTCCGTGCACCAGGAACCACACGTTCTCGGCGATGTTGGTGGCATGGTCGCCCACGCGCTCCAGGTTCTTGGCCATGAACAGCAGGTGCGTGCACGGAGTGATGTTGCGCGGGTCTTCCATCATGTAGGTCAGCAGCTCGCGGAACAGCGCGGTGTACTGCGCGTCCAGGCGGGCGTCGTCCTCACGCAGTTCCAGTGCGGCGTCGGCGTCGTTGTCGCGGTAGGCGGCAATGGCACGGCGGACCTGCTGCGCGGCCAGGCGGCCCAGTGCACGCAGGCCCTGGATCTGCGGCAGTGGCGGCACCTTGCCCAGCGCGATCGAGCGCTTGGCGACGTTGGCGGCATAGTCACCGATACGCTCGATGTCGGCCGGAATGCGCAGGCCGGCCAGGATTTCGCGCAGGTCGCGCGCCATCGGGCCACGCAGCGCCAGCCGCATCACGTCGTGGCTGATCTGCTGTTCCAGCGCATCGATCGCTTCGTCGTTGGCGATGATGCGATGGGCAGCGTTCTCGTCGCGCTTCTCGATCACGTCCATCGCCGCTTCGAGCTGGGCGACGGCCATTTCGCCCATGCGCACGATTTCGGCCACCAGGCGCTGCTGCTCTTCGTCGTAGCTCTTGACGATGTGGTCGTTGGGAAGATTCATGGTCTGCAATCCGGGTAGAGCCAGGCCATGCCTGGCTGGGACATGTGGCGAAGGGACGGCGTCGATCAGCCGAAGCGGCCGGTGATGTAGTCCTCGGTCTGCCGCTGCGACGGCTGCGAGAAGATCACTTCGGTGCGGTCGTGCTCGATCAGGTCGCCCAGGTACATGAAGGCGGTGTAGTCGGACACGCGGGCGGCCTGCTGCATGTTGTGGGTGACGATCACGATGGTGTACTCGTGCTTGAGCTCTTCCACCAGCTGCTCGATGCGGCTGGTCGAGATCGGGTCCAGCGCCGAGGTCGGTTCGTCCAGCAGCAGCACCGACGGGCGCAGGGCCACGGCACGGGCGATGCACAGGCGCTGCTGCTGGCCGCCGGACAGGCCCAGTGCGCTCTGCCCCAGCTTGTCCTTCACTTCGTCCCACAGCGCGCCCTGGCGCAGCGCCTGCTCGACGCGGTCGGCCATGTCGGCCTTGCTCAGCTTCTCGTGGTGGCGGATGCCGTAGGCCACGTTCTCGAAGATGGTCATCGGGAACGGCACCGGCTTCTGGAACACCATGCCGACCTTGCTGCGCAGGCGGTTCATCGGGTACTTCGGCGACAGGATGTTCTCGCCGTCCAGCAGCACCTCACCGCGCGCTTCCAGCTTCGGGTACAGCGCGTAGATGCGGTTGAAGATGCGCAGCAGGGTCGACTTGCCGCAACCGGAGGGACCGATCAGCGCGGTCACGCGCTTTTCCGGGATTTCCAGGTTGATGCCCTTCAGGGCATGGAACTTGTCGTAGTAGAAGTCCAGTCCACGCGCAGCCAGCTTCACCGGCGACGGCGTGTGCAGGCTCTCGTGCGAGGACGGCACGGCGATGCGCTGCATCGGCACGGCGTTGGAAAGGTCGTTCATGGCGTTATCCACGGAAAGGTCAGTCATGGGAGATACGGTTGCGCAGCAGGATGCCGCGGGCGGCAAGGCTGACCAGCAACACGAAGACAGTCAGCACCAGGGCACCGGCCCAGGCCAGCACCTGCCAGGATTCGTACGGGCTTCCGGCGAACTGGTTCATCACCACCGGCACCGAAGCCATCGGCTGGAAGATGTTGTTGTTCCAGTACTGGTTGCCGAAGGCAGTGAACAGCAACGGTGCGGTCTCGCCGGAGATGCGCGCCAGGGCCAGCAGGATGCCGGTGATGATGCCGGCCGACGCACTGCGGTACAGCACCTGCACGATCACCTTCCACTGCGGGATGCCCAGCGACAGCGCCGCTTCGCGCATCTGCGAAGGCACCAGGCGCAGCATCTCGTCGGTGGTGCGCACCACCACCGGCAGTACGATGAAGGCCAGCGACAGGGCACCGGCGAACGCCGAGAAGTTGCCGCCGGTCTGCATCACGTACAGGGTGTAGACGAACAGCCCGAGCACGATCGACGGGGCCGACAGCAGGATGTCGTTGACGAAGCGGACCACGGTGCCGGCTTTGCGGGCGTTGCCATACTCGGCCAGCCAGGTGCCGGCCAGCACGCCCAGCGGCGTGCCGATGCCGATCGCCAGCGCGCACATCACCGCGCTACCGAAGAAGGCGTTGGCCAGGCCGCCTTCCTGCATCGGCGGCGGTGTCATCTTGGTGAACAGGTCCAGGTTGATGCCGGCCAGGCCCTTGGAGGCCAGGGTGAACAGGATCCAGCCGAGGAAGAACAGGCCGAACAAGGCGGTGGCACAGGAGGCGGTGATCGCAACGACGTTGCCGATGCGACGGCGCAGGTACAGCGAATCAGCGGTGGTGGACATCAGTTGCCCTCCTTGCGGGACAGGCGCATCAGCATCAGGCGGGCGATGGCCAGCACCACGAAGGTGACGATGAAGAGGACGAAGCCGAGCAGCAGCAGGGCCGAGCGGTAGGTTTCAGTGGCTTCGCCGAAATCGTTGGCGATCAGCGCGGCGATGGTGGTGCCCGGTTCCAGCAGCGACGGCGACAGGCGCACGCTGTTGCCGATCACGAAGGCCACCGCCATCGTCTCGCCCAGGGCGCGGCCAAGGCCGAGGAAGATGCCGCCGATCACCGCAGAACGGGTGTAGGGCAGGACGATGTCCCAACTCACTTCCCACTTGGTGGAGCCGAGCGCGTAGGCCGATTCCTTCAGGCGGGTCGGTACGGTCAGGAACACTTCGCGCATCACCGAAGAGATGAACGGAATGACCATGATGGCCAGCACGAAACCGGCGGTAAGCATGCCGATGCCCAGCGGCGGGCCCTGGAACAGCGGGCCGATGACCGGCCATTCGCCCAGCGTCTCGTTGAGGAACGGGGTGACGTACTCGGTCATCACCGGCACCAGCACGAACAGGCCCCACATGCCGTAGATGATCGAGGGGATGCCGGCCAGCAGTTCGATGGCGGTACCGATCGGGCCACGCAGCCAGCGCGGCGCGACTTCGGTGAGGAAGAAGGCGATGCCGAAGCTGACCGGCACGGCGATGACCATCGCGATGATCGCAGTGACCAGGGTGCCGTAGATCGGGGCGAGGGCACCGAACTTGTTTTCGACCGGATTCCAGTCGGCGGAGAAGAAGAAGCTCAGGCCCTGCATCTGCAGGGCATGGCGGCCGCCCCACAGCATCGACAGCGCGGCGCAGGCCAGGGCGATCAGGACGAAGATGACGGTGCCGACCAGCACCCATCGGAACAGTTTGTCGTTGCGGGCATCACGCGCATCACGCGTGGACGAGGCGGCTACAGGCTGGGCGATGGCATTCATGGGGACGGCGGGGCCAGGAAGGGGCGGGGCGGTACGGCGTGGAAGAGGCGGTGCCCGCGCGGGGCGGGCACCGTCGTATCCATCACTTCAGGTCGGTCGCCCAGTAGGCCTCGATCTGCTTGACCAGTTCGGCCGGCAGCGGCACGTAGTGCAGCTCGTTGGCCTGGGCCTGGCCGTTCTCGAAGGCCCACTTGAAGAAGGCCAGGGTGTCCTGGTTGCGCTTGGCGTCCTTCGGCTGCTTCTGCATCAGCATGAAGTTGGTGGCGGTGATCGGCCACGCCTGCTCGCCCGGGGCGTTGGTGATGACCAGGTTGAAGTCCTTGGCGCTGGCCCAGTCGGCGCTGGCAGCTGCAGCGGCGAAGGTTTCCGCGCTCGGCTCGACCCAGTTGCCGGCCGCGTTCTGCATGGCGGTGTACGGCATGCCGTTCTGCAGTGCGTAGGCCAGTTCGACGTAGCCGATCGAGCCCTTGATCTGCTTCACGTACGAAGCAACGCCTTCATTGCCCTTGCCACCGACGCCGTCCGGCCACTGCACCGAGGTGCCTTCGCCGACCTTGCTCTTCCATTCCGGGCTGACCTTGGACAGGTAGTTGGAGAAGTTGAAGGTGGTGCCCGAACCGTCCGAACGGTGGACCAGGGTGATCTTGCCGTCCGGCAGCTTCACGCCCGGGTTGGCAGCGACGATGGCCGGATCGTTCCAGGTCTTGACCTTGCCCAGGAAGATGTCGGCCAGCAGGGCGCCGCTCAGGCGCAGCTTGCCGGCTTCCAGGCCTTCAATGTTGACCACCGGCACCACGCCGCCGATGGCCGACGGGAACTGGGCCAGGCCGGCCTGGACCAGCTCTTCGCTGCTCAGCGGCTTGTCGGAGGAACCGAAGTCGACGGTGCCGGCCTTGATCTGGGCGATGCCGCCGCCGGAGCCGATCGACTGGTAGTTGATCTTGGCGCCGGTGCTGGCGTTGTAGTCAGCCGACCACTTGGACACCAGCGGGAAGATGAAGGAAGCGCCGGCGCCGGACACTTCGGCGGTCACCTTGGCACCGGCAGCGGCCGGGGCGGCGGCACCGTCGGCAGCCGGCTGCTGCGCGGCCTGCTTGTCGCCACCGCAGGCCGACAGGCCCAGGGCGATGGCCAGGGAAAGGGCGGCAAGGCCGGCCGAGTGCAGTTTCATGGTCACTCCATAGCGGGGTAGAGCCGACGTCGTCGGCGGATGCGGCTATGAAATGATGTTTTTGTTACAGCCGTATTACGCCCATGACAGAGGTGTACTGGATCACGTTCTGACAAGGGTTTCACGGGGTTGGCCGGGATCCGGGAGACCCCCGGAGGCCCCGGATCTGCGCACCGATATGACGGCCGGGGCTCTACAAACGCTCTTGCCTTTGCGCATGCCTTTCATGACCCCACCGACTCCCCCACGGATCAGCGAAGGCGCAGCGCTCTTCACGACCAACCCCCAAAAACAAGAAGAGCGCGAGATCTCGAGGATCTCGCGCCCGGGTGGGATCGGCGGGGGAGAGAGGACCCGCCGATCCCGTTCCTGCGGGGGAACGCGCTTACTTCAGGTTCTGGGTCCAGTACGTTTCGATCTGGCGCACCAGGCTGTCCGGCAGCGGCACGTAGTCCAGCTGGCGGGCCTGCGCGTCACCGTTCTTGTAGACCCAGCGGAAGAACTCCTGGGTCGCCTTGCCGTTGGCGGCGTTCTTCGGGGCCTTCTGCACCAGGATGAAGTTGGTGGCGGTGATCGGCCAGGATTCAGCGCCCGGGGCGTTGGTCATCACCAGGTAGAAATCCTTGGCGTTGGCCCAGTCGGCGCTGGCGGCCGCGGCGGCGAACGAAGTGTCGCTCGGCTGCACGAACTTGCCGGCGGCATTCTTCATCGCGGTGTACGAGAGCTTGTTCTGCAGCGCGTAGGACAGTTCAACGTAGCCGATGCCGCCCTTGATCTGCTTCACGTACGCGGCAACGCCTTCATTGCCCTTGCCGCCGATGCCGGCCGGCCACTGCACCGAGGTGCCTTCACCGACCGAGCTCTTCCACTCCGGGCTGACCTTGGACAGGTAGTTGACGAAGTTGAAGGTGGTGCCCGAACCGTCCGAACGGTGCACGACGGTGACCTTGGCGTTCGGCAGGGTCAGGCCGGGGTTCAGCGCGGCGATGGCCGGGTCGTTCCAGGTCTTGATCTTGCCCAGGAAGATATTGGCCAGCACGGCGCCATCGAGCTTCAGCGCGCCCGGGGCGATGCCGGCCACGTTGACCACCGGCACCACGCCACCGATCACCGACGGGAACTGTGCCAGGCCCGAGGCGGCCAGGTCTTCCGGCTTCAACGGCGCGTCGGAGGAGCCGAAATCAACCGTCTTGGCCTTGATCTGCGCAATGCCACCGCCGGAACCGATCGACTGGTAGTTGACCTTCTTGCCGGTCGCGGTGCTGTAGTCGGCCGACCACTTGGACATGACCGGATAGATGAACGAGGCGCCCGCGCCGGTGATATCGGCGGCATTGGCGGCGAACACGGACGATGCGGCCAGGATGGCGACAGCGGCGCGCGACTTGAAGGCGTGGATCACGGGAGAGACTCCTGGGGTGGTGGTCGAGGGGCGGTTGCCCGACGTTTCGGTGCACATTCCATAACGGTTGCGTGACACGCCCGCGTCTGTCATATGACGCGGATGTGACACGCGTCATGAAGGGCGCTGCGGGCTGTATGCCGTGCTGCAGCCCGCGGCGGCGCGGGCAACGTTGCGACGAAGAAGGCACGGCCGGAGCCGTGCCTTCGCGGTCGAACGCAGGCGGCTGGTCTTACCAGAAGAACTGCGCGCGGGCTTCCAGGATGTTCGGGTCGTCGTTGACGAAGCCGCGGGCCGAGGAGCTGTACTTCTTGCTGTCGACCATCACGTAGTTGAGCATCAGCTTGAAGTTCGAGCGCCAGTACCAGTTGGCACCGACGGTCCAGATGTCCATCTTGCCGCCCAGCACGCCATCGACGATCGGCGGACGACCGGCCACCGGGTTGGCGGCGAGGTTGCCGTCGTTCAGATCCATGTGGTCGTAGCGCACGCCCAGCTGCCACTGGCCGCCGGCCGGGTTGTTCGGTAGGCCGGTGCCCGGGGTGCCGCCCTTGTAGCTCCAGGTTTCGCCGGTGACATTCCACACGCCGCTGACGTAATAACCGTCGCTGGTGTAGTTGTCATGGGCGTAACGCTTGGCCTTGCTGGTGTAGTACTCGGCCTGGGCCTTGAACGGGCCCTGGAAGTACATCGCTTCGGCGCCGATGGTGCTGACGCGGTCGGTGTCGGTCATGTTGCCGCCATCGACCAGGCGCGCGGTGGCCAGGTCGGCGTTCGGGCGGGCGCGCACGCGCAGGGTGTCCGCGTCGGTGTCGTAGTCGACGTAGCTCAGGCCGAAGTGCAGGACCTGGCCCTTCTCGTTGATCGGGGCGAAGGTGCCACGCGCGCCGTAGCCGCTGCCATGGGCCAGGTTGCGGGTCAGTTCGCGGCCGAAGGCGCTGGCCGTGATCGACCAGTTGTCCTGGCCATAACTGTAGGCGCCGCCGAGGCGGCGGGCCACGGCGTAGGTGTTGGTGACAGCGGCCTTGGAAATGAAGTCGTTGTTCTTGGTGCTGGACAGCTCTTCCAGGCTGTTGGGCTGCTTGAACTGGCCGACCTGGATGAAGTGGTTGGCGTTGCCCAGCAGCTTGTACTTCACGTTGGTGTCGAGGAACTTGTCGGCCTTGGCGTCATAGCCGACCACCCATTCCACGTTGCCCGGGCCCTTGCCCTTCAGCACCAGCTCGGCGCGACGCAGTTCGAATTCGCTGTTCTTGCCGTTGCCGGCGTCGCCACCGTTGAGGTCGGTCAGGTCGTTGTCGAACCAGTTACCGTCGGCCTGGACCAGGCCTTCGAAGGTGATTTCCGAACCGCCGATCACGTCGATGGCGACTTCGGCGTGTGCAGCCGGCACATACAGCGCAGCAGCCACGGCGACCGTCAGGAGTTGGTGATGCAGTTTCATGGAGAGGAGCCTTGCAGGCAGGTGGGAAGATGCGCGCAGGCTAGATCGTGAAGATTGCGTAAATGTGACAGTTCGCGCACGAGCGCACTCCGCCGCAGGCCCCGTCACGGCAGGGCCCGCTGATGTAAACGCTTGCATGTGACGCTGCCGTTGCGCACGGATTGCAGTACATCCGCGCCATCCGTGGATGTTTTCTCCGATCCTCGACCGGCGGGCTACGCCACGGTTTTTTCCTTGAACCGGCACAGATCGGCAATCACGCATCCCGGGCAATCGGGCTTGCGGGCCTTGCACACGTAGCGCCCGTGCAGGATCAGCCAGTGGTGCGCATCGAGAAGGAATTCGGCCGGAATCGCCTTGACCAGCCGATCCTCGACCTCGCGCACGTTCTTTCCAGGGGCCAGCCCGGTGCGGTTGGCGACGCGGAAGATGTGCGTGTCCACCGCCATCACCGGCTCGCCGAACGCGGTGTTGAGCACCACGTTGGCGGTCTTGCGGCCCACGCCCGGCAGCGCTTCCAGCTCATCGCGATCCCGCGGTACTTCGCCGCCATGCTTTTCCAGCAGGATCGCGCAGGTGGCGATCACGTTCTTTGCCTTGGCGTTGAACAGGCCGATGGTGGAGATGTACTGCTTCAGCCCTTCTTCGCCGAGTGCAAGGATCGTTGCCGGCGTGTTGGCCACCGGGAAGAGGCGGCGGGTGGCCTTGTTGACGCCGACGTCGGTGGCCTGCGCCGACAGTGCCACCGCCACCAGCAGTTCGAACGGCGAACTGTATTCCAGTTCGGTCTTCGGGTGCGGGTTGAGTTCGCGCAGGCGGGTGAACATCTCCACCACGTCGGCACGCGGCATCGCGCCGGCACGCCGCGCCGGGGCGCGTGCGGTCTTCTTCGTGGTGGCCATTACGACTCCTTGCCGCTGGCGCGGGCCTTGGCCCGGGCGAGGATCGCGGCCGCTGCGGCGGGCAGGGCGGGTTTCACGTCGGGTGCCGGAGCCGGGGTGCGCCGCGCATCGCGCTCGGCCTCGCGGCGGGCCAGGCGCACCGCACGGGCGCGGTAGCGTTCGCGTGCAGCCCAGGCGGCATGCAGCTGCTGCTGCGCCTGCTGCAGGCGTTGCGGAAGGTCCGGGTGGCCGGGCAGCAGCTGTTCGTCGCCGGCACGGACGACGTAGTCCATCAGCCCGGCCTGCAGGGCGCCATCGAGATCGTCTGCCTGGACCCGGGCGAAGAGCTGCGCGGGGTTGGGTCGGGATGCCATGGCGTCAGCGGTTCTGGAACGCCGGCGGGCGGCGCTGCAGGAAGGCGCTGGTGCCTTCGCGCATGTCCTCGGTGGCGAACAGCAGGCCGAACTGCGCACTTTCGTATTCCAGCCCGGCCTCGAGGCTGCATTCGCCGCCCACGTGCACCGCATCGAGCAGGCCCCGCAGGGCCAAGGGGGCCGAGCGAGCCAGCTGGCGGGCGAGGTCCTGGACGCGCGCGTCCAGTGCGTCGGCCGGCACCACTTCGTTGACGATGCCCAGTTCCAGTGCGCGCGCGGCGTCGATCGGCGCACCCAGCAGGCACAGCTCAAGGGTCGCGGCGCGACCGCACAGGCGCAGCAGCCGCTGGCTGCCGCCGAAGCCGGGAATCAGCCCCAGGTTGATCTCCGGCTGACCGACCCTGGCGGTATCGGCGGCAATGCGCAGGTGGCAGGCCATCGCCAGTTCCAGGCCGCCGCCCAGCGCGAATCCGTTCACGCGGGCGATGACCGGCTTGGGCATGCGTTCGATCTGGCGCATCAGGGCCTGCCCCAGCAGCGAGAAATCACGTCCCTGAACCGCGCTGAGTGTGTTCATTTCGGCGATGTCGGCACCGGCCACGAAGGCCTTGGGGCCGGCGCCGGTCAACACCACCACGCGCACCTCCGGGTCGGTGGCAGCCGCGCTGAACGCCTCGGCCAGGGCCTGCAGGGTCGCGGCGTTGAGGGCATTGAGCTTGTCCGGGCGCTGGACGGTCACGGTGCGGATGGCGCCGTCGTCGGCGACAGCGATCAGGGCATCGGCCACGGGAAAACTCCTGGAACGTTAAAAAAAAGTGATATTGAACTCTGCAAACGCAGACGGGTCATAGCCTGCATCGTGAGTAGCGGTTACACGTTGCGCCCGTTATCCTAACCCGTCGCCTCAGGGCGGCGCAGAACGTCCCTGAGTTACCACCCCTGGAGAACTGTTTGATGAAGTTGCGTTCTATCGCGGTCGCCGTCGCGGCCCTGGCCCTGACGGGCAATGCCTTCGCCCAGGACGTTTCGTCCGAAAAGGGCAAGCTGAGCTACTACTTCGGTTACGACTACGGTAACAACCTGGCGGAGCTGACCGGTCGTGGTGAGCAGCTGGACATCAACTCGGTGGTGAAGGGCCTGCAGGATGCCTACGCCAAGAAGCAGCCGGCGATCACCGCCGAGCAGCTGAAGCCGGCTGTTGAAGCCTTCCAGAAGCGCGAGCAGGGCCGTGCCCAGGCTGCCAAGGCCGAGTACGAAAAGGCTGCTGCCGAAAACAAGACCAAGAGCGATCAGTTCATCGCGGCGAACAAGGCCAAGGCCGGCGTGCAGTCCCTGCCGAGCGGCGTCCAGTACCGCGTGATCGAAGCCGGCAAGGGTGCCAAGCCGACCCAGGCCAGCACCGTGCAGCTGGAAGTGGCCGGTCCGTTCCCGTACGGCCAGCGCCCGACCGAAGCCCGCCCGGCCCAGCAGATCCCGTCGATCAAGGTCAGCGAAGTCGAAATGAAGGCCATGCGCGAGACCCTGCTGCAGATGCCGGCAGGCTCGAAGTGGGAAGTCACCCTGCCGCCGGACCAGGCCTACGGTGCCGACCCGCGCACCCCGTTCCCGCCGAACGTGGCTGTGCAGTTCGAGATCAAGCTGGTCAGCGTCAAGTAAATCGAAGCAGCAGACGAAACGCGCCGGTGACCCCACCGGCGCGTTTTTGTTTGCGCGGTGCGCTGCGCGCCACCTCATCGCGCGCAGATTCAGTCCGATCGCGCTACTGTTGCCGGGTGCAAACAATGGAAGAAACGGCGCGTGTTGTCGCAAGTCCCTGCATCGGAGTGTGCACGCTGGATCCGCACCGGCAATGCACAGGCTGCGGGCGGCATATCGATGAGATCGCGCGGTGGTCGTCGATGAGCAACGAGGAACGCAGCCGCATCCTGCATCGCGCGCAGCCCCTGCGCGAACAACTGCAGCAATCACTGCGTGGCTCACTGGCCGACCACCAGCGACTGATGCGTGCACTGCACCCACTGGCCCAACCGCCGGCCGGCGACGGCTGGAACCGCAGTGAGCTGATCGACCTGCTGCCGCCCGGTCCCCCCGTGGAAGCTGCGGTGCTGGCCGGCATCGTGCCGCGCGCCAACGGCGCACAGGTGATCCTCACCCGTCGCACGGAAACCCTGCGCACCCATGGTGGGCAGGTGGGATTCCCCGGCGGCCGTACCGAACCCGATGACCGCGATGCACTGGCGGCCGCACTGCGCGAGAGCCAGGAAGAAATCGCGTTGGCGCCCGGCCAGGTGCAGCCGCTGGGGTATCTCGATCCCTTCGTGACGATCACCGGCTACCGGGTCACGCCGGTGGTGGCGGTGGTCGATCCGGATTTCATACCGGTGCCGCAGCCCAGCGAAGTGGCCGAAGTGTTCGAGGTGCCGTTGGCGTACCTGATGGCGGCCGACAACCTGCACCAGGTCGAAATCAATCATCGCGGCCGCGTCCGCCACGTCCTCGAATATGGCTGGCCAGGCCAGCGTATCTGGGGCGCAACTGCCGCCATCCTCTACAACCTGCGTCGCCGCCTGGAGCAAGTGCAATGAAGCCGATCGATCCGCCGTGGACCACTCTGGTCGATGTCGCCAGCCTGGCTGCTGCATTGGGTGAAGGCGTACGTGTCGTCGACGCACGTGCTACCGCCAGCACCGCCCTGCGCGTGGTCGATGCCCGTGCTTCGCTGGCCGATCCGCAGGCTGCCGGTGGCCAGTATCTGGCAGGGCATGTTCCGGGCGCGGTGCATGCCGATCTCAACCGCGACCTGTCCGATCTGGGCCGCGTCGGACATGGCCGGCACCCGCTGCCGGACAGCGATGCGTTCGCCGCCAAGCTCGGCACGTGGGGCATCGGTCCCGACACCCAGGTTGTGGTCTACGACGGCAGTGACGGCAGCATGGCCGCCTCGCGCCTGTGGTGGCTGCTGCGCCTGATCGGGCATGCCAAGGTGGCTGTGCTCGATGGTGGCATCGCCGCCTGGCAGGCCGCCGGTCACACCCTGGCCACCGGCCAGGGCGAAGTGACCGCACTGCCGGCTTACCCGGGCCGTTTCGATACTACCCAGATCGCCAATGCCGATGAAATCACCGCCCGGCTGAAGCACGCGCCGGGTTGGCTGGTCGATGCACGTGCGGGCGAACGCTTCCGCGGCGACGTCGAGCCGCTGGATCCGGTCGCCGGCCACGTACCGGGCGCGGTCAACCGCCCGTTCGCATTGAACGTGCTCGACGGCCACCTGCGCGACCCACAGGAGCTGCGCGCCGAACTGCAGGGCGTGATCGGCAATCGTGATCCGCAGCAGGTGGTGCTGATGTGTGGTTCGGGCGTGACCGCCTGCCACCTGCTGCTGGCGATGGAAACGGCGGGCCTGTCCGGCGCGCGCATCTACGCCGATTCGTGGAGCGGCTGGGTGAGCGACAGCAGCCGCCCGGTCGCCACTGGCACCTGAGCCGCGTGGGGTCGGACCCGTTTCCCAGTGGGAAACGGCTCTGACCCCCTTGTGCCCGATTCGCACGCAAAGAGCAGTCGAGCGCGGCTCGACTCTACAAAAGCCCATTCTGATCGATTCGATCCCGTGCCGACCAACGGTCGGCACCCACCAACAGCAGCGGGAATCTGTCGAAGGCGGGGTGGGTCCGGTTGCGGGGGCGTGAGCCGCATGGATGCGGCGACCGAGCTTACATGGACGTACTTGCAGCGTCCCCCGCAACCGGATCCACCCCGCCTCCCCTCAGGAGGTCAGCGTCTGCTGTTGCTCTGGCTTCGGCTTCTGCAGGTGCAGGGCGCCGCCCTGCCGCTTACTCCAACCCCTGCAGCGGCACCCTCGCCAGGATCCGCGCCCACGGGAACAGCGGCCCCGGATCGCGCTTGCGCGCCACCCTCAGTGCCGCGTCGTCGCTGGCTGGCACCTGCTCCAGGTCCAGCTGGTCGTGCCCGGCAATCCGCCGCAGCGACGGGTAGCGCGCTACCAGCGCCAGCAACAGCTGCTCCAGCGCCTGCAGCTGTGCTTCGGTATAGGGCTCGTCCATCGCCTGCTGGCGGCTGTCGAACCAGTGCGGGTAGCGCCCGGTGTTGACCAGCTCGATTCCCAGCGTATGTGCGTTCATGCCGCGCACGTGGTGGGCCACGCGTTCCGGTGCCACGTACTGCACTACGCTGCCATCGCGGTCGATGTAGAAGTGGCCGCTGTTGCCGGCACCGCTGTCGTACAGCACGCGCTCGCCGTAATCGCGGGCCATCGCCAGATCGGGCAGCTCGGTGCAGTGGATCACCACCATCTCCAGCGTGGCCGGGTCGCGCAGCGGCAGGCGGTCTTCGTAAGGCAGGGGCTGCAGCTGCAGGCCGGGCAGGAGCGGGTTGGGCATCCGGCGATGCTAGCATTGCGGCATGAACCTGCCTCCCTTTTCCTCGTTGGCCCGCTCGCACGGAGCACGTGCATGAGCCGCGGCCACTGCATCCTGTCGCATGGCTTCGAGAGCGGCCCGGAAGCGACCAAGGTCACCGCACTGGCGGATGTGGCGCAACGGCTGGGCTGGACCCACGAGCGCCCGGACTACACCGACCTGGACGCGATGAGCGAGGTCAGCCGCGTAGGCGACGTACCGACCCGCCTGCGCCGCCTGGTCGAGCGCAC
Source organism: Stenotrophomonas sp. SMYL41 (assembly GCF_036319965.1). Classification (NCBI taxonomy): domain Bacteria; kingdom Pseudomonadati; phylum Pseudomonadota; class Gammaproteobacteria; order Lysobacterales; family Lysobacteraceae; genus Stenotrophomonas; species Stenotrophomonas sp. SMYL41. The sequence goes on along the minus strand of NZ_JAWIRX010000004.1, from coordinate 141,497 downwards.
CGCCATCGCGGCACAGCAGGGCCCGGTGGTGCTGGCGGGCTCCAGCCTGGGCGCCTACATCTCGGCCATCGCCTCGCTGCAGGTGCCGGTGGCCGGCCTGTTCCTGATGGTGCCGCCGACCACCATGGGACCGATGCCGGCGCTGGATGCCGCCGCGGTGCCGACCACGGTGGTGCAGGCCTGGCATGACGACGTAGTGCCGGCCGCCGGGGTGATCGCCTGGGCGCAGGCGCGTTCGGCACAGCTGCTGCTGGTCGACGATGGCCACCGCCTGGAGCGCCACGTGGAGGCCTCCGCGCAGGCCTTCGAGCGCCTGCTGCGCCAGCTGTGAAGCCCGGGCGCACGGCGCGCCCGCCCGCATTGACTACAATGGCAGCCCCGCCGCCCCCGGCGCGGGCCTGCCGGCCGTGACTACGGCCCTCCTTTCCGACTGGCCCGGCCCCTGTGCCGCGCCCGACCACCTGCGAACCGATCCCGTGAAATTCTTCGTCTCCTGCGCCAAGGGCCTGGAATACCTGCTTGCCGATGAACTGTCGGCCCTGGGCCTTGGCAAGGCCACTGCCACCATTGCCGGCGTCAACGCCGAGGGCGAACTGGAGCAGGCGCTGCGGATCGTGATGTGGTCGCGCCTGGCCAGCCGCGTGCTGTGGCCGATCGACGAGTTCGAATGCCCGGACGAGCAGGCCCTGTATGACGGCGTGCGTGCGCTGCCGTGGCACGAGCACATCAAGCCGGAGATGACCCTGGCGGTGGACGCGCACGTGTCCGGCGACAAGATCACCCACGCCCGCTTCGCCGCGCAGCGGATCAAGGACGCCATCGTCGACCGCATGCGCGACGAGGGCCTGGAGCGGCCGTCGGTCAACACCGACCTGCCGGATGTGCGCGTCAACCTGTCGCTGCGCAAGGGTCGTGCCTCGCTGTCGATCGACCTCGGCGGCGGCCCGCTGCATCGCCGTGGCTGGCGCGGGGCCGCCCACGAGGCACCGCTGAAGGAAAACCTGGCCGCCGCGTTGCTGCTGCGCGCTCAGTGGCCGCGCCTGCACGCCGCCGGTGGTGGCCTGCTGGACCCGATGTGCGGCAGCGGCACGCTGCTGATCGAAGGCGCGCTGATGGCCGCCGACGTTGCTCCCGGCCTGATGCGCCATGGCAGCCTGCCGCCGAGCCGCTGGCTGGGCTTCGACAGGGCCGCCTGGAAGACCATCCAGAGCGAAGCGCGTGACCGTGAGGCCGCGGGCCTGGCCGCGCTGAAGCCGGTCATCCACGGCAGCGACATCGACCCGACCGCGATCCAGGCGGCGCGCGAGAACGCTGAGGTCGCGGGCGTCGCCCATGCGATCCGCTTCACCCGCGCCGATGTGGCCGATCTGGCCGCGCCGGAGCAGGGGATCGGTGCGGTGGTCTGCAACCCACCGTACGACGAGCGCCTGGCCGCCGACCCGGCGCTGTACCGTGCGCTGGGCAACGCCCTGCAGAAGGCCGTGCCGCAGTGGCGTGCCAGCCTGCTGTGCGGCAACGACGAGCTGGCCTTCGCCACCGGCCTGCGCGCGGGCAAGAAGTACCAGATGTTCAACGGCGCGCTGGAATGCGCGCTGATCGTCTGCGATCCGATCGCCGTGCCGGGGCGTGATCCGGCACAGCCGCGGGAGCTGAGCGAAGGCGCGCAGATGGTGGCCAACCGCCTGCGCAAGAACCTGAAGAAGTTCAAGAGCTGGCGTGCCCGCGAGGACATCACCTGCTTCCGCGCCTACGACGCCGATCTGCCGGAGTACGCGGCGGCCATCGATGTCTACGAGGAAGACGGTGGCAAGCGCCGTACCTTCCTGCACGTGCAGGAATACGCCGCACCGGCGGCGATTCCCGAGAACGACGTGCGCCGCCGCCGCAACGAGCTGCTGGCGGCAGCGCGCGAAGTGTTCGGCGTGCCGCCGGAGCAGGTCTCGATGAAGTCGCGCGAGCGCGGCAAGGGTGGCAGCAAGTACGGCCGCTTTGAACAGCGTGACGAATTCATCGTGGTGCGTGAGAACAACGCGCTGCTGCAGGTGAATCTGTTCGACTACCTGGACACCGGCCTGTTCCTCGACCACCGCCCGCTGCGCCGGATGATGGCCGAGCAGGTGCGTGGCAAGCGCTTCCTCAACCTGTTCTGCTATACCGGCGTGGCCAGCGTGCAGGCCGCGGTGGCCGGAGCCGCCAGCACCACCAGCGTCGACCTGTCGGCGACCTACCTGCAGTGGTGCTACGACAACCTGGCGCTGAACGGGCAGGGCGGAAGCCAGCACCTGCTGGTACAGGCCGATGCGATGGCGTGGCTGGAAGGCGACCGTGGCCAGTACGACGTGATCTTCTGTGACCCGCCGACCTTCTCCAACTCCGCACGCGCCGATGACTTCGACGTGCAGCGCGAGCAGCTGAAGCTGCTGCGTGCGGCGGTGGCGCGCCTGGCGCCGGGCGGCGTGCTGTACTTCTCCAACAACTTCCGCCGCTTCAAGCTGGAAGAAAACGCCATTGCCGAGTTCGCCCAGTGCCGCGAGATCACCGCGCGCACGATTGGTCCGGACTTCGAGCGCAATGCGCGTATCCACCGCGCGTGGGAACTGAAGCGGTTGGGTTGAGCCGATGCCCGGGGTCGGATCCCTTGCGCGAAGCGCAGGGGCTCTGACCCCATCCGGATCTACGTACCAGGGGGCAGAGCCCTTGCGCTGTGCGCAAGGGATCCGACCCCGATGGCTCTGCTACACCAACGCCGCCAGCAGCCCGGCCACGGGCAGCGCGATCGCCAGCGATGCGATCCACTTTGGCCGGTACGGGTACAACCCGAACGACAGCACCACGCCACCCAGCGTCATCGTGCCCAGCCACAGCACCGGGCCCATCGCCCAGCCGTGGTCGACCACGCATAGTGCGAACGCCACCGTCAGCAAGGCCCAGCCCAGTACCCGCCACTGCATGCGTCGTGCCGACGAGGCTGCAGCCTTGCCGTGCAGGTCGTGCTGGTGCTTTTCCATCGCCAGCGACAACGCGGTGAACGCAGAGAACGAAAGGGTCAATGCCAGCAGCATCATGCGCTGGCCTCCGCTTCGGCGGTTTCCGCAGCGTCCACCGGGGCCTTGGGTGCAGTCGCTGCGGCGGCACGCTTCTTCTTCTCGGCCGCAGACAGCGGTGGCGTCCAGCGCTGCATGCGCCAACCGCACAGCGCCAGCATCGCACCGAACGCGATCATCGACAGATCGACGCCGGCCAGCACCCAGTCGCCGTTGCGCAGGGTGACGCCAAGGTGGGCCTGCGTGGTCAGCGCATTGACCACCGGCACCAGCGCGAACGCGGCCGCGCCCAGGTACAGCTGCCAGGCCCACATCATCCGCTTCGGCCAGATGAAGGCGGCCAGCAGCGCACCGCCCCAAGCGTAGAAGAACACGTTGGCTTCCGCACTCGAGCGCTCGGCAATGTCCAGCGGCAGCAGGCGGTTGCCCCAGAAGTAGGCGGCAAAGGCAATCGGCAGGCCAGCCACGGTGCCGATGTTCAGCGCGTCGACCAGCCGCAGGCCGAAGCCGATGCGGCCGCTCTTGGCATGCTTGGGCCGTTCCTTCACTGCCCACAGCACCACGCCGCTGGCCACCATCAGGCAGCCGACCAGGCCGGACAGGAAGAACAGTGCGCGCAGGCCCCAGTCGGCGAAGCGCGCCAGGTGCAGGCCGTACAGCACGCCACGGGTGGCGGTGGCGCCGCCGGACGGGGGCGTTTCCCCCAGCAACGTGCCGTTGACCATGTCGTAGCGCAGCGCCGGGGTGTCGGTGGACAGGCGCTTGCCGTCGCGCTGGCGGATGTCGATCACCGCATTGGCCGCGCCCGGGTTGGACACGGTGAAGCCGGCCACTTCCACGCCGTGCCAGTGGGCGCGGGCGCTGTCCAGCAATTGCGCGATCGGCAGCGGCGTGGCGCGGCCTTCGGCCGGCGCGGTCACTTCCGGCATGCCGCCGAAGGCTTCGCTGAAGAACTTGTCCTCGTCCTGCGGATAGGCGACCTTCACGCCCCACGGCAGGTACATGATCATCAGGGTGACGATGCCGGTATAGGTGATCATCGCGTGGTAGGGCAGGGCCATCACCGCACTGACGTTGTGGAAGTCGAGCCAGGACCGCAGGCCCTTGTCCTTGCGGAAGGTGAAGAAGTCCTTGAAGATTTTCTTGTGGGTGATGACGCCGGTGATGATCGCCACCAGCATGAACATCGCGCAGAACCCCACCAGGTAGCGTGCCCACAGCACCGGGATGTAGTGCAGGTCGAAGTGCAGGCGGTAGAAGAAATCACCGCCACGCGTTTCGCGTGCCTTCAGTGCCTGGCCGGTGTTGGGGTCCAGCGTGGCATCACCAAAACCACCGCGGCGGCCACGGCTGGGGTCGGCCAGCTCCGGTGGCAGCCGCCAGAACATCTGCATGGCCGGGTTGCGCGGCTGCGGCAGGGTGACGAACCAGTTCTCGGCCTGCGCGGCGTTGGCCTGCAGGTAGTCCACCGCGCGCTGCGCGGCGACATCGATGCTGACGTTGCTGGAGGGCAGCTCCGGGCGCATCCAGCGGCTGATTTCCTCGCGGTAGTAGCTGGCCGTGCCAGCCATGAAGATCAGCAGCAGCAGCCAGCCGACCAGCAGGCCGGTCCAGGTGTGCAGCCAGGCCATCGACTGGCGGAATCCGTTCTTCATGCCCAGGCCCCCAGCATGCGCGCGACGACTGCCATCAGCAGGGTGGGCGCGAGGATGCCGACCCACGCACGCAGCGCACTGCGGGTGGCGAACGCCCACAGCGGCGCGCAGGCGGCCACCAGGATCGCCAGCAGCATCCCGGTCAGCACGGTCTGCCCGCGCGCACCGGGCAGGGCCACTGCGCAGAACACGCTGGTTACCGAGGCCAGCGCGTAGCCGCCGAAGATCGCCGCCAGCGAGCGTGACAGCACGCTCCAGCGCGGGTTGGAGAAGAAGGTGCGGGGGCTGGCGGTTGCGGGCGAGCGGTCCACGGCATTCCTGCAGGTTTCAGTGAAAAGGAACCGGCGCACCGCAGCGCGCCGGGGTTGGCCCTCCGTGGCCGGGCGCCGGTCGCAGAACCGGTGCCATCCATCGAGGATCAGAGCTTCCAGCGCAGTGTCATCGTCACATTGCGCGGTTCGCCCCAGAACACGCCGTCATAGAAACCGACGCGGTTGTAATACTTCTTGTCCAGCAGGTTGTTCACGTTCACCTGCGCGGTGAAGTTCTCGTTGAAGCGATAGCCCGCCGACAGGTTGAGCAGGTAGATGTCGCCTTGTTCGATTGCCACCCGGTCGCGCTTGCCGCTGGTCAGGAAATCCGCACGCGGCTTGTTGCTCAGGCTCCAGATACCGCTCTGCCAGGTGGCGCCACCGCCCAGCCAGAAGCGGCCTTCAGCGCCGCCCGGTCGCCAGCTGGCGTTGAGGCGGAACAGATCGACCGGGATGACGGTGTTCTGGCGCACGCCCTGCGCATTGCGGCTGACGGTGTGGGTAAAGCCGGCCGCCAGGTTCCAGTTCTCGCCAAGGCTGCCTTGTGCTTCGATCTCCCAGCCCTTGACCTTGTTGCCCTTGCCGGTGGAGCGGTAGGCACTGGCCCCTCCCGGCAGCGAGTTTTCCGGCACCGAGTCATCGAGCTCGGCAACGTTGTCCTTCTGGCCCTTGAACACGGCCGCGGAAGCATTCAGCAGACCGTCGAAGAACTCGGCCTTGACGCCGGCTTCCCACATGTCACCGACCACCGGTTCAAGATAGTTGTTGTCCCGGTCACGGTAGTTCTGCGGCTGGAAGATGTCGGTGTAGCTGACGTAGCCGCTGAAGTAGCGGTTGAAGTCGTAGATGAAGCCGGCATACGGAGTGAGCGAGTCGTCCGGCTTGTAGCCGCCGCGCCGCGTATCGGTCAGGCGACCGGCGGCGTCATGGGTGTAGTTCCAGGTGCGCGTTTCCCAGCTGCCGTAGCGCGCGCCGAGCACCGCGGTCAACGGATCGGCCAGCTGCAGGCGCGTCGCCAGATAGGCCGCGCGCTGGCGCAATTCGTCTTCAGAAGCCAGATAGCCCAGGCGGGTGACCTGCAGCGGCGCGACGTCGCCGTTCCAGCGGTGCCAATCCGGTACACGGGTGTAGCTGTCCGGGTAGGCAGCGGTGTCGGTGGCAGGCACTTCACCCTTGCGCACCGATTGGCCGAAACCGAGCACCAGCTCGTGTTCCCGGCCGAACAGCCGGAACGGACCACCGACGTTGAAGTCGAACACCTGCATGTCGCCGTTCTCGCCGAAGCTGCCGACGAAGGCGCTGATGCCGCTGCCATCGGCATTCGGGTAGCCGGAGGCCCCGTACCACACCGCACCGTCGGTTTCGCGCTTGGAGCGGGTATAGGCGGCCTTCGCGGTCCAGCCGTTGCCCAGCTGCTGTTCAAGGCGTGCGAATGCGCTCTTTTCGATGATTGGCCAACTGCTCCAGCGTGCGGACAGGTTGGTCGAGCGCGGCAGGTTGGCGGGCTGGCCATCGGACCCCCAGTACGGCACCACGCCCCAGGTCACGCCCGTGGTGCGCGGCGACTGGTACTCGTAGCCGGCCTCGAGCAGGGTCGTGTCGGTAATGTCGGCCTGGACGATGCCGTAGAACACGTCCTTGTCCAGTTTGTAGACATCGCGGAACGAGTCGCTCTGCTGTTTGGCCGCCACCACGCGCGCGCGGATGCGGCCGTCGAGCGCAACCGGGCCACCGAGGTCGGCCTCCAGGCGCTGGTTGCCCCAACGCCCGAGGGTCAGGTTGGCGCTCATCTGGAAGCTGTCGGTAGGACGCTTGCGCACGAAGTTGATGGTGCCGGAGGGATCGCCGGCACCGGTGGTCAGGCCGGTTGCGCCGCGCACCACTTCGATGCGGTCGTAGATCACGCTGTCGGTGTTGGTCTTGATGTAGCCACCGAAGGTATTGAGCATCCCATCGACCTGGAAATTGGTGATGTTGTAGCCGCGCGAGACGTAGTTGATGCGCTCGCTGTCGGTGACCGATACCGCCACGCCGGTGACCTGGCCCATCACATCGGACAGCGAGAACAGGCCCATGTCGTCCAGGCGCTGGCGGGTGACCACGGTCATCGACTGCGGCGTCTGGCGCAGCGACAGGCCAAGCTTGGTGGCCGTGCTGGCACGCTTGACCGTATAGCTGTCGACGATATCGCCGTCAGCGGTGACCTGGACCGTATCCAGCGTGCGCGCGGAAGGATCGGCAGTGCCGTCGGCGTGGGCCAGCGGGGCGATCATCAGTGCGGTCACGGCCAGGGCCAGCAGAGTGGGACGAGGGAGGTTCAGCGGCGTTGCCATCGGTGCGATTCCATGCAGGACGAAACAGGCGATGGAATGCGCAGACGCAGCCGCCGCGTGCTTCGCGCACGCCGCCCCGCGAGTCCCATCGACGGTGCGCCGCCCGCTTGGTGCGGGCGACCCGGTAGTCGGGGGATGTACACGGGCGAAGGGGCGGGTGGGTGCGTGCTTCCGTGCCCCGCTTGGCTAAGCGTACAACCGATCAGCAAATGATAGGCATTCGCATTTCGTTAATCAAGCGTGACGGATTCTCCCCACGCAGGGCGTGCATCGACAGCCGGATGGGTTCCTAGAACCTGAACACCACCGTCGCCGCATGCAGCAACAGGCCGATCAGCCCGCCTACCAGTGTGCCGTTGAAGCGGATGAACTGCAGGTCGCGGCCCACGCTCAGTTCCAGCTGCTCGACCAGGTGCCGCTCGTCCCAGCTCTTCACGGTCTGCGCGATATGCGTGGTCACGCCCTCGCGCAGGCGGCCGGTCAGGCGCTGCGCACCCTCCAGCAGGTGCTGGTTGATGGCCTCGCGCAGGGCCGGGTCGGCCTGCAGGCTGCTGCCCAGCGAGGCCAGGCTGCGCTGCAGGTGGCCGACCAGCGCCGAGTCCTCGCGCTGCAGGTCCGCGCGCAGGCCGGCGTGGATGCGCGCCCACAGCCCCTGCACGTACTCCTGCAGGGCCGGGTGGTCGATCATTTCCTGCTTGAGCTGTTCGATGCGCTCGGCCAGGGCCGGGTCCTCGCGCAGGCGCTGCACGTAGTTCTGCAGCCAGCTTTCGTAATCCTGGCGCAGCGGGTGCTGCGGCTCGGCCAATACCTGCTGCAGCTCTTCCAGCACTGCCCGCGCCAGGCGCTCGGCCAGGCTGTCGCCAATCTCGTCGATCGGCTTGACCCAGTTCACCGTGCTCGACAGCGTCGGCCATTCGCGCTGGATGTAGCGCACGATCAGCTGCGAGGCGCGTTCCTTCACCTCTGGCTGCTCCAGCCAGCGCCCCAGGCGCTGCAGGCCCTCGTCCAGCACGCGCTGGTGGCGCCCGTCGGCGGTCAGCAGGGCCAGCAGCTCACCGGCGGTGGCGGCGGCATTCCACTGCCGCAACTGCTGCACCACGAAGGCATGCAGCTGCCGGCGCACCGCCGTTTCGTCGAAGAAGTTCAGTGCCTGCAGGGCCCAACCACGGGCCATGTCGGCCAGCATCCGCGAGCGCGCCGGGTCGGCCAGCCAACTGCCGAGACGGCTGGCCGGATCGAACACCTGCAGCTTGGCCAGCAGCACCTGCGGTTCCAGGAACTGGTCGCGCACGAACAGGGCGAGGCTGTCGCCGATGCGTTCCTTGCTGCGCGGGATGATCGCGGTGTGCGGAATCGGCAGGCCCATCGGCCGCCGGAACAGGGCAACGACGGCGAACCAGTCGGCCAGTGCGCCCACGGCTGCGGCCTCGCAGAACGCCGAGACCCAGGCCCAGACACCGCGTTCGCCTTGCCAGTGGCTGACCGCGAAACCGGCCAGCATCAACAGCAGCAGGCCCAGCGCGAGGGCTTTCAGGCGCCGCAGCTGAGCGCGGCGCGGATCGTGGGCAGGCGTCATGCCTGAAGTCTACCTGCCAGCGGATGAGCAACGGGTAGTGCCAGCCGCTGGCCGGCATCGGCAACGCACCCGGAACGTTCATGGGGTTGCCGGCCAGCGCCGGCACTACCCGCTGGTTCAGAGTGCTTCGAGCTGCTTGCGCAGCGCGGCCAGCTGCGCGCGCAGGGTGTCGTTCTCGCGGGTCAGCGCGACCACGCGGCGGCGCAGTGCCGGTGCATCCTCGCCCAGCTGCTCCAGCGCCGACAGAACCTCCGCGTCGCGGCTGGCGATCTGCTCCTCGTCCGCTTCCTCGAAGTCCATCTCGGCCGGTTCAGGCTTTGGCGCGCGCGGCTTGCGCTTGGACTCGCGCACGCGCTTGGCGGCCTGCTTCAGCTCGTCCTTGCCACCGGCGGCGGCGGCACGCTGCTCGTCTTCCGGCAGGTCGGCCACGGCGGCGGCAGCGCTAATCGAGATCACGCCGGCCTTCACCGCTTCCACCACCTCGGCCGCGGCCTGGGCATGGATGCGTTCGATCATGCCGACCTGGCTGGTGCTCAGCTTGGCCTCGCGGGCCAGCTCGGCGCGGCTGATCTTCGGTGCCGGTTCCCACGGCGGGTTGTCCTCACCCGCGTCTTCAACGACGTCGGCGGTGCCGTCGCTCTCGCGCTGCAGCTGCGCCTGCTCGACCTGCTTGCGGGCGGCCAGGATGTCGCGCTTGCGCAGCGCCAGCACGCCGCGCTGGAAGTCGGACACGCTGCGCCGGCCCAGGTGCTGTTCGATCATCCACAGGTGCACGTCTTCCATGCTCTGGAAGCGGGTGTTCTGCACGGTGTTGAAGGGCAGGCCGTGCTTCTGGCAGATGCCGAAGCGGTTGTGGCCGTCGACCAGCACATCGCCCCACAGCACCAGTGCATCGCGGCAGCCTTCGGCCAGGATGCTGCGCTCCAGCGCGTCATGTTCGTCCGCGGTCAGCGGGTCGATGTAGGCCTTCAGTTCTTCTTTGACGACGATATCCATGGGCACGGCAGCGAGCAGGAGCGGAACCGCCCATTGTACCCGCTCGCTACCCCGGGCCAGGGCTCAGGCGGTGGCCCGGATCATCTCGCCCAGGGTGCCGGTGATCTGGTCGATCTGCGCCTTGTCCACGATCAGGGGCGGCGACAGCGCGATGATGTCGCCGGTACAGCGCACCAGCAGGCGGCCATCGTGGAAGCAGCGCCGGAACACCTCGTAGCCACGGCTGCCGGGGGCATCGCGGCGCGGCGCCAGTTCGACCGCGCCGACCAGCCCGAAGTTGCGGATGTCGATCACGTTGGGCAGGCCCTGCAGGGCATGCAGGCGTTCCTGCCAGTATTCGCCCAGTTCGATGGCACGCTCGAACAGGCGTTCCTCGGCATAGACCTCCAGCGTGGCCAGCGCTGCGGCGCACGCCAGCGGATGGCCCGAATAGGTATAGCCATGGAACAGCTCGATGGCCTGTGGCGGCGCCTGCATCAGGGCTGCATGCACGGCGTCGCTGGCCAGCACGCCGCCCAGCGGTACTGCACCGTTGCTGACCGCCTTGGCGAAGGTCAGCAGGTCCGGGGTGACCCCGAAGCGCTGCGCAGCGAACGGCATGCCGACCCGGCCGAAGCCGGTGATGACTTCGTCGAACACCAGCAGGATGCCGTGGTGATCGCACAGTTCGCGCAGGCGCTGCAGGTAGCCCGGCGCGGGCAGGATCACCCCGGCCGACCCGGCGATGGGTTCGACGAATACGGCGGCAATCGTCGAGGCATCATGCAGCGCGATCAGTCGTTCCAGGTCGTCGGCCAGCTCCGCGCCCTGGCGTGGCAGGCCCCTGCTGAACGCATTGCGTTGCAGGTCAAGGGTATGCCGCAGGTAGTCGACGCCGCCCAATTGCAGGCCGAACGCTTTGCGGTTGTTGGGCAGTCCGCCCAGCGCCATGCCGCCGAAACCGACCCCGTGGTAGGCCTTCTCGCGGCTGATGAAGCGGGTGCGCTGGCCCTCGCCACGCTGGCGGTGATAGGCCAGCGCGATCTTCATCGCGGTATCCACCGCCTCGGACCCGGAGCTGGTGAAGAACACATGGTTGAGCGGGGCAGGTGCCAGCGCGGCCAGCCGCTGCGCCAGCGCGAAGGCCGGCGGCGAGCCCATCTGGAAGGCCGGCGAGTAGTCGAGGGTGCGTGCCTGCTCGACGATGGCCTCGACGATGCGCGGTCGTGCGTGGCCAGCATTGCAGCACCACAGGCCGGCGGTGCCGTCGAGGATCTGGCGGCCGTCGACATCTTCGTAGTGCATGCCTTCGGCGCGTACCAGCATGCGCGGGGCGGCCTTGTACTGGCGGTTGGCGGTGAACGGCATCCAGTACGCGTCCAGTGACTCAGGGCGCTGGGTGGCCAGGTCGTGCAGGTCGCTTTCGGGACGCTTCATGCCAGCTCCATCGGGTCCGATGCGACGAATGTAGCGCAGCCGCGTCACGATGGAGTCGCGGCGGTCCCGGTATAACCAAGGCTCGTTGAATGTTGGAGCTTCCCATGGCCGATTTCCCCGACCGCAGCCACTGGCAGGCGTTGGCGCTTCAGCTGTCGATACCCGGCCAGGCCTTCATCGACGGCCGTTATGTCGATGCGGCCAGCGGTGCCCGTTTCGACTGCATCAGCCCGATCGACGGACGTGTGCTGGGGGCGGTTGCCGACTGCGACGCGCAGGACGTGGAACGTGCGGTACTGGCCGCGCGGCGCAGCTTCGAGGCGGGGCACTGGTCACAGGCCAGTCCGGCCCACCGCAAGCGCGTACTGCAGGCACTGGCCGCACTGGTTGAAACGCACGCCGATGAACTGGCGCTGCTGGAAACCCTGGACATGGGCAAGCCCGTGCGTGACGCCCGCCGTATCGACCTGCCCGGCGTGGTGCGCTGCCTGACCTGGACTGCCGAGGCCGTGGACAAGCTGTATGGCGAGATCGCGCCCACCGGTCCGCACGAACTGGGACTGGTCACCCGCGAGGCGGCGGGCGTGGTGGCGGCCATCGTGCCGTGGAATTTCCCATTGCTGATGGCCTGCTGGAAGATCGCGCCGGCGCTGGCGATGGGCAACTCGGTGGTGCTCAAGCCTTCGGAGCGGTCGCCGCTGAGTGCGCTGCGGCTGGCGGCGCTGGCCGTCGAGGCCGGGCTGCCGGAGGGCGTGCTGAACGTGCTGCCCGGCCACGGTGCGCGCGTCGGTGAACCGCTGGCCCTGCACATGGACGTGGATGTGCTGGCGTTCACCGGTTCCACCGCCACCGGCGCAAAGCTGCTGGAGTATTCCGGCCGGTCCAACCTCAAGCGGGTCTGGCTGGAGTGTGGCGGCAAGAGCCCGCACGTGGTGTTCGCCGACGCTCCCGATCTGGACGCGGCGGCCAAGGCCGTGGCACAGGGTATCTTCTTCAACCAGGGCGAGGTCTGTACCGCCGGTTCGCGGTTGCTGGTACAGCGCTCGATCCGCGAGGATTTCGTGCACCAGGTGGTTGCCTACGGCCAGCACATGCAGCCGCGCCACCCGCTGGACGCCGACGCACCGATGGGCGCGCTGGTGGATGCCGCGCATCTGCACAAGGTGATGGGGGATATCGCGCGTGCCGAAAGCGAGGGCGCCCGCTTGCTGCTGGGCGGTCATCGCGCCGAGGTCGAGGCAGGTGGTTGCTATGTGCAGCCCACCGTGTTCGACCAGGTGAGCCCGGACCAGGCACTGGCGCGCGAGGAAGTGTTCGGGCCGGTGCTGGCGGTGCTGGGCTTCGATGACGAAGCCGAAGCGGTGCGCCTGGCCAACGACAGCCGCTACGGCCTCGCCGCCGGGCTGTGGACCCGCGATCTGGGCCGTGCCCATCGCGTGGCGCGCCAGCTGCGTGCCGGCAGCGTCTGGGTGAATGGCTGGGATGGCGGCGACATGACCGCACCGTTTGGAGGCTACAAGCAGTCCGGCAACGGGCGGGACAAATCGCTGCATGCGTTCGACAAGTACAGCGAGATCAAGGCCACCTGGATCCAGCTGTAACGACGCGGCTGCTCGACGCTGCAGAAGAATGGCGCCTGCCATCCTGGTTGGCATCGGTGTCGGCTGAAACCATCGCCCCGTGCGGCCATCGGCCCGTGGCAGAATCGGGCGATCCGCCGTTACCCGTGTTGCCGATGTCGACGATCACCGCTGCCGCGCCGCCCGTGAATTCTCCCCGCCGTGTCCTGCTGGCCAGCCTGATCGGCACCACCATCGAGTTCTTCGATTTCTACATCTACGCCACGGCCGCAGTGCTGGTGTTCCCGCACCTGTTCTTCCCGGACAGCAGCGAACAGGCTGCCCTGCTGCAGTCACTGGCAACCTTCGCGGTGGCGTTCATCGCACGCCCGGTGGGCTCGGCGGTGTTCGGCCATTTCGGCGACCGCATCGGCCGCAAGGCTACCCTGGTCGCTGCGCTGCTGACCATGGGCCTGTCGACGGTGCTGATCGGCCTGCTGCCCACCCATGCGCAGATCGGGCTGTGGGCACCGGCGCTGCTGGCGCTGTGCCGTTTCGGCCAGGGCCTGGGGCTGGGCGGCGAGTGGGGTGGGGCGGTGCTGCTGGCCACCGAGAACGCACCACCGGGCAAGCGCGCCTGGTACGGCATGTTCCCGCAGCTGGGCGCACCGCTCGGCTTCCTGTTGTCGGCCGGCATCTTCCTGGTGCTCGGCCGCTGCCTGAGCCAGGCCGATTTCCTGCAGTGGGGCTGGCGCATTCCGTTCGTGGCCAGCGCGTTGCTGGTCGGCCTTGGCCTGTGGGTGCGCCTGAATATCCACGAGACACCGGATTTCAAGAAGGCGCTCGAACGCAAGGCGCCGGTACGGCTGCCGATGTGGACGGTACTGCGTGACCATCCGGTGCCGATGCTGCTGGGCACGCTGGGCGCGTTCGCCACCTTCGTGCTGTTCTACCTGATGACCGTATTCAGTCTCGGCCATGGCACGGCGGTACTGGGCTACAGCCGTGAGCAGTTCCTGCTGATGCAGATGGCCGGCATGCTGTTCTTCGCGCTGGGCATCCCGTTGTCGGCGCGCTATGGCGACCGCTGGGGCACGCGCCGCACGATGATCGTGGCCAGCGTGCTGATCATCGGTTTCGGCGTGCTGTTCGCACCGCTGTTCCAGCCGCACAGCCCCGGGCTGGTCACGGCGTTCCTGTGCCTGGGCCTGTTCCTGATGGGGTTGACCTACGGCCCCTGCGGTACCTTCCTGGCCGAGATCTACCCGGTGGAAGTGCGCTACACCGGCGCCTCGCTGTCATTCAACCTGGCCGGCATTCTGGGTGCGGCACCGGCGCCGTACCTGGCCACCTGGCTGGCCGAACGCTTCGGCCTGGTTGCGGTCGGTTACTACCTGTGCCTGACTGCGGCAGCGACCCTGTGCGCGCTGGTGGCACTGCACCGGCGCGCGCTGCGGCTCAGCCAAAGAAGCGCTTGAGCGTGCGCCCCAGCCAACCGCCGCCCTGGTGTTCGCGGGCGAACTGGTTCAGGTGCGCCTTGACCTGTTCGGCGTAGGCCTGGTCATCGCCGCGGATGTGGTTGAACAGCCAGCGCGAGAGCATGGTGCGCAGTTCGTCGCTGATGTCTTCGCCGGCCTGGAAACGCATGCGGTATTCCGACACCCGCTTGATGAAGACCTCATGCACACGCTTGTGCGCGGCACAGAACGGATAGCCCGCTTCCTCCATCAGCTCTTCCTCGAACGCGAAGTGCGACATGGTGTAGTCGACCACCTCGTCGATCACTTCGCCCACCGCCGCGCGCTGCAGGCTGGCCTGCGCCACGTGCAGGTGGTTGAGCATCTCGATGATGCGGCGGTGTTGTTGGTCGATCACATCGATGCCGATGTTCAGATCGTCCTGCCAGACCAGTAGTGCCATCCCCGGCTCCCCTTCATGCCTATGTCGGGGCCGACTGTAGGGCTGCCGTGCGGGAACGGCGTTGATCTGGATCAAAGCGGGCCGGTCAGGGCAGGGCAGGCTCGCGCGGGCGCAGCGGGCTGGCCACCGTGGTGCAGCTGACCCGGTTGCGGCCACCGGCCTTGGCCAGGTACAGCTGGCGGTCGGCTTCGGAGATCAGCCGGTGCAGTGCATCACGCTGCGGGCGCAGGCAGCACAGGCCGATGCTGACGGTCATGCGCAGGGTGGCGGCGCCGATGTCCACTTCCAGCGCAGCAATACGCTGGCGCAGTTCTTCGAAGTACTGCAGTGCCTCATCCTGTTCCATGTCCGGCACCAGCAGGCAGAACTCTTCGCCACCGAAGCGTGCGATCAGGTCCTGGCTACGGGCGTGCGCGGCCACCGCACCGGCCACCGCGCGCAGCGCGTCGTCGCCGGCCTCGTGGCCGTGGGTATCGTTGATGTGCTTGAAGTGGTCGATGTCGATCATCGCCACCGCTACGCACTGGCCGTGCAGCTGCAGCTGCGGCAGCTGGCGTTGGCTCTGTTCCAGGAAACAGCGACGGTTGGGCAGGCCGGTGAGGAAATCGCGGGTGGCCAGGTCCTGCAGGGTGCCGATCAGTTCCAGCTGGTCGACGTTCTGCGAGACGCGGCAGAAGAATTCCTCGCGCGAGAACGGCTTGCGCAGGAAATCGTTGGCGCCGTTCTTCAGGAAGCGCGGGATCAGCGAGGCGTCGGTGTTGCCGGAAATGCCGATCACCGCCACCTTGTCGCGCGAGCGCAGGGTGCGCAGGCGGCGGGTGAATTCCACGCCCTGCATGCCGGGCATCTCCTGGTCGACCACCGCCAGGCGGATCGCAGGATGCGCCTCGATCGCGGCGAGGCCCTCGTTGCCGTCAGCGGCCTCGTGCACCTCATGGCCATACATGCGCAGCAGGGCGGCGGCATAGCCGCGCGCGGACGGCGAATCGTCGACCACCAGCGCGGCAATGCGGCGGTTGCGTTCCAGCCGCTGCACCAGCCACACCAGGTAGTCGATGCTGCCCGGGGTATTCTTCAGCACGTAGTCGATGATCTGCTGCTGCAGCACGCGCTTGCGCAGGTCCTCGTCGTAGACGCTGCTGACCACCACGGTGGGCAGGCCGCGCTTGAGGAAGAACTCAACCACCGCATCGCGGTCGCCGTCGGCCAGCACCAACCCGGTCAGCACCAGGAACCAGCCGCCATCCTCGCTCAGCAGGCGATCGGCCTCGGCCAGGGTGGAGGCGATCACCACCGGCAGTTCCAGGCGCTGCTCGATGGCTTCTCGCAGCATGCCGGTGAAGGCACGGGAGTTTTCGACCAGCAGGATCCGCTGCGGCAGCGGATCGGCCAGGTCGCCATCGACGGCGGCCTGCGGCAGGACGGGCATGATGCGGTGGCTCACGGAGGAGGGCTCGGCACGGATAGCGGCGGTTTCGGGCGCAACTTTAGCGGAGCAGCATGCCCTGCGCGTCGTTCCCCGATCAGGCAGGCGATGCGGATGCCGCCGATGTACCCGCAATCGATTCATGCAGGACGAGCCGGAGCCGGTTGCCACGGCAATGCACCGTGCCGCCGTAGGCCATTATCCGGCCGGCCAGGCGCTCGGTGGCCTGCCGAACGGTCCGGTTCGACAGTGTGCAACCGCGATCAAGCAGGCCCACGACCACCAAGATGCCGCGGCGATCGCCTGTCTGGCCGCTCCGGGCGCGCACGCTGACCTGTCCCGATTCCAACTCCAGCAGCAGCGACACCGCCTCGATCAGCGAGCGATAGATGGCGAGCTGCAGATCCACAGTCAGCAGGCAGGGGTTGCCCTCCAGCCGTGGCGGAATCACGCGATGGGTGTTGCTCCAGTTTTCGCATGCGCCGCCAACCCGCAGCGTGATGTACAGCCCAACCTGCTCCAGCCCCGTCGGGTACACCAGACTGGCCTGTTCACGGAACAGCCGCGAGTGCACGGATGAGGCGTGCTGCAGGCTGTTGGCCACCGCATGATGCCCCTGTTCCTTCAGCCAGCTGACCATCTCGCCGAGCGAGCTGTCCATCCCTTCGCCCAGCTGCTTGAGATGGGAGGCACGTTCGCGCAGCTCGCGCTCGCTGGTCTGGTGCGAGCTGCGTGCGAGGCGCAACGTGGTTTCCTCTGCCAGGCTTCGTGACTGCGCGCGTTGATGGTGATAGCTGATGCTGGATCCCAATGCGAGCAGCGCGACGCTCATCACGGCCATGTTCTGCTGGGTGGCAAACGTGCCCAGGTCGAACGAGGACGGTAGGCCGGTGCTGGGGGTGGCAAAATGGAGTGGAAGGTTCAACAGCGGAATCGCGATGGCCGCGCCACGCCAGCCATGCATGAAGGTCAGGGCGATGGCGGGCAGGGCGGCCAGCAGCACCATATGCGTCCGCGTGGTGTGGGCGCTGACGCTTGTCAGCTGCATGCACAGCCCCAGCACCAGCATCACCAGGATCGCCGAGACGGTGGGTGTGACAAAACGATGGGCCCAACCTGGGTCGGCGTGCCGTCGCGACCAGAGGAATGCCAATGGCACCAGGGTGATGATGGCGGCGAAGTGACCAAAGATCGTCCGATCGACCGCGTCCAGCAGGTTGCTCGGCGGCGGATTCGACCAGAGAACATATGAAATGCTCAGATTGAGAGCAGGGACGAACATGGCGGTGCAGATCGACAACGAAAGCAGCCAGAGGCCCGTGGCTGCCTCGGACGGCATTTTTTTCCGGTGCAGGTAAACCACCAGCATCGCCATCGGCA
Organism: Stenotrophomonas sp. SMYL41; assembly: GCF_036319965.1. Lineage (NCBI taxonomy): Bacteria > Pseudomonadati > Pseudomonadota > Gammaproteobacteria > Lysobacterales > Lysobacteraceae > Stenotrophomonas > Stenotrophomonas sp. SMYL41. The sequence goes on along the minus strand of NZ_JAWIRX010000004.1, from coordinate 123,881 downwards.
TCAGCAGCGTCGACGCCAGGATGACCCAGTCCAGCCCGTAGCTGTCGATCATGGGGATGCGCAGGGTTGCGAAGTACGCATACTCGCCAAGTAGCAGGTAGGGCCACAGGCGGGTCGGGATGATCAGCAGTGCCGCTGCCCGGATGCCCGCGGGCAGGAAGAACTGATCCAGCGAGAACTGACGCGAGACAAGGCAGCTCAGGGCGTAGGCGGCCGCGAGCGCGATTCCGACGGGTCGGATCCGGAAGCTCAGTTCAATTGCTTCTTTGAATCGGTCCAAGCCCCCGCCTCTTGTCTCCCGGCCAATGATGGCTGGTCATTTCTGCAGACACTAGCGACAGTTGGAGACGGGCGCAATCGACGTGCCTGGCCTCCCTTATGCGCTGCAATCGGCGGCTTCCCACGCTTCATGGCGACACGCTCAGCAGTGCGGCGGCATGGCCACCTGCGGACGGTGAATCATCCACAATCAGCGCGTCCACGTGTCGATCGCGTTCCAGCCGCTGCACCAGCCACACTCGGCGGTTGATGCTGTCCGCTGTGTTCGCCATCACACAAACGACGATATCCTGCTGTTGCACGCGCTTGTCCAGGTCTTTGTCGCAGATGCCCCTGGCCCGCACCGTCGGCGGATTTCACTGCGGGTATTGGCGATTTCGGACGCAGCTTCGGCATGACATGGGTTTGCATCGATCCAGTCGATTATGTCCGATAGGCACTATGGAGTGCGCCCGGTATATGCTGATGCGATTGGCGGTAGCATCCTTCTTGATCCGTATTGCATCCAACCTGGAGGTTAGTGTGAGAAGTTTCCGAATTCATGCATTTGCTGGTGCATTGATGTTGGTGCCTGTATCCGTTTTTGCATTTGCCCCGAGTGACGACCATGGAATCAAGATGGCCGGCCAAGGGCTCGGCCAGTCGATTCCGCAGGCACAAGACCTGAGCGTGGATCCCGGCTGGTTGGTCTATGGGTTCGAGCGCGATGGCATGGATTATTTCCAGGTAAACGATCTCGCGGGGCACGTGCACATCGTGATCGGCAATGCTGCCGGCACGTTCTGGGTGCTGCCGGCAGGTGACCCATCTGCGAAGGTGTCGTTGCCGGAGCAGCGCCTGCCTGTTCCCGCCAAAGCCACCAGAACGGTTGTCTATCGGGCCTCCGCATTCACGCTGGTCAGGTATGCAAGCGGAGCTGATGTGTTGTGGGCGGTCGAGGCACCCTGATACTGCCTGTTGCCGGGATATCGGCGAGCTTCAGTATCAGACCGCGTGGGTACCCGGTGTTCGCCGGGTGCCCATGACGCACGGGACCAGGGGGATGTGCGAGATGCTTATGCCATTCTGTTGCGCTGGCTCGATCCGGTCGCGTGAATGTGAAAGGTACTACTGCAGCGCAGAGGGTGCGGGGCAGCTGTACCGCGATGGAGCACTGGGCGCTGTCTCAAGTTTGGTCTCGCGGTCGAGGAACAGAATCCTGACCCGGTTGCGATAGCAGTCAACGGTCCCGTCATAGGGAAGGGTTCGCCCGGTCAGTCGCTCGAACGCTGCCATGGTTGTCTGCTGGGAAAGGTGCCTACGCTGTTCCAGCAGTGACACGACCATGAGGATTCCGCGCCTGGAGCCCATTCCGCCGCATCTTGCACGAATGCGAATCTGACCGCCTTCATGCTTGAGAAGAATGGAGACCGCATCAATCAGTGTCCGGTAGGCGGCCAACTGCAGTTCCACGCTCAGGTTGCAGGGGTCGCCTTTCAGGTCCGGGCGGAGAACGCGTTCCGTCAGCTTCCATGACTCACGGATGCCACCAGCCTGCAAGGCCACGTAAAGCCCAAGATGCTCCAGGCCCGAGGGGTAGACCATGCTTGTCTGTTCGCGAAAGAGCCGCGAATGTACGTTCGAGGTATGCAGAAGGCTGCTGGCCACTGCGTGATGTCCCTGGGCCTTGAGCCAGTCGGCCAGCTCAACCAGCGACGTATCAATGCCGTCGCCGAGCCTGCGAAGGTGCAGGGCACGTTCACGCAGCTCCATCTCGTTGGCCAATTGCGAGCTCCTCGCAAGATGGATGGCGTCCCTTTCGCCCATCTCGCGCAGCCTGTAACGATGGTAGAAGTGGGTGATGCGTGATCCGAGCAGCAGCAATACGATGCCGCTGATCGCCATGATCTGCTGGGTGATGAAGGCTGCCGGATCGAATGCGGTTGGATGGGTGTTGGGCGTGGTCAGGCCGATGACCATGTTGAGCACCGGCACTGCAAGGGCAGCACCTCTCCAGCCATACAGGCAGGTAAGTGCGGCCGCTGGGAGTGCCAACAGCAGCAGGAAGGTTGCCTTCAATGCAATCCAGTCTGCGGGCAGTTGAGCCGCTGCTATCCCGATCAGCAGCATCGATGAAAGTGCTGCCAGCATCGGCGTCTTTCGTCGAGCGTTCCACTCCTGTGCCACGTCCTGTCGCGCCCACAGCATGGCGATGGGGGCCACCGTCAGAATGCCGATGAAATCACCCACGCTGAAGCGCGCGGCATTGGTCAGGAAGGGCGTGGAAGGGGGTGTTGGCCAGAGCAGATGGGAAAAGCTGAGGTTGAGCAGAGTAACAACGACGCTGGAAGCGGCGGCAATCAACAGGAGGCCGATCGTCTGCGACTCCGCCATCAGTCGCCGTTGCAGCTTCACAATCAGCATCACCGCTGGCATGAGGAACGCGGAGGCAACAATGACCCATGTCAGGCCGTACTTCTCGATCATCGGCACGCGGGACTGTGCAAAGTACGCATATTCGCCCAACAGCAGGTAGGGCCACAGGCGCGGCGGGCACAACAGCACGGCTGCCACCCGGATGCCGGCTGGCAAATAGAACTGATCCAGCGACAGCTGTCGGGTTGCCCAGTAGGCAACTGCATAAAGCAAGGCAAGCATCAGGCCAGCCGGACGAATGCGCACCTTCAGCAACAATCCTTCTTTCCACCAGTCCAATCGCACGTCCCCTTCTCCTACGTGTCCCCTGTCAGCATCCATTCGCCGCGGGGCCCGGTTTCTCAGGACGGTATCGGTCTGCGAACGATTATGCAATTGCACAGCTGCGCATTTAGGAAATTGTCCAGCCATCCATCACAGATGTTGCGTGAAATTCTGTGACGTGTGCAGCACGATCAGCGCTGCGGTACGTTTGTCAGAACGTTCAATACAGGTGGAGATGCAGAATCTTCACCACAACGCATCCCGCAGCTTGTACCACGACATCGCTGTCACCAGCAGCGGCATCCGCAGCAGCCGGCCGCCGGGGAAGGGCGCATGCCGCAGGCGCTGGAACACGTCCAGGCGCTCGCTCTGGCCGGCAATGGCGGCGGCGATCACCTCGCCGGCCAGCCCGGCGGCGGCCACCCCATGGCCGGAGAACCCCTGCGCGAAGTACAGATTGCCGTCCAGCCGGCCCCAATGCGGCGCGCGGTTGCGGGTAATGTCCACATAACCACCCCAGACCTGGTCCAGTGCCACGTCGGCCAACTGTGGGAACACCTGGTGCATGCGCCGCTGCATCACCCCGCGCAGGCCGGGTGGGGGCAGCGCCGAGTAGCTGGCGCGGCCGCCGAACAGCAGGCGGTGGTCGTGGCTGAGGCGGAAGTAATCCAGTGCCCAGGCGGTGTCGGCCACGGCCATGTTGTTGCCGATCAGGGCGCGGGCACGCTCGGCGCCGAGCGGCTCGCTGGCGCCGATATAGGTGCCGACCGGCATGATCCGCCGTTCCAGCTCGGGTAGCAGGCCCTGCAGCCAGGCGTTGCCGGCCACGACCAGATGCGCAGCGCGCACACTGCCCTGGGCGGTATGCAGGGACGGCTGTGGTCCGCGCTGCACGCGGGTCACTGCGGAGTTCTCGTGGATCACCACGCCGGCCGCGCGCGCCGCATCGGCCAGGCCGCGTGCATACGCCAGCGGTTGCAGGTGCGCGCTGAGCGGATCGAACATCGCGGCGCGGTAGCGCGGGCTTTCCAGCTGCGCGCGCAGGGCATCACGGTCCCACCATTGCATCGGGTAGTCGTAGTGGCGCTGCAGGTGCTCGCAGTTGGCACGCAGGTCGCGCTCATGCCGTTCGCGGATGGCGACGCTGGCATGGCCCTCCACCCAGTGGCAGTCGATGCCATGGCGGTCGATGCGCGTACGCATGGCCTGCACCGCATCGCGCGACCAGTCGAACAGGTGGCGCGCGTCATCACGGCCGAGCTGGCGCTCCAGTTCGTCCACCTCGCAGCCATAGCCCACCAGCGCCTGGCCACCGTTGCGACCGGACGCGCCCCAACCGATCCGCTGTGCTTCCAACAGCACCACGCGCTGGCCACGGGCGGCCAGTTCCAGCGCGGCGGTCAGGCCGGTGTAGCCGGCGCCGAGCACCGCCACATCGGCCTGCACATCACCCTGCAAAGGGGGCAGCGCGGCCGGCTCGGGCAGGCTGGCGGCGTACCAGCTGGGCGGGAAGACGGCGCTCACTGCAGGCCTCGCGGGCGCGGTGCGGGCGGGGAGAGCGGGGGAGGACGATCAGCATTCACCCGCCTAGTTTCGCCGATGCGCGACGGCCATGGTGTGACGGCGACGACTTGCCGCGTTCGCCGGGCGACGGGTAACGTGTGGGCACGCCAAGGAGTTTTCCCATGCGCCCCCTGCCCTGGGTGGGCCTGCCCACCGACAGTACCGTGCTCGGCCATCACCGTTTCGCGATGGCCGGCGAGAAGTACGTTCGCGCGCTGGCCGAGGCGGCCGAGGTGACCCCGGTGGTGTTGCCCAGCCTGCAGCCACCGCTGCCGGCCGGCAACTGGCTGCAGGGGCTGGATGGCCTGTTGTTGACCGGCGCGGTCAGCAATATCGAACCGCAGCACTACGAGGGTGGCCGTAGCTGGCCAGGCAATCCGCACGACCCCGCTCGGGATGCCAATGCCTTTGCGCTGCTGCGCGAGGCGCTGGCGCTGGACCTGCCGGTGCTGGCGATCTGCCGCGGCTTCCAGGAATTGAATGTGGTGCTCGGTGGCAACCTGCATCCGCAGGTGCATGCGGTGCCCGGCCTGGCCGACCACCGCGAAGACCCGCAGGCGCCGGTGGACGTGCAGTATGGGCCGGCCCATGGTGTGGCCCTGGCCGCCGATGGCTGGCTGGCGCAGTGGCACGGCACTGACCGCGCGCAGGTCAATTCGGTGCACGGGCAGGGTGTCGCCTGCCTGGCGCAGGGGCTGCAGGTGGAAGCCGTGGCCGACGATGGGCTGGTCGAAGCGGCACGCAGCCTGCACCATCGTTTCGTGCTCGGCGTACAGTGGCACCCGGAGTGGCGTGTCATGCAGGCGCCGTTCTATCACGCTATTTTCCGTGCATTCGGCCAAGCTTGCCGGCAGCACCAACAGAACCGACTGGATTCCCGATGAGTTCCCGAACGCGCCCGCGCAAGACGGCCACGCCCCCCGCACCGCAGGAAAGCACGCTGCTGCGCTGGCTGAAGGAGCGGCGCATCACCGAGGTGGAATGCCTGGTGCCGGACATCACCGGCAACGCGCGCGGCAAGATCATTCCCGCCGACAAGTTCTCGCACGACTACGGTACGCGCCTGCCCGAAGGCATCTTCGCCACCACCGTCACCGGCGAGTTTCCCGACGACTACTACGAGCTGACGTCACCGTCGGACTCGGACATGATGCTGCGCCCCGATCCGGACACGGTCCGGATGGTGCCGTGGGCGGCCGATGCCACCGCGCAGGTCATCCACGATTGCTACACCAAGAACGGCGAGCCGCACGAGCTGGCGCCGCGCAACGTGCTGCGTCGCGTGCTGGCAGCCTATGCCGAGCTGGGCCTGCGCCCGGTGGTGGCGCCGGAACTGGAGTTCTTCCTGGTGCAGAAGAACACCGACCCGGACTTCCCGCTGCTGCCGCCGGCTGGCCGTTCCGGGCGCCCGGAAACCGCGCGGCAGTCGTACTCGATCGATGCGGTCAACGAGTTCGACCCGATCCTCGACCTGATGTACGACTACGCTGATGCGATGAAGCTGGACGTGGACACGCTGATCCACGAATCCGGAGCGGCGCAGCTGGAAGTCAACTTCACCCATGCCGATGCGATGGACCTGGCCGACCAGGTGTTCCTGTTCAAGCGCACCATGCGCGAGGCAGCGATGCGCCACGGTGTCTATGCCACGTTCCTGGCCAAGCCGATGGAGAACGAACCGGGCAGTGCCATGCACATCCACCAGAGCCTGGTGCGGGTGAGCGACGGCAGCAATGTGTTCGCCGGCGAGACCGATGCCGAGGGCGAGTTCAGCCCGGTGTTCGGCCACTACCTGGGCGGCCTGCAGAAGTACGCGCCGCAGGCCATGGCGTTCTTCGCGCCGAACGTGAACTCCTACCGCAGGCTGGTGTTCGGCGAAGTCTCGCCGAGCAACGTCCATTGGGGCTTCGACAACCGCACCTGCGGCCTGCGCGTGCCGCTGGATACGCCGGAAAACATGCGTGTGGAGAGCCGTTTCGCCGGGTCCGATGCCAATCCCTACCTGGCGATGGCCGCGACCCTGGCCTGCGGCCTGCTCGGCATCCGCGAGCGGCTGGCACCCGATGCGCCGGTGACTGGCAGCGCCAAGGAACTGGGGTACAACCTGCCGCGCTCGTTGGGCGAGGCGCTGGACGGGCTGGAGCAGTGCAGCGAGCTGCAGGCGCTGCTGGGCGAGCGCTTCTGCCGGGCCTACATCTCGGTCAAGCGCAAGGAATACGAGACCTTTTTCCGCGTGATCAGCTCGTGGGAGCGCGAGTTCCTGCTGCTGAACGTCTGAGCATCCGGAATAGAAAAATCCGCCGCCGGGGGGTAGGCTGGCACCCGTCGCCGGCCCCGCCGGCCCCCCTTCCCGCATTCTGGAGCACCCGATGAAGCTGCGTATCCTCACGCTCGGCCTGGCCTCCGCCATGCTTGCCGCCTGTGGCGGTGGCAACGGCGGCGCGCAGGACAGCCAGGTCCTGAACGTCTACAACTACAGCGATTACATCGCCGAGGACACCATTCCGACCTTCGAGAAGGAGAGCGGGATCAAGGTGACCTACGATGTGTTCGACAGCGATGAGATGGTCGAGACCAAGCTGCTGGCCGGCAACAGCGGCTACGACGTGGTGGTGCCGACCCTGAACTTCTTCGGTCGCCAGATCCAGGCCGGCGTGTTCCTGCCGCTGGACAAGAGCAAGATCCCGAACCTGGCCAATCTCGATCCGGCGGTGATGAAGCGCATCGCCACCCAGGATCCGGGCAACCAGTACGGCGTGCCGTACATGATCGGCACCACCGGCATCGGCTACAACGTGGACATGCTGAAGCAGCGCTTCGGCGGCAGCGCCGACATCGCCAACAGCTGGGACCTGGTGTTCAAGCCGGAGAACATCAGCAAGATGAAGGACTGCGGCGTGACCATCCTGGACACGCCGGCGGACATGATCCCGATCGCGCTGCATTACCTGGGCCTGGACCCGCACAGCGGCGACCCGGCCGAGCTGCAGAAGGCCGCCGACCTGCTGAAGTCGATCCGCCCGTACGTGCAGAACTTCCACTCCTCCCAGTACGTGGGTTCGCTGGCCAACGGCGGTACCTGCCTGGTGGTCGGCTGGTCGGGTGACATCATCCAGGCCCGCGACCGCGCCGAGGAAGCCAGCAATGGCGTGCACGTGGCCTATTCGATCCCGAAGGAAGGTGCACCGCAGTGGTTCGACATGCTGGCAATCCCGAAGGATGCCAAGCACCCGGAAGCCGCCTACGCCTTCATCAACTACCTGCTGCAACCGAAGGTTGCTGCGGCCAACACCAACTTCATCCACTACGCCAACCCGGTGCCGACCGCGACGCCGCTGGTGGACGAGGCGATCCGCACCGACCCGACGATCTACCCGCCGGCCGACGTGGCCGAGAAGATGTTCACCTACTCGATCAACACGCCGGAGACCGACAAGCTCTACACCCGGCTGTGGACCGAGGTGAAGACCGGCCGATAAGCCGGTCGGGCGCCGCCGGGCCATGCCTGGCGGAACGCTTCACCCCTGGCCGGGAGCGGTACCGCCGCCCCGGCCAAGATGCCGCAGGATGGCGGGCAGCAGGTCGCGCGCATCGCGGCCGCCGTTGCACAGGAACGACGAACTCATCCGCTGCAGGTTGTGCATGCCGATGAAGAACAACCCCGGCTGCGGGGAAACACCGAACTCGCCGAGCGGATAGCCGTACGTATCCAGCACACCTTCCACGTCGAGCCAGGGCCATTCGGCGGCGAAGCCGGTGGCCAGCACCACCGAGCGGATGCCTTCCGCCTGCAGGTCCAGTTCACGTGGGGCGGCGTCCGGTTCCCAGTGCAGATAGACCTCTTCTGGAATGTAGCGGGCATCGTCCGTGCGCGGCTCGGGCCGCGTGGCGTAGTACGCACTGGCCAGCGAATCGAGGTAGTCGTACTCGGCCCGCGTGGCCTCGATTGCGGCCTGCAGCTGCGGGCGAACGTCGGCGAAGCGGGCGATGATCCCCTCAAGGCCCTGCAGCCGGCCCAACAGCGTGATGCCTTCCCGATGCATTGCCATCAGGCTGATCGAGCTGCCCCGCCCGTTGCGTCCCTTGCCGGAAATCAACGGAAATTCGGCGGTCCGCGCCTTGCGCAGCGCATCCGGCTCGCCGGCCAGTACGCCGGCCGTTTCGCCCACGTGCTGGTGGATGCGCCCGGCCATGTCCCACCACGTCATCGAGTCCTTGCCGCGCAGCCGGCGGGTATGCGAATGACGCTGGGCCAGAGACCAGTAAACCCTGCGCCCGCTGTCGCGCAGGTCCTGGGCGATCTGCGCACCGGACTGCCCACCGCCAATGACCAGCACGCCGCCATCGGGCAACTGATCGGCACTGCGGTAGTCCCCCGAGTGCAGCACCGCCAGGCCCGGCCCGGGCGCGAACGGGGCCCGTGGCATCCGGGCGCGGCGGTATTCACCGGTAGCGACCACCACCGCGCGGGCGTGGATCCACCCCTGGCTGCTGTCGATCACATAGCCATCATGCTCACGCGTGACCCGCTGTACTTCACAACCTTCGCTGATCGGCAGCGAGCGCTCGTCGGCATACTCGCGCAACCGGCGGATCACCTCCGCGGCGCCCATGAAGCCTTCCGGGTCTGCGCCTGCGTAGGCGTGGCCGTGCAGGGCCATCGTTGCGTTGGCGGTGTTGGTCTGGAACGAGTGCCAACGCCGTTGCCAGCTGGCACCCACGCTTTCGGCCTCCAGCACGCGATGCTCGACGCCGGCCTCCTGCAGCAGCGCACTGAGGGACAACCCGGCCTGGCCGGCACCGATGATGGCCAGCGGCAGCCTCGCAGGCAGGGAGCCCGGCGGGTGGGGCGGGAGAGGGCAGGGTCTGTGCGGGGAAATCACCAGGGCGGGTCCATGCAAGGCTTTGATCCGGGGCATTGCGCGGGGAATGCCCCGGGCCTTCAACAGATCCCGCTCTGAAAAACGTTGCATATCGGACCGTCGCCCGTGGTGTCTGCCGGGGCGGCTGCCTGGACAACCGGGGCAGCCCCGGCCTTTGAGCGGACAGGCCACGCTGGCGGGGGAAAACCGACACGCCTCGGGGTCCCCGGGCGGGCCTGCGGACGCTTCCGCCCGCCGCCGTCATATCCCCTTCGGCCCCCGGCCGTTAGAATGGCCGCCGCTGTCCACCGCCCGCTCCCGGAGCCCCCATGCCCGTTGAAGCCCAGCCGGTAGCCGCCGTCGTCGACACGACCGGTGCGCCCGGCTATCTCTCCATTCGTGATTTGCGCAAGGAATTCGACGGTTTCGTCGCCGTCGACGACGTCAACCTGGACGTGCGCAAGGGCGAGATCTTTGCCCTGCTCGGTGGCTCCGGCAGTGGCAAATCGACCCTGCTGCGCTGCCTGGGCGGCTTCGAGACGCCCACCAAGGGCAGCATCACCCTTGATGGCCAGCGCCTGGACGCACTGCCGCCGTACCAGCGGCCGGTCAACATGATGTTCCAGTCCTATGCGCTGTTCCCGCACATGACGGTCGAGCAGAACATTGCCTTCGGCCTGAAGCAGGATGGCCTGGGCAAGGACGCGATCAGCAAGCGCGTCGGCGAGATGCTGGACCTGGTGCAGATGGGGCATCTGGGCAAGCGCAAGCCGCACCAGCTGTCCGGCGGCCAGCAGCAGCGCGTGGCGCTGGCGCGGTCGCTGGCCAAGGGGCCGAAGCTGCTGCTGCTGGATGAGCCGATGGGCGCGCTGGACAAGAAGCTGCGCTCGCAGATGCAGCTGGAACTGGTCAGCATCATCGAATCCTCCGGCGTGACCTGTGTGATGGTCACCCACGACCAGGAAGAAGCGATGACCATGGCTACCCGCATCGCGGTGATGGATGCTGGCTGGATCCAGCAGGTGGGCAAGCCGGACGAGGTCTACGAGCAGCCGGCCAACCGCTTCGTCGCCGAGTTCATCGGTTCGGTCAACCTGTTCGACGGGGTGATCGACGAGGACCTGCCCGAGTACGTGACCGTGCGCTCACCGCTGTTCCCGGCACCGATCTACATCGCCCATGGCATCACCTGCTATGAAGGGCAGCCGGTCGCGTTCGCGCTGCGCCCGGAGAAGGTGATGATCGGCAAGGACGAACCGGAAGGGCACACCAACAAGGCGCAGGGCGTGATCGAGGACATCGCCTACTTCGGCAGCCATTCGGTCTACCACGTGCGCCTGCCCAGCGGCGCCAAGGTGCTGGCCAACTTCGCCAACTCGCAGCGCTGGGCCAGTGATGGCCTCACCTGGGGCGATGAAGTGTGGGTGCATTGGCGCGACAACGACGGCGTGGTGCTGACCTCATGAGCGTCGCCGGCCTGAAGCGCTGGCTGCCGGGGCTGCGTGCCACGGTGATCGGCATTCCGTACCTGTGGCTGCTGCTGTTCTTCGCAGTGCCGTTCCTGATCGTGCTGATGATCAGCTTCTCGCTCAGCCGGGTCGGCTCGCCGCCGTATACCTGGTTGCTGCAATATGCCGACGGCGGCTTCTCGCTGAAGCTGAACCTGGAAAACTACCTGGCGCTGTTCCGCGATTCGATCTATGCGCAGGCTTTCCTGAGCTCGATCAAGATCGCAGCCATCTCCACGTTCCTCACCCTGTTGATCGGCTATCCGATGGCCTACGCCATCGCCCGCCTGTCGCCGGCCGCGCGCAACGTGGCGATGATGCTGGTGGTGCTGCCATCGTGGACCTCGTTCCTGATCCGCGTGTATGCGTGGAAGGCGATCCTGGACCGCAACGGCCTGCTCGACCAGTTCCTGCAGTTCACCGGCCTGCAGGCGCTGATGACGTCGATGGGGCTGCCGAAACTGCAGTTGATCGATACGCCGACCGCCGCCTACATCGGCATCGTCTACTGCTACCTGCCGTTCATGGTGCTGCCGCTGTACGCCAACCTGGTCAAGCACGACCACCGCCTTCTGGAAGCGGCCTACGACCTCGGTGCCAAGCCGTGGCAGGCGTTCCTGCGCATTACCCTGCCGTTGTCGAAGGCGGGCATCATCGCCGGCTGCATGCTGGTGATGATCCCGGCGGTGGGCGAATTCGTGATCCCGGAAATGCTGGGTGGCTCGGAGACACTGATGGTGGGCCGCCAGCTGTGGAACGAGTTCTTCAACAACCGCAACTGGCCGGGAGCTTCGGCGATGGCGGTGGCGATGATCCTGTTGCTGCTGGTGCCGATCCTGCTGTTCAACCGTTCCCAGCAGCGCCTGCTGGAAGGGAAGCAGGCATGAGCCCGCGTAGCGCAAAGGGCCTCGGGCTGGGCGTGCTGCTGCTCGGCTTCGCCTTCCTGTACCTGCCGATCCTGCTGCTGATGTTCTATTCGTTCAACAGCTCGCGGCTGGCGATGGTCTGGGCCGGGTTCTCCACCCGCGCCTACAGCGACCTGTTCGCCGACCGCGCGCTGATGGATGCAATGTGGACCAGCCTGGTGGTGGCGTTCTGGACCGCCTGTACCGCCACCGTGCTGGGCACGTTGGCGGCGATGGTGATGACCCGCTTCAAACGCTTCCGCGGCAAGCCGCTGTTCGGTGCGCTGGTCACCGCGCCGCTGGTGATGCCGGATGTGATCCTCGGTTTCTCACTGATGGCGCTGCTGGCCTCGATGGGGGCGATTCCCGGCTTCCCCGCACGTGGCCTGGCCACCATCTGGATCGCGCACGTCACCTTCACCCTGTGCTTCGTCACCGTGGTGGTGTCTTCGCGCCTGCAGGAAATGGACCTGTCGCTGGAAGAAGCGGCGATGGACCTGGGTGCCAGCCGGCTGACCGTGTTCACCCGCATCACCTTGCCGATCATCGCGCCGGCGCTGGTGGCGGGCTGGTTGCTCGCCTTTACCCTGTCGCTGGATGACGTGGTGGTGGCCAGCTTCGTGGCCACGCCGGGCTCGACCACGCTGCCGATGAAGGTGTTCGCCTCGGTGCGCATGGGTATCAGCCCGAAGATCAACGCGCTGGCCACACTGCTGGTGTCGGCGGTGTCGATTGCCGCAGTGATCGGCTGGTACATCAACGCCCGCGCCGAGAAACGGCGCCAGCGTGACCTGCAGCTGGCACGGCAGGACAACGGCTGAGGCCGCGGTCTGTCGGCTGATCCGGCAACATCCGGCTCACGGGCAACGGCGCACAATGGGGGTCTTCCAGATGGAGATCCCCCATGACCGTCGAGATCATCGACCCGGCCACCGGCCAGGTGACCTACCGCCATGAACTGATGGGTGCAGCCGACATCGAGCAGCGCCTGCAGTCTGCTGCCGAGGCGTTCCCTGGCTGGGCCGATCGCTCGCTGCAGGAACGCGGCGCGATCCTGCGCCAGGTTGCCGCGCAGCTGCGCGCGCGCCGTGACGATCTGCAGCAGGCGATGACCCACGAGATGGGCAAGCTCAAGGCCGAAGCGCTGGCCGAGGTCGACAAGTGCGCCGCGGCCTGCGAGTACTACGCCGATCACGCGGCCGACTACCTCAAGCCGCAGCTGATCGACACCGAGGCCCAACGCAGCTATGTGCGCTACGAGCCGATCGGCTGCGTGTTCGCGGTGATGCCGTGGAATTTTCCGATCTGGCAGGTATTCCGCTTCCTCGCGCCGGCGTTCATGGCCGGCAACGTGGCCCTGCTCAAGCACGCCAGCAACGTGCCGCAGTGTGCCGACCTGATCCTGGCGGTGTGCCGTGACGGCGGCCTGCCGGACGGCGTGTTCGACGTGCTGCATATCGACAACGACCAGGCCGCCGACGTGCTGCGCGACGCACGGGTGAAGGCGGTGACGCTGACCGGCAGCGAACGGGCAGGGCGATCGATCGCCTCCAATGCCGGCAGCCAGCTGAAGAAATCGGTGATGGAACTCGGTGGCAGCGATGCCTTTGTGGTGCTCGACGATGCCGACCTCGACAAGACCATTGCGGCGGCCGTGAAGTCGCGCTTCGACAACAGCGGGCAGACCTGCATCGCAGCCAAGCGCTTCATCGTGGTCGATGCGGTGGCCGATGAGTTCACCCGGCGCTTTGTTGAAGCCGCAGGCGAGCGCCAGTACGGCGATCCCGGCGAACGCAGCACGACGCTGGCGCCAATGGCGCGCGCGGACCTGCGCGATGAACTGCACAAGCAGGTGCAGGCCAGCGTGGCCAAGGGCGCCCGCATTCTGGTCGGCGGCGAGCCCATTGCCGGCACGCATGCGGGCTACCCGGCCACCGTGCTCGACCAGGTCGGTCCGGGCATGCCGGCCTATGACGAGGAACTGTTCGGTCCCGTCGCTGCGGTGATCCGGGTCAAGGACGAGGCCGATGCGCTGCGCGTGGCCAATGACACCCGCTTCGGCCTGGGTGGCAGCGTGTGGACGCAGGATCCAGTACGTGGTGAGCGTTTCGCCCAGCGCATGGAGTGCGGCGCGGCATTCGTCAATGCCATCGTCAAGAGCGACGCGCGGTTGCCGTTCGGTGGAAGCAAGCAGTCTGGTTTCGGTCGGGAGCTGGCTGACCACGGCATCCACGAGTTCATGAACATCAAGACTGTCTACGTGGCTTGATTCCGAACGCGGGCCATGCGCCACGACCAATGGTCGTGGCCTGGCGGTCTGGTGGGTATCGACTCTTGGTCGATACTCTCCCTATAACCACTTCGCGCGCTTGAACAACCGGTACAGGCCCACGCAGACGCCGCCCACGCCGACAATCATCAGCGGGTACGACCACGGTTCGCTCAGCTCGGGCATGTGGCTGAAATTCATGCCGTACCAGCTGGTGATCAGCGTCGGCGCTGCCAGCAGTGCGGCCCACGCGCCAAGTCGCTTGACCGTCTCGCCCTGCGCCAGGGTCACCAGCGACAGGTTCACGCTCAGCGCGGTGCCCAGCATCTCGCGCAGGGTGTCGATCACATCGCTGATGCGTACCGCATGGTCGTGCACGTCGCGCACGTAGAGCTTCACTTCATCGGGGATCAGCTCGCCCTGGTAGCGGCGCAGCTGCGCCAGCACATCCTGCAGCGGTGCCACCGCCATCCGCATCTTGTTCAGTTCGCGCTTGAGCTCGTACAGCCGCACCACCGTGCTGCGCTTGTAGTTGTCGGCAAAGATGTCCTTTTCCAGCAGGTCCAGGGTGTCGCGGAAGCGGTGCACGATGGGCAGGTAGTTGTCGACCACGAAGTCGGTCACCGCATACAGGCAGTACGACGGGCCCATCTTCAGCAGCTGCGGCTCGCGTTCCACCCGTGCACGCACCGGGGCGTAGGACAGCGAGGCACCGTGGCGCACCGTCACCAGGAAGCGCGGGCCGAGGAAGGCGTGGGTTTCGCCATACTGGATGCGTTCGTCCACCATCTGCGCGGTGGTCACCACCACGAACAGCGAATTGCCGTAGGTCTCGACCTTGGGCCGCTGGTGCGCGTTGCGCGCGTCCTCGATGGCCAGGTCGTGCAGGCAGAATTCCTCCTGCAGTTTCAGCAGCACATCGTCGTTGGGATCGTACAGGCCCACCCAGACGAAGCCGTTGCCACTGGCAATGACATCGCTGATGGCATCCAGGCTGATGTCGTGGCGTTTGCCCTCGTCATCGTAATGGACGCAGTTGATGACGCAGGCAGGGTTGGCCGAAGCAGGGGCGGAAGCGGAGGCGGGCAATGACATGCCCGCCATCGTGCGTCAGTGCCGTGTTTCGGACAAGTGAGGACGGCGCCCCAGCACCCAGGCCAGCGCTGCGTGCACGGGCAGCAGCAGCACGATCCACTGCACGTTGTACTGCGCCTGCAGGGTCAGCCAGTGCAGCACCAGCGCCGCCACGGCCTGCACCGCCAGCAACCACAGCACGACCCTGAACATGCGGCCCGGCAGGCGCCGGCGCAGCAGCGCGATCGCGCCCGGCAGAAGGAGCAGGGCCAGCGGCGAAAGCAGCAGCAGGTTGCGGTTGGCCCACGCAGCGTAGTGGATGCTGAAGCCCCACAGGAACACCAGCACGCCACCGAGCAGGGCGCACAGCAGCCAGAATGGCAGGGCCAGCCCGGCCAGCAGGCGCGGCCGGTTGCGCAGCGCCAGCACGCCAGCGGCGACCAGCAGGCCGCACAGCAGCCAGGGCCACCAGCGGCGTGCCGATTCCTTCGGCTCCGGGGCGATGCGGTGCGGCAGCAGTTCCTGTTCGGACTGCACCAGCGGCCGACCGTCGCTGTTGCGTGCCTGGCGCAGCGCGTCGGCCAGGCGCATCGGCACGAAGGCCTCCTGCCAGCGTGACAGCGGCTGGTCGGCGAACGGCCCCAGACCGACGTCGAAGCCCAGCCACATCCACGGTGCCGGCGAGGCCAGGCGCACCGATTCACTGCGGTAGGTATTACCGCGCGAGCGCCCCGACAGCTGCGACTGCAGTCCGCCACCCAGTGCCTTGTCCACGGTGTCGCGCACCATCGTGGCGCAGTTTGCAGTGTAGTAGTCGTAGTGGTAGCGCGCGTTTTCCGGCTTGGCCCGCTCCGCCAGGTCGGCGGCCAGCGCGCGCGCCTGGTCCGGGCGCAGGTCCAGCCACTGCACGCTGGCGCCGCGGCCGGTCTCGTCGTAGTACGACAGGTCCTGCTGCAGCGGCAGCGCCACCAGGTAATACATCATGTCGCCGCGTGCGAAGCGGCTGATGAAATCGTCCTCGGACGGATCGAAGTAGCCGAAATTGTACGAGGTCGCCTCGCCGCTGACCGGATCAAGGACCACGATGGCGTCATGGCCGAAGCGCTCGAAGAACACCGTGCCCGGCTGCATGGTCACCACGCCGATGCGCGGAGCAGGGGCCTCGGCGCTGGCAGCAGGCGCAGCTGCCACCGGCTGCGCGAATGCGGCCAGTGGCAGGGCCATGGCCAGCACGCACAGTGCCAGCCACACCGCCAGGATCAGACCGCGGCGCTTCAAGTGTCGTCCTGCGCGTCCGGCGGCAGCACGGTCACGTGGAAGGCCTGCACCCGGCGCGCATCCGCGCGGGCCACGCGGAACATGAAGCGGTCCAGCGCCAGCTCGTCACCGACTTCCGGTAGGTGGCCCACGGCCTCGGTGACCAGGCCACCGATGGTGTCGTAGTCCTCGTCGGAGAAGGTGGCGCCGAAGCGTTCGTTGAAATCGCCGATCGGGGTCAGCGCGTCGACCACGTACTGGCCGTCGGACTGGATGGCGATCTGCGCCGACGGATCCTCGGCCTCGTCATGCTCGTCGTCGATCTCGCCGACGATCTGTTCCAGCACGTCCTCGATGGTGACCAGGCCGGCGACACCGCCGTACTCGTCGACCACGATGGCCATGTGGTTGCGCGACAGGCGGAACTCCTTCAACAGCACGTTGAGCTTCTTCGCCTCCGGAATCAGCACCGCCGGGCGCAGCAGCTCGCGCACGTTGGCCGGACCGTTGTCGGCGACCACGCCGCGCAGCAGGTCCTTGGCCAGCAGGATGCCAAGGATGTCGTCCTTGTTCTCGCCGTGCACCGGGAAGCGCGAATGGCCGGATTCGACCACCTGCTTCATCAGTTCCAGGAAGGGCGCTTCGACCGGCAGCGAGACCATCTGCGAGCGCGAGATCATCACGTCGCCCACGGTCAGCTCGGCCACCGAAATGGCGCCTTCCATCATCTTCAGGGTATCGGCGGCGATCAGGCCCTCTTCCTGCGCGGTGTGCAGGACAGCGACCAGCTCGTCGCGGGTGTGGGGTTCGCCGGAGAAAGCGGAGGTCAGGCGTTCAAGCCAGCCGCGCTTCTTTTCACTGTGCTCCGCAGGGGAGCTACTACTGTCGTCTTCTGACATCTCTGGAAAAAAGGCACCCGGCAGGCCGGGCGTTGGCCCCAGTCTAGCAGGATGTAGCGGCCTGTCAGTGACCGTCGCTGCCGGGTCCGGTAATCGGCGGCGGCACCAGTTCAGGCCGGGCGGGCGCTTCTTCCTCGGGCAGGTCCAGGCTGTAGGTGCAGCCGGCCAGGGTCTTGCCGGGGTGGGAGGCCACGGTGGAGACGCTGAGGATGATCGACTCGATCTGGGCCTCGCCGCTCTTGGGGTCGGTCACGTCGCGGCTGACCAGCTCGCGGCCGGCCATGAACTTGCCATCCTGGTCGTAGCCGGTCTCCAGCCCCAGCCGCTTGGCCAGCGGGCGCGGGTCGGCCTGGTCGAGGATCGCCATGACGCTGGACCCGGCCACGGCGACCCGCTCGGTGCGGGCGCCGAACACGCTGATCGGCTGGGCCAGCCGGTACTCGCTCATGAACTGGTTGCCCTGCGGCAGGGGCTGCAGGCCCTGG
The DNA here is from genome assembly GCF_036319965.1 of Stenotrophomonas sp. SMYL41. NCBI lineage: Bacteria > Pseudomonadati > Pseudomonadota > Gammaproteobacteria > Lysobacterales > Lysobacteraceae > Stenotrophomonas > Stenotrophomonas sp. SMYL41. The sequence goes on along the minus strand of NZ_JAWIRX010000004.1, from coordinate 106,101 downwards.
GCGACGGCCTTCAATGGGTCGGCCAGCAGCGGCGCCAGTGCAGCGTGGTCGGCTACGCCCTGGCGGCATTCGATCAGGGCCGGCAGGTCCAGGGCGGCGGCCGGGGCGGACGCGGCGAGCAGCAGGGGCAGGGCAATACGCAGCACGGGCACAGGATCCGCAACGGAAGGCAGGCCGGTGATCGTACCGGTCCCGGTCAGCCATCGCGAGCGCCTCCATGCCGTCAGCGGGATTGCAGGTGCGATCCCGCTGGGTGCCAGCGCAGCCTGACCGGGTAGCCCAGTTGCGCCTGCAGGTGGTCGCGCACGGCAGCTGCTGTTGCGCGTGCGCCTGCGGTATCCCAGAGTTCCAGCTCCAGTTCACCGGTCATGACGTCCAGGCCATAGCCGATCAGCTCGGGCAGCTGTGGCACGAACCAGCAATGCTGGGCATGAAGGCGATGCTGCATCTCGGCCTCCGTCAGCGCAGCGCCGGTGATGTAGCGCACGCCTTGCGGGCCATCCGCCCCTGGATGTGTCTCATCGGCCGCGGGTTCTGGGCCAGTCAATCGAACGACGACGTTCCAACCCGCCGCGTTGTCCACCCAGATTCCGGCGAGGCGTGCCGCGTGGCGCGCTTTCAAACGTTCCATCAATGCGTGCTGCTGCGCCTCGGCGACCGGCTGGCGCGCCGTCTGTTGACTGACGTCAAAGAAGGCCTGCACCTCGGCGACCTTGGCGGCAATGTCGGCGACGCTGTCGCTGGCCGGGAACGGCGACGGTCGTTCCCGCTCGGGGTCGATGCCCGGGGCGGTAGTCACCTGCAAGAGAGCGGCGATGAGTGCGGGCAGCAGCGCGATGGGGTCGTCCTCCGTGAAGAACCCGGTGTGCGTGGGCCTCAGCGCTCCCCGGCGTAGGGATCGGCGATGCCGAGCTCGGCCAGGATCTCGCGCTCCAGCTGTTCCATCGCGTCGGCTTCCTTGTCGTCCTCGTGGTCCCAGCCGAGCAGGTGCAGCACGCCGTGCACGGTCAGGTGCGCGTAGTGCGCGTTGAGCGCCTTGCCCTGTTCATTGGCCTCGCGGGCCACCACCGGTGCGCAGATCACCAGGTCGCCCAGTAGCGGAAACTTCACGCCCTTGGGCAGGCCTTCGGGCACTTCGGCCGGGAAGCTGAGCACGTTGGTGGCGTAGTCCTTGCCGCGGTAATGGCGGTTCAGCGACTGCCCTTCCTTGGCATCGACCACGCGGATGGCCAGGTCGGCCTCGCGGATGCGGCCTTTCAGCGCCGCGGCCACCCATTTGCGGAAACTCACCGCCGCCGGCAGGCCGGTGCGCGGCAGGGCATAACTGACGGCGACGTCCAGTCGCACGGGACCACGGGTCATGGAGTTGCTCCAGGTTGGATCTGATGCAGGTCGCGGCGATCGTAGGCGCTGACGATGCGCGCCACCAGCGGATGACGCACCACGTCGCGGGATTCGAAGAAGGTGAAGCTGACGCCCTCGACCTCGCGCAGCACGTCGATGGCATCGCGCAGGCCGGACTTCACGTGCTTGGGCAGGTCGGTCTGGGTCAGGTCACCGGTGACCACTGCGGTGGAGCCGTAGCCGAGGCGGGTCAGGAACATCTTCATCTGCTCGATGGTGGTGTTCTGTGCTTCGTCCAGGATCACGAAGGCATCGTTGAGCGTGCGGCCACGCATGTAGGCCAGCGGTGCGATCTCGATGACGTTCTTTTCCAGCAGCTTGACCACCTTCTCCACGCCCATCATCTCGTACAGGGCGTCGTACAGCGGTCGCAGGTAGGGATCGACCTTCTGGCTCAGGTCACCGGGCAGGAAGCCCAGCTTCTCGCCGGCTTCCACCGCCGGGCGCACCAGGATCAGGCGCTGCACCCGCGATTCGTTCAGGGCTTCGACCGCGCTGGCCACGGCCAGGAAGGTCTTGCCGGTACCGGCCGGGCCGATGCCGAAGTTGATGTCATGGGTGGCGATCTGGTGCAGGTAGCGGCCCTGGTTGGCACCGCGGCCGCGTACCGTGCCGCGCTTGACCTTGATCGCCACGTCCTGCGCTTCGTAGGAGCGCTCGGCGATCTGCTCGACATTGGCCTGCGCCAGGCGCAGGTGGATGGCGTGGTTGTCGAAGGTGGTCTCGCCGGCTTCGGCGTAGAGCGCCTCGACCAGCTTCTGCGCTTCCACGATGGCCTCGCTGGGGCCGCTGATGCGGAACACGAAGCCACGGTTGGCGATCTCCACGCCGAGCTTCAGCTCGATCTGGCGCAGGTGGCCATCGAAAGGGCCGCACAGGTTGGCCAGCCGCTCGTTGTCTTCCGGCGACAGGGTGAAGTCTCGGTGATCGATGCTTTTCATTGCTCGGGGTGGGGCGGAAGCCTTCCACCGCAGTGTATTCAGGGAGGACAAGGGTAGCGCGCGCACGGGGCGCACGGCCAGCAGGAGGTCGATGCGGGCTTTTCCACACCCGGTGTGGACGGGGGCTGCGGAAACCTGTGGATAGGCCTCTGCGATGCTTGTGCCACAAGCCTCATGAGAGGGTGGTGAAAAAACCGTCACGGCCGCAATGGGGGTGGCACCTGCAGGACGGACGCACCGGGGGAAGGGGCACTTCGCAGCGCTTCGTCGGAAGCTTCGCCGGGCACGTCGGTGTTCTTCGTGATGGCAGCGCAGGTTCCGCTGCCAGGCGTGCAACACGATCCTGCGTCGCCGGTTTTCCACACCGGTTGTGGAATGATGCCGAATCAACCTGTGGACAGGTGGCGCGGAGCCTTGCAGCCCAAGGCCCGCCAGGCCGTGGTGAATAAACCGCCAGGGCTGATCGGAATCATTGAGGGTGCACGCGGTGCATGGCACCGTGGCGCCGTCGCAGGAGGGGATGGCATGGGCATCAGCAACGGGATGCGTGGAATCGGACTGGCAGGCATCGGCCTGCTGGCGGGGTGTGAGCCGTCAACGCCGACTGCGCTGGGCACGCTGGAGTGGGACCGGATCACGGTGCCAGCACCAGCGGCCGAGGTGATCGCTGCGGTGGAGGTGCGCGAGGGCCAGCCGGTCAAGGCCGGCGCTGTATTGATGCAGCTCGACCCGGCGCGCGGCAACGCGCAGTTTGCTGCTGCGCAGGCCGACACGGTGCGTGCGCAGGCGCAACTGGAAGAACTGAAGATTGGCCCGCGCGAGGAACAGATTGCGCAGGCCCAGGCCCAGCTGGCCGCGCTTCGCGCCCAGGCCGTCGAAGCCAGCGCCTACTATCGCCGGGTGCAGCCGCTGGCACGCCAGCAGCTGGTGGCCGCCGCCGAACTGGACCGTGCACGGGCGGCTGCCGGCAATGCCGAGGCCAGCGTGCGTGCCGCCGAGCAGGCCTGGCTGGAACTGGTGCACGGCAGCCGCGCGCAGGACATCGCCCAGGGCCAGGCGGCCGCCGATGCCGCACGGGCGCAGCAGGTGGTGCAGGGGGTGAACCTGCAGAAGCTGCAGCTGCGTGCACCGCGCGATGGCGTGGTCGATGCCTTGCCGTACCGGCAAGGTGACCAGGCGCCGATCGGGGCGCCGCTGGCAGTGATGCTGGTTGGCGAGCGCCCCTATGCGCGCGTTTACCTGCCGCAGCCACTGCGCCTGCAGGTCAAGGTCGGGCAGGCTGCGCAGATACGGCTGGAAGGCGGCAACACCGTGCTGAAGGGGCACGTGCGTTCGATCCGCAGCGAACCTTCATTCACGCCGTACTACGCACTGACCGGTGATGACGTCGAACGGCTGAGCTACCTGGCCGAGATCGAAGTGGACGCGGTCGCCGACATGCGGACGCTTCCGGCCGGGCTGCCGGTGCAGGTGCGCTTCTGAACACTGGCGCGGACATCGCGGTGCATGCGCAGGGCCTGACGCGCCGCTTCGGCGAACTGCTGGCCGTGGACAACGTCGACCTGACCGTGCCGCGCGGGCAGGTGTACGGTTTTCTGGGCCCGAACGGGTCCGGCAAGTCGACCACCATCCGCATGCTGTGCGGCCTGCTGGAACCCAGCGCCGGGCAGATCGAGGTGCTGGGCCTGGCCGTGCCCGAGCAGGCAGAGGCATTGCGCCGACGCATCGGCTACATGACCCAGCGCTTCTCGTTGTATGAAGATCTGTCGGTGCGCGAGAACCTGGAGTTCCTCGCTGCCATCCAGGATCTGCCGCGCGCGCAGGCTCGGCGTCGGATCGACGAACTGCTGCAGCAGTACCGTCTGCTGGACCGGCAGCCGCAGCTGGCCGGAACCCTCAGTGGTGGGCAGAAGCAACGCCTGGCCCTGGCCGGCGCCGTGGTGCATTCGCCCGAACTGCTGTTCCTGGATGAACCGACCAGCGCGGTCGATCCCGAATCGCGCCGCGATTTCTGGGAGGCCCTGTTCGAGCTGGCCGACGCCGGAACCACGGTGCTGGTGTCGACCCACTACATGGACGAGGCCGAGCGCTGCCACCGGCTGGCGATCCTGGATCGTGGCGCGCTGGTGGCCGATGGCACGCCGGCTGAACTGTGCGCACGATTGGAAGGGCGCACGCTGCAGGTCACCGCGTCGCAGCCGCGGCTGGCAAGCCGCGCGCTGGCCGAGCTGCCCGGGGTGCTGAGCGTGGCGCAGATCGGTACCCATCTGCGCGTGCTGTGCAATGAGGGGGCGGCGGATGTCGCAGTGCTGGGCCGTGCGCTGTCCAGCGCTGACCCGCAGGCCCGTATCGAGACAATGGCACCGAACCTGGAAGATGTCTTCGTCGCTGCTACCCGCGGCCGCGGCCGGGAGCCGGCGGCATGAACCTGCGCCGGCTCTGGGCGATCATGCTCAAGGAGCTGCGGCAGCTGCGCCGCGACCGCATCACGCTGGCGATGATCGTCGGCATTCCGGTGATGCAGCTGCTGCTGTTCGGCTACGCGATCAATCTCAACCTGCGCCATCTCGACGCCGGTATCGCCGACCAGGCCAACAGTGCGGCGTCACGTGCGCTGGTGCAGGACATGGTGGCCACCGGCGTGATCACGCCGCGCAGCCAGGCCTACACGCCGGCCCAGCTGATGCAGGCGCTGCGCCGTGGCGAGATCAGTGTCGGCATCGTGGTGCCGGCCGACTTCGAGCGTCGCCGCTTCGACGGTCGCGAGGCGGTGCAGGTGCTGGTCGATGGCAGCGATACCGTGGTGCAGAGCGCGGCGATCCAGCTGGCACAGGTGCCGCTGGATACGCGTCCGGCCAGCAACATGCGTCCGCTGCGCGAAGGCAGCATCGCCAGTGGTCCGGTCAGCGTGACCAGCTTCTACAACCCGCAACGGCGCTCGGCGGTGAACATCGTGCCGGGCCTGATCGGGGTGATCCTGACCATGACCCTGGTGATGTTCACCGCGGTAGCGGTGGTGCGCGAACGCGAGCGCGGCAACATGGAGCTGCTGATCGCCACACCGGTGTCGCGCAGCGAACTGATGGTCGGCAAGGTGCTGCCCTATGCGGCCATCGGTCTGCTGCAGACCACGCTGGTACTGGTGCTGGGCACCTGGCTGTTCCAGGTGCCGATCCGCGGCAGCCTGCTGGACATCTACCTGGCCGCGGTACTGCTGGTGCTGGCCAACCTGGCGCTGGGCCTGCTGATCTCCACCCGCGCGCGCTCGCAGTTCCAGGCCATGCAGATGACGCTGTTCCTGTTCCTGCCGTCGATCCTGCTGTCGGGCTTCATGTTCCCGTTCGCGGGCATGCCGAGGCCGGTGCAGTGGCTGGCCGAGGTGCTGCCGCTGACCCACTTCCTGCGCCTGGTGCGCGGCATCATGCTGCGCGGCGCCTCGCTGTGGGAGCTGTGGCCGGATGCGCTGGCGCTGCTGGCCTTCATCGTGGTGATGATCCCCCGGGCACTCCTGGGTTTCCCCAAACGCCTGGATTCGACACGCCCGACCACCGGCCGGCATCCACCCCGGTAGGTGCCGACCGTTGGTCGGCACATCTCTCTCCCCTGGTGGGTGCCGGCCGCTGGCCGGCACACCTTATTCCGCCACCACGCGCGCGCGCAGCGAATTGGTCAGCGCTTCGGTGATCACCACATCCACGAACTGGCCGATCAACCGAGCCGGCGCCGGGAAGTTCACCGAACGCATGTTCTCGGTCTTGCCGGTCAGCTCGTTCGGGTTCTTGCGCGAAGGGCCTTCCACCAGCACGGTCTGCACGGTGCCGACCATCTTCTCGGAGATGCTGGCGGCGTGCGCATTGATGCGCTCCTGCAGGCGCGACAGTCGCGCGTGCTTCTCGGCGTCGCTGATCGTGTCTTCCAGGTCCGCGGCCGGCGTACCCGGGCGACGCGAATAGATGAAGGAGAAGCTGTGGTCGAAGCCGATGTCTTCGATCAGCTTCATGGTCTTCTCGAAATCGGCATCGGTCTCGCCGGGGAAGCCGACGATGAAGTCCGAGCTGATCGAGATGTCCGGGCGCACCGCGCGCAGCTTGCGGATCTTCGACTTGAATTCCAGCGCGGTGTAGCCGCGCTTCATCGCCGACAGCACGCGGTCACTGCCGGCCTGTACCGGCAGGTGCAGGAAATTGGCCAGCTGCGGCACGTCGCGGAACGCGTCGATCAGCGAATCGCTGAACTCCAGCGGGTGCGAGGTGGTGAAGCGGATGCGGCCGACGCCATCGATCTCGGCGATGGTGCGGATCAGCAGGCCGAGGTCGGCAAACTCGCCGTCGCCATACGGGCCGCGATACGCGTTGACGTTCTGGCCGAGCAGGTTGATCTCGCGCACGCCCTGCGCGGCCAGCTGCGCTACTTCCACCACCACGTCCTCGAACGGGCGGCTGACTTCGGTACCGCGGGTGTAGGGCACCACGCAGAACGAGCAGTATTTGGAACAGCCTTCCATGATCGACACGAAGGCCGATGCACCTTCGGCACGCGGCTCGGGCAGGCGGTCGAACTTCTCGATCTCGGGGAAGCTGATGTCCACCTGCGGCCGCTTCTGCTCGCGACGTGCACGGATCAGCTCCGGCAGGCGATGCAGGGTCTGCGGGCCGAACACCAGGTCGACGAACGGCGCGCGCTTGATGATCGCTTCGCCTTCCTGCGAGGCGACGCAGCCGCCCACGCCGATGATGACCTCGCGGCCCTTGTTCTTCAGGCCCTTCCACACGCCCAACTGGCTGAACACCTTCTCCTGCGCCTTCTCGCGGATGGAGCAGGTGTTGACCAGGATGACGTCGGCGTCGTCCGGGCTGTCGGTCAGTTCCAGGCCATCGCTGGCGGCAAGCACGTCGGCCATCTTGGCCGAGTCGTACTCGTTCATCTGGCAACCGTGGGTCTTGATGTACAGCTTGCCTTTCACCTGGTCGGGCTTGCGCGGACCAGCGGGCAGGGCAACGAGCGGGGTACCGCCCGGCGTGGCGGGCGGAAAGACGTCTGGCGTCCCGGTCATGGCGCTTAATCCATTCGGGTGGCGGGAAAGCGGGCAATTCTACCCGCATCCCGCGCCAGCCGCCCGGTAGCGCCGGGCCGTGCTCGGCGGAACGCCAACGGGGCCGGGCGGTGCGCTCGCGGGGCATGGCCCCGCGCTACCGATATCCCGCGCCACCCGCCGCCATTACGCCGCCGCCAGCTCCGCATCGATCTGCCGCGACCGGTCGAAGGCGGTCATCGCGCTCATCCGGGCGATGTAGTCGGCCGTTGCCGGCGCCGGCTGCACCAGGCCAAAGGCGGTGGTCCAGGCCAGCGCATTGCCCCAGAGAACGTCGGCGGCGCTCATCGTCTCGCCGAGCAGGTAGGGGCCCTGCGCCAGCTGGGCCTCGACCACCTGCAGCACGGTCTCCGCATCGTTGTAAGGCGACATCAGGCGCGGCGGTGGCTCGCGGTGCATCGCCTTGTCGATCATCGCCGGCTCGAAACAGGCACCGTAGAAGGCCATCCAGCGCAGGTAGGGGCCGCGCAGGGCGTCGCCGATCGGCGGCGCCAGCCCGGCTTCCGGGTACAGGTCGGCCAGGTACAGGTAGATCGCCACCTGCTCGGTCACCAGCGCGCCGTTGTGGACGATGGCCGGCACCTTGCCCATCGGGTTGATGGCCAGGTAGGCCGGGGCCAGGTTGGCGCCGGCCTTCAGGTCCAACACCTGCATGCGGTAATCCGCACCCAGCGCCTCGAGCAGGGCCACCGCGCCGCTCGAGCGCGAACGGGCGGCGTGGTACAGGGTGATCTGGCGTGAGGTCATGGCATTGCTCCTTGCGGTGGGTGGTGAACTGGAGGCCATCCTGAGGCAGTATTGCGGACGACTTCTGTCCTCGATCCTTCATGCGCCATACCGCCCATCGACTGCTGCGCCTGATTGCCCTGCTGCAGGCCCGCCGCCAGTGGTCCGGGGCCGAGCTCGCCGAGCGGATGGGCGTGGACCGGCGCAGCATCCGCCGCGACATCGAGCGCCTGCGCGAGCTGGGCTATCCGGTGCAGGCCTCGTCCGGGGTAGGGGGCGGTTACCAGCTGGGGGCAGGGGCACCGGTGCTGCCGATGCTGCTGGACGAGGAGGAGGCAACCACCCTGGCCATCGCCCTGCGCGCGGCCTCGGCCACCGTCGCCGGCATCGACGACACCGCGCGCGGCCTGTTGTCCAAGCTCGACCCGCTGGTGCCCAGCCGTCGCCGCCAGCAGGCCGGCGAGGTGCACGCAGCGACGGCCACTTTGTCCGACCTTCCGTCCACCGACGCACGCCTGCTCGGACGGCTGGCCCAGCACTGCCGGCAGGCGTCACGGCTGGCCTTCGAATACCGCAGTGCGCAGGACGCGGTGACCCAGCGCGAGGTCGAGGCGCAGCACCTGGTCAATTACGGGCGGCGCTGGTACCTGCTGGCCTGGGACCTGGGCCGGCAGGACTGGCGTACCCTGCGCGTGGACCGGATGGGCGCGGTGCGCGAATGCGCCGAGCCGGGCATGCACCGCCGTACGCCCGCACCACCGGACGTCATGGTGCGGCAGGCGGTCAGCCAGGCCCCGTTCGCGCTGCAGGCCATCGTCCGCCTGGCCGGCAGCCACGCCGAGCTGGAAGGCCGCATCCCGCCCTGGTGCGGTGTGCTCGAGGCCGACGGGCCCGCCCATTGCCTGCTGCGCATGGGCGCCGAGAGCCGCGGCATGATGCTGGCGCAGATCCTCAGCCTGGACCGGGTGCCAGTGGCGTTGTGGACCACGCCGCCGGGCCTGCGCGATGAACTGGCACAGCGCCTGGCCGGATTGGGGCAGCTGCTGGCTGTGCCGCCGGTCACAGGCTGAGCCGCGTCGCTTGGCAAGCCCCGGCGAAGCTGGGACACTCGCCGGCATGAAGGGGATACTGGGGACAACGGCGATCATCATCGCTGCGCTGACCGCTGCGCCGGCCAGCGCGGGCACCCTGTTCAAGTGCCAGGGCGCCGACGGCGTCACCAGCTACGTCAGCAAGCGCGTGGCCGGGGCCCGCTGCAGCGCCATCAGCTACAGCCGCGACCTCCGCCCGGCACCGCGCCCGGTGGTGGCCGCGCCGAAGCCGGCGCCGACCACCGTGGCCAGCATCGAGCGCAACCCGGTGGCGGTGGCAGCCAGCGCTGCGGCACCGGCGGTTGTGCCAGCCGCCGTACCCGCGACCCCGGTCGCCTCGCGCAGCGGGCGCATGGTCAGCGGCCAGGTCTATTCCTTCATGAAGGATGGCGTGCGCCACTACACCAGTGCGCGGCCGACCCAGGTGGCCAACCTCGGCCCGGTGCGCACCATCCGCTACAGTTTCATGGAGCGCTGCTACGCCTGCGGCGTCAACCCGCGCGTGGACTTCGGTTCGGTGCGCTTGAACACCACCGCGTTCCAGACCGAGATCACCTCGGCCGCGCGCGAGTTCGGCGTCGACGAAGCCGTGGTGCGCGCCATCATCCACGCCGAGTCGGCCTACAACCCGACCGCGCTCAGCCGCGCTGGCGCGCAGGGCCTGATGCAGCTGATGCCGCCGACCGCGGCCCGTTTCGGGGTCAGTGACTCCTACGATGCCGGGCAGAACATCCGCGGTGGCGTGCAGTATCTTGCGTGGTTGCTGAAGCGCTTCAATGGCGACCTGACCCTGGCTGCCGCCGGCTACAACGCCGGCGAAGGCGCGGTCGACCGCCACGGTGGCGTGCCACCCTACAGCGAGACGCAGTACTACGTGCGCCGGGTCGGGCAGCTGGCCGAGCGTTACCGCACCGCCCTGAGTCACCAGTAGGTGCCGACCGTTGGTCGGCACTCCTTGAACAGGTAGGCGCCGACTGTCAGGCGGCACGCATCTGAAAGAGTTGTTGCAATGCGTTGTGTGGCGCGCGACGGTTCCGCTACACTCGCCCATGATTCAATGCGGCTCTGGCCCCCACCGGATCCGCTGGCAGCCTTAAAGCTACCTAATCAATATCGGAGTGCCGGATGGCCAACGATGGGGTACACGATCCAGTCAACACCGGACGTCGGCGTTTTCTTTCTGCCACCACAGCCGTGGTGGGCGCCGTCGGCGTCGGATTCACCGCAGTTCCTTTCATCAAATCCTGGAACCCCAGTGCCCGCGCCAAGCTTGCCGGCGCACCGGTGGTGGCCGACATCAGCGCGCTGCAGGAAGGCCAACGCCTGATCGTGGAATGGCGTGGCCAGCCGATCTGGATCGTCAAGCGGTCCAAGGCGATCCTCGATGCGCTGCACGGGCTGGATGGCCGCCTCAAGGACCCCGAGTCCGGCGAGAAGGACCAGCAGCCGGACTACGTGCTGAAGCAGAACCCCGAGCTGCGCTCGATCAAGCCGGACATCTCCGTGCTGGTCGGCCTGTGCACGCACCTGGGCTGCTCACCGGAAATGGTCGCCGAGATCCGGCCCGAACCCTATGACCCGCAGTGGAAGGGCGGCTACTTCTGCCCCTGCCACAAGTCGCGCTTCGACATGTCCGGCCGCGTCTTCAAGGACGTGCCGGCGCCGATCAACCTGAAGGTGCCCGCGCACCACTACCAGGACGACAACACCATCATCATCGGTGTCGATCCGCAGGGGGCTGCCTGATGTCCAATATCCTCAGCCGTGCCGCCAGCGGCGTGGCCGACTGGGTCAATGCCCGCGCGCCGGGCCTGATGCCGGTCTACCGCAAGCACGTCACCGAGTACTACGCGCCGAAGAACTTCAACATCTGGTACTACTTCGGTTCGCTGGCGCTGCTGGTGCTGGTCAACCAGATCGTCACCGGCATCTTCCTGACGATGCACTACAAGACCAACGCCGCCGAGGCGTTCGGCTCCATCGAATACATCATGCGCGATGTGGAGTGGGGCTGGCTGATCCGCTACATGCACTCCACCGGTGCCTCGCTGTTCTTCATCGTGGTCTACCTGCACATGTTCCGCGGCCTGTTGTATGGCAGCTACCAGAAACCGCGCGAGCTTGTGTGGATCCTGGGCATGCTGATCTACCTGGTGCTGATGGCCGAAGCCTTCATGGGCTACGTGCTGCCCTGGGGCCAGATGTCGTTCTGGGGCGCCAAGGTGATCATCTCGCTGTTCGGCGCGATACCGGTGATCGGCAACGGCCTGACCGAATGGATCATGGGTGACTACCTGCCCAGTGACGCCACGCTCAACCGCTTCTTCGCGCTGCACGTCATCGCCCTGCCGCTGGTACTGCTGCTGCTGGTGGTGCTGCACCTGGGCGCGCTGCACGAAGTGGGGTCGAACAACCCGGACGGCGTGGAGATCAAGAAGGGGCCGAAGGGCAACCGCTGGTCGCCGAACGCCCCGGCCGACGGCATTCCATTCCACCCGTACTACACGCTCAAGGATGGCGTCGGCGCTGGTTTCCTGCTGATCATCGCCGCCTTCATCATCTTCTTCGCGCCCGGTTTCGGCGGCCTGTTCCTGGAGCACGACAATTTCACCGAGGCCAATCGCCTGGTGACGCCGGAGCACATCAAGCCGGTCTGGTACTACACCCCGTACTACGCGATGTTGCGCGTGGTGCCGAACAAGCTGGGCGGCGTGCTGGTGATGTTCTCGGCCATCGCGATCCTGTTCCTGGTGCCGTGGCTGGACAAGGCCCGGGTGAAGTCGGTGCGCTATCGCGGCTGGATCTCGAAGGTGATGCTGGGCGTGCTGGCGGTGTGCTTCGTGTGGCTGGGCGTGATTGGGTCCGGCCCGGGCACCGACGTGCACGAAACCTACATCGGGCGGGTGCTGACCTTCCTGTACTTCGCGTTCTTCATCACCATGCCGCTATGGACAAGGTTGGACAAGGCCAAGCCGGTACCGGAGAGGGTGACCACGCATGACTGAGCGCTGGATGGTCCGGCTGGCCCTGGCGGCCACCCTGATGCTGGGCAGTTTCCTGGCCTCCGCCGCCGAGGGCGGCACCAAGCTGCTGCAGGCCGGCAACGATCTCGGTGACCGCGCCTCGCTGCAACGCGGCGCGCAGCTTTACATGAACTATTGCTCCAGCTGCCATGCGCTGAAATACCTGCGCTATTCGCGGATGGCGCAGGACCTGGGCCTGACCGAAGAAGAGGTGATGAACAACCTCAACTTCACCGGCTCGGCGATCGGCGATCCGATCCCGGTGGCGATGCCCAAGGAGAACGCCGAGAAGTGGTTCGGCAAGATGCCGCCGGACCTCAGCCTGATCGCGCGGGTTCGAGGCAGCGACTGGGTCTACACCTATCTCAAGTCGTTCTACCTGGACAGCAGCCGGCCGCTGGGCTGGAACAATGCATTGTTTGCCAATGCCTCCATGCCCAACCCGTTGTGGGAGATGCAGGGGCTGCAGCATGCCGTGCATGGCAAGCCCGAGGCCCCCGGCATGGACCCGCCGGTGACCGGCCTGCGCATCGAAACGCCCGGTTCGGTGGATGCCGGCCAGTACGACCAGGCCGTGCGGGACATCACCAACTTCCTCGAATACGCCGGTGAACCGGCCGCGCTCAAGCGCCAGCAGTTGGGCGTGTGGGTGATCCTGTTCCTGGCGCTGCTGACCTTCCTGCTGTACCTGCTGAAGAAGGAATACTGGAAGGACGTTCACTGATTCTGCCGCCGGCCATCGCACGGGCCTATTGGCTTTTGTGATGGTCGGTTGCACACTCGGGGAGGAGTCGACCGCTGGCACGGTGCCGGCGGCGCCGATGCGGCAGGCGGTCTCCTGTCGTGGGAGAGCCTTTGATGGCGGCGAGCGTACGCATGCGCAATACACTGACGCTGTTTTCCTCGAACGACGACGTACTGTGCCACCGTGTACGGTTGGTGCTGGCGGCCAAGGGGGTCACCTTCGACTTCGTTCCGGTCGATCCGCAGAACCCGCCTGAAGACCTGATCGATCTCAATCCGTACCACTCGGTACCGACCCTGGTCGAGCGCGAGCTGGTGCTGTACGCCGCATCGGTGGTCAGCGAGTACCTGGATGAGCGCTATCCGCATCCGCCGCTGATGCCGGTCGATCCGCTCTCGCGTGCACGCATCCGCCTGGCGATGCTGCGCATCGAGCACGACTGGGTGCCGCAGGTACAGGCCATCCAGCTGGGCAACAAGACCCAGGCCGAGGCCGGCCGCAAGCGCCTGAAGGAACTGCTGACCGCCTCGCTGCCGCTGTTCAAGGCCAGCAAGTTCTTCCTCAACCCGGAAATGAGCCTGGCCGACTGCGCGATGGCGCCGATCATCTGGCGCCTGCAATCGCTGGACGTGCCGCTTCCGAAGGACGGCAAGGCGATCGAGGACTATGGCAACCGCATCTTCCGCCACCCGGGTTTCGTCCGCAGCCTGACCGACCAGGAAAAGAAGCTGCGCGATCTCCCGGTCTGACCTGGCCCTGCGCAACCCGTCTGCACACCGACCGGCGTGCAGGCGATCCGCCCCGGCGGGGCGCCGGGCGCGTACACTTCACGCATGACCGAAGACTTCTTCCACATGACCAGCCACCGCCCGTACCTGCTGCGGGCGCTGGTGGAATGGATCAATGACAACCAGCTGACCCCGCACATCCTGGTCGACGCCGGCGTCCCCGGCGTGCAGGTCCCGCCTTCGGCGGTCAAGGACGGCCGGGTCGTGCTCAACATCGCCGAACGTGCCGTCGTGCGGCTGATGATCGACAACGAAATGGTGAGCTTCTCGGCCCGCTTCTCCGGCACCAGCTACCCGGTGCAGGTGCCGATCAGCGCCGTGCTGGCTGTCTATGCCCGCGAGACCGGGCAGGGCATGGCGCTGCCGGATGACATTCCGGGCAATGAGACCGCACCGACCAGCGAGGAACTGCTGCACGAGGAAGGCACGCCGCCGGACGATACGCCGCCGGCCAGCCCGCCGCCGAAGGGCCGCCCGAATCTGCGCGTGGTCAAGTAACCGTTCCGACGCCGCCCCGATGGGCGGCGTTTTTCCTTGCAGGATTTACCGGTGGGTGCCGACCGTTGGTCGGCACACCTTCAGCCCCTACACATCCTCGGCATCTTCCACATCGGGCCGGATCTGGCTGATCCGCGCGGCACCGGGGCCGGTGAACGAGATCAGCTGGTCGCCACGCAGCACCATGCGGCCCACGTGGCGATCGATGCCATCGTAGGAATACTCGAACTTGAAGGTGCGCTCGAAACCGAGCCGTCCATCCTCGCCACGCGACAGTCGCAGGCCGGTGGCGTGCACCGCCTGGTCCAGCCACTGCACATCGGCGGCGCGGCAGGCATTGCGGCCCAGCTCGACCGCGCGCTCGGCGGCCGAGCGTGCGGCATTCCAGAAGAAGTAGATGATTCCGCCGGCAATCAGCAACAGCAGCAGGGTGGGCATGGCGTCAGCCGTCAGAGGTCGATCCGGCAAAGATGGCGGCGAACGCGCGCTGGATCAAGCGCTGCATTCACCGCCGCGGCGGCGGTAGGCCAGGCGCCGGCTGCGCGGGCGCGATGGCCGGTTGCGGCGCAGGAGCGGTCTGCATCGGCGTGGCAGTGGGCGAAGGCATCACCAATGGTGCGGCCGCAGTCAGCTGCAGCAGCGCCGCCCAGTCCTGGCGGTTGAAGCTGCATTCGTCCTCGCGGCCCGGCGTGCAGCTGGGGTCGATGCCGGTGCTGTTGCGTTCGCGCGCCGGCGGCAGCTTGATCAATCCGGTGCGCTCCAGCGGCAGCAGCCGCATCGCCACGGTGTTCATCACGTTGCCACCGACCAGGTACAGGGTCTGGTCGCCGCCAAGATTGGCGGCCACCACCACTTCGCAATGCGATTTCCAGTGGCCCACCGAGCCATTGCCCAGTGCCTGCACCAGCCCGCTGTAGCTGAGCGTGCTGCTGCGGTCGCGCAGGAAGCACAGCAGATCGCCGGGTGCGGGTTTGGCCGTGGCCGGGTCGACCAGGCGGTAGGGCACGCCCGAGGGCCCGCCCTGGTACGCAGCGCGGATATAGTCAATGTGGCGTGGCGAGGTATTGAAGCCGGGCACGCCGGCCCGCACCATCACCCAGGAAATGAACGCCGCCGACCATGGGTTGTCGACGAGGAAGGCGCGGCAATCGCTGTCGGTGTAACGCGTGCCCAGTGGTGCCAGGCAGCTGCTGGCACCCGCGATGCTGCCCATTGCGTTGAGCGTGCCGCTGTCGCGCCAATAGCCGGCCACGCGCTGCCAGGCGATCAGGCCGTTGTCGGCCAGGTGTTCGTTCTCGGCCTCGGTGACGCTGAGGCTCGCCGCGCGGCCATCACGATCGATGAAAGGCCGGAACCAGAGCCGGTGTTCGTTGCAGGCGGTATTGCGGATGGCCACCGCCAACGGGCTCAGGCCGAAGCGGGGCGGCACATCGCAGGCTTCGGCAGCCGCTGCGGACAAGGGGGCTGCCGCGAGCAGCAGGCAGGCAGGCAAGAGCATCCGGCGCATGCACGGTTCCTGTGGGGGATGCCCGCAGCGTCGCAGAGGACGGCGTGGCCGAGCCGTGAAGGCCTCCGAACCGGTAGCGCCGCATGCCCGGCGAGCGAAGCGGTAGCCCGGCTCATCGCGCGCGCAACGCGCGGGTTGCACCTTGGGAGGGCTCCGGAAAGCAGCCAAGCATGGGCTCGGCTCCACAGGGTCTTGCAGGCTTCAGCCCGGCGGCGGGCCGAGCTTCAGCGACAGATCGATGGCCTGCACGTGCTTGGTCAGGCCGCCGATGGAGATGCAGTCCACGCCATCCTCGGCGATCGAGCGCAGGCCGCCCAGGCCGACGCTGCCAGACACTTCCAGCGGAATGCGGCCGGCGGTGATGCGTACCGCCTCGCGGCGCAGGTCGGGGCTGAAGTCGTCCAGCAGGATGCGCTCGCAACCGGCTTCGAGGGCCTGGCGCAGTTGTGTCAGGTCCTCCACTTCCACCACCAGCGGCAGCGCGGGCCACTGCCGGCGTGCGCCTGCCACGGCGGCAGCCAGCGAGCCGGCGGCGCGGATGTGGTTTTCCTTCAGCATCACCGTGTCGTACAGGCCGAAGCGATGGTTGTCGCCGCCGCCGCAGCGCACGGCGTACTTCTGCGCCAGGCGCAGGCCGGGCAGGGTCTTGCGGGTGTCGAGGATGCGCGTGCCGGTACCGGCCACGGCGGCCACATAGCGGGCAGTGGTGGTGGCGGTGCCGGACAGCGTCTGCAGGAAATTGAGCGAGGTGCGCTCGGCGCTGACCAGGCTGCGACTGCGTCCGTGCAGCAGGGCCAGCACGGTGCCTGCGGTGACCGCGTCGCCTTCGGAAACACGCCATTCGATGCGCACGTCCGGGTCGAGCGCGCGGTGGGTGGCATCGAACCAGGGGCGACCGGCGATCACCCCGTCCTGCTTGCACAGCAGGTAGGCGCTGTCGGCCTGGTCGGGCAGCAGGGCGGCGGTAACGTCACCGCTGCCCAGGTCCTCGGCCAGTGCACGCGCGACATCGGCGGCGACAACGGCCGCATCCGGCGTCGGCAGCGTGCTCATGCGGCCGGGAAGTCGGTGATCTGGGCGGTCGGGATGGCTTCCTCGGCCAGCAGCACCGGGATGCCGTCGTCAACGCGGAACACCTGCTTGCGGTCGCGGGTGACCAGCGCTTCGCGCAGCGGCTGCGCCAGCGGGTTGCCATCGGCCTTGTTCACTGCGCCGGCGGAAATGGCCTTGTTGAGGGCTTCCAGGCCCTTGCCATCCAGCAGGGACAGGGGCTGGCGGGTGTCCGGCGACACCAGCAGGTCGAGCAGCTTGCGATCCATGGTTCTTCGTCTTGCGTGGAAGATGGCTAGAATACGTCTTTAAGGCAGGTGACGGCCAATGACCCCCAACCCGATCGCGCCGCTTGTCGGCATCGTCATGGGTTCCCGTTCCGACTGGGAAACCATGCAGCACGCCGCCCAGAAGCTTGAAGCCCTGGGTGTTCCGTTCGAAGTGAAGGTGGTGTCCGCGCATCGGACGCCGGATGTGTTGTTCAGTTACGCCGAGCAGGCGGGCCCGCGTGGTCTGCGCGCCATCATCGCCGGTGCCGGCGGGGCAGCGCACCTGCCGGGCATGATCGCCGCCAAGACCGCCGTGCCGGTGCTGGGCGTGCCGGTGCAGTCCAAGGCCCTCAACGGCATGGATTCGCTGCTGTCGATCGTGCAGATGCCGGCCGGCATCCCGGTCGCCACCTTCGCCATCGGCAATGCCGGCGCCTCCAATGCTGCGCTGTTCGCCGCCGCGATGCTGGGCAGCGACCAGCCGGCGATCGGCCAGGCGCTCGACGCGTTCCGCGCACGCCAGACCGAAGACGTGATGGCCCACGACGATCCGCGCCAATGAGCCTGACCGTCGGCATCCTGGGCGGCGGCCAGCTCGCCCGCATGATGGTCCTGGCCGGTGCGCCGCTGGGGCTGCGTTTCGAGCTGTACGACCCGGCCGCCGATGCCTGCAGCGGCCCGCTGGCACCGCTCACCGTCGGCGCCTTCGATGACCGCCAGGCGCTGGCGGACTTCGCCGCCAAGGTCGATGTGGTCACCTTCGATTTCGAGAACGTGCCTGCAGACAGTGCACAGTTCCTGGCCGACCGCGTGCCGGTCTATCCGCCGCCGGCCGCACTGGCCGTGGCCCAGGACCGGTTGAGCGAGAAGACCCTGTTCCAGAAGCTGGGCATCCCGCTGCCGGCCTTCGCCGACATCCGCAGCCGTGACGAGCTGGCGGCGAAGGCTGCCGAGTTCGGCCTGCCCTGCATCCTCAAGACCCGTCGCCTGGGCTATGACGGCAAGGGCCAGTTCCGCCTGCGCAGCGAAGCCGACATCGACGCCGCGTGGGATGCGCTGGGCACGCAGGTCGAGCGCACCGGCCTGATCCTGGAAGGCTTCGTGGCCTTCCAGCGCGAGGTCAGCGTGGTTGCCGTGCGCGGCCGCGATGGCAGCTTCGAGGCCTGGCCGGTCACCGGCAACTGGCACGTCGACGGCGTGCTGTCGGCCAGCGTGGCACCGGCCGTGCTGGCCGACGCCGAACAGCAGGCCGCGATCGGCTATGCCCGTCGTGTCGCCGAGCATCTGCAGTACGTCGGCGTGTTCGCGCTGGAACTGTTCTGCCGCGATGGCGAACTGCTGGCCAACGAGATGGCGCCGCGCGTGCACAACTCCGGCCACTGGACCATCGAAGGCAGCGAGACCTCGCAGTTCGAGAACCATCTGCGTGCCGTGCTGGGCCTGCCCCTGGGCAGCACCCGCATGCTCGGCCACGCCTGCATGCTGAACTGGCTGGGCAAGATGCCCGACCCGTTGCCGGTGCTTGCCCAGGCCAGTGGCCACTGGCATGACTACGGCAAGGAGCCGCGCGAAGGCCGCAAGGTCGGCCATGCCACATTGCGCGATGACGATGCCGCTGCCCTGGCCGACGCGCTGGACCAGGTGGGTCTGGAGCTGGACCGCCAGGCCCAGGTGGCGCCGGCGGTACACGCGCTGCGCAACCGCTGAGCCGGGCGTGCCGGCCAAGGGCCGGCACAACCCCGTGTGCCTGCAACGGTGTGGCGCGCCGGTGCAGGCATCGGCGCAGCATTCCCGGTGGTAGCGTGGAGCTCCTTTCACAGGAGTCACCCTCATGCTCGACTGGAATACCTACCGCAAGGAGCTGAAGGGCCGCATCGGCGAGATCGGCAAGCTCTCGCCGGATACGGTCAAGGGTTATGCCACGCTGGCCAATGCGGGCGCGCAGACCAACCATCTTGATGCCAAGACCCGCGAGCTGATCGCGCTGGCGGTGGCAGTGACCACCCGCTGCGACGGCTGCATCACCGTGCATGTGGACGCGGCGCTGAAACATGGTGCCAGCCGCGAGGAAATCGCCGAAGCATTGGGCGTGGCGGTGTCGCTCAACGCCGGCGCGGCGCTGGTGTACTCGGCGCGGGTGATGGACGCCGTGGCTGCACACGAGAACGCGTGATGCCACCGTGCCGCCGGGCATGGCCCGGCGTTACCGCGAGGATTGGGTAGCGACGGGCCATGCCCGGCGGATGTCCTCAGCGCAGCTGGCTCTCGGCGAATTCCCAGTTCACCATCTGCCAGAACGCGTCCAGGTAACGCGCGCGGTCATTCTGGTAGTCGGTGTAATAAGCGTGCTCCCAGACGTCGCAGCAAAGCAGTGGCGTGCTTTCACCGGTCAGTGGCGTGCCGGCGTTGCGGGTGGCCTGGATGCCCAGCTGGCCACCCGGGTGCTGCACCAGCCACACCCAGCCCGAGCCGAACAGGCCCAGCGCGGTGCGGTTGAACTCCTCGCGCAGGCGCTGTGCGTCACCGAACTGGCGCTTCACCAGCTCGCCCAGCCGGCCCTGCGGTTCGCCGCCGCCGCGCGGGCGCAGGCACTGCCAGTAGAAACCATGGTTCCAGGCCTGGGCGGCGGCATCGAACAGCGAGCCCTGGGCGTGGCGCACGATCTCTTCCAATGACGCTTCCTCCCACTCGGTGCCGAGGATGCCGGCGTTGACGGCATCCACATAGGCGCGATGGTGGTGGCCGTGATGCAGTTCCACGGTCTGTACGGACAGGTGTGGCTGCAGGGAGCCGGGAAGGTAGGGCAGGGCGGGCAATTCGACGGGCATGGACAGGTTCGTGGCCAAGGGGACGGCGGCAGCCGGTTCCATCCGCTTACAATGGCGGCTACCGTGGGCAGTCTAGCCGACCATCACGGTCGGTTTGTCCGGCGAAGCAAGGAGTGTGGTTGTGGCGGTAATGCAGCAAATCCAGGCCGAGGTCGATCGTTACCCGCTCGTGCTGTTCATGAAGGGCACCCCGCAGTACCCGATGTGCGGCTTTTCCAGCCGCGCCGTGCAGGCGTTGATGGCCGCCGGCGCCGTCACCCTGCGCACCGTCAACGTGCTCGAGGAGCCGGAGATCCGCGCCAACCTGCCGCGCTTCTCCAACCTGCCGACCTTTCCGCAGCTGTTCATCAACGGTGAGTTGATCGGCGGCTGCGACATCGTCATGGAACTGTTTGAATCCGGCGAGCTCAAGCGCATCGTCGAAGAGGCGACCCAGGGATGAGTGCCTGGCCGTCGACGTCACCCACTGACGGGGCGCTCGATGGCCGTCCTTTGCAGGACCGCGTGGTGCTGGTCGCTGGCGCCGGGGGAGGACTGGGCAGTGCTGCGGCGGTCGCCGCCGCAGCGGCCGGGGCCACCGTGGTCCTGCTGGGGCGCAAGCCGCGCCGGCTGGATCGGGTCTATGCCCAGGTCCAGGCGGTCGGCCCGGAACCCTTGCTGTACCCGCTGGACCTGGAAGGCGCCGGCCCGGATGACTATGCCGAGCTGGCCCAGGCCGTCCAGCGCGAGCTGGGGCGGCTGGACGGCCTGCTGGTCTGCGCCGCGCATTTCCCCGGCCTGACCCCGTTCGAACTGGCCGACCCGGCAAGTTTCGCCCGCGCGCTCCATGTCACCCTGACCGCCCCGGCCTGGCTGGCCCAGGCCTGCCTGCCGCTGCTGCGGCAGCGCAAGGACGCCGCCCTGGTGTTCGCGGTCGATGCCCCCGAACGGGTGGGGCAGGCCTACTGGGGTGGGTACGGTGTGGCCCAGCATGGCCTGCGCGGTCTGATCGGCAGCCTGCACGATGAGCTGGGCCGCAGCCCGGTGCGGGTCAGTGGTCTGTACCCGGGTCCGCTGCGCACGGCACTGCGGGCCCGCGCCTATTCCGTCGATCAGGATCCGGCTGCCCGAACGCCGGAAGCCGCGGCGGCGGCGGCGGTGACCCTGCTTTCCGCTGCCGGCAGCGACTGGCGGGGCCGCATCCTGGATGCGAGCGAGTCATCCGGCGACGCGTGAAGGCCGCCGTAGGGTGGAATGAAGATCCCGTCACGATTGCGTTGCGATCCCGTGCCGTTTGTCGCACAACCGTCACATTGATGGCGTAGCGTGTTAATCTAGTGTTAACCGTTATGGCTGCCTTCAGCCAAGCGGTAGGGAACCCCAGATAACTCTCCGAGCAGCCACCCGCAGGGCTGTTTGGATGCGCTTTTTTTCCGCCATCGCCAACTCGCATCGAGGCTACCGAAAAATGACCCACCCACTCCGGATGTCCAAGCTTACCCTTGGTCTCGTGGCTGCACTTGCCGCCGCTCCCGCCTTCGCCCAGAGCACCTCTGCCGGTGTCGGCGGCCAGGTGATGTCCGCCGCAGGCCAGCCTGTCGCCGGCGCTGAAGTCACCATCACCCACACCGAGTCGGGCACTGTTTCGCGTGCCACCACCGATGCGTCGGGCCGCTACAACGCGCGCGGCCTGCGCGTGGGTGGTCCGTACACCATCACCATCACCAAGTCCGGTGAAGGCACCAAGACCGAAGAAGGCGTCTACCTGAACCTGAACCAGGTCAACACCGTCAACGCCAACCTGGGCGGTGACCTGGCTGCGACCAACCTGGACGCGGTGAACGTTGTCGCCACCGCCGGCGGCCTGGACCTGTTCAGCGCCAACAAGATGGGCACCGGTACCAACGTCACCCGCGAAACGATGGACGCGCTGCCGTCGGCCAACCGCAACATCCAGGACTATGTCCGTCTCGACCCGCGCATCTCGCAGGTCAGCAAGGCGGACGGCGCGATCTCGGCGGGCGGCCAGAACACCCGTTACAACGCCATCCGCATCGACGGCATCAGCGCCTCCGATCCGTTCGGCCTGGGCTCCAACAACCTGCCGACCGAGCGTCAGCCGGTGTCGATGGATGCTATCCAGGAAATCAACATTGACCTGGCCAACTACGACACCACCATCGCCGGTGGCACCGGTGCGGTGATCAATGCCGTGACCAAGTCGGGTACCAATGAATTCCACGGCACCGTGTACGGCTCCTACCGCGACAAGGACATGGTCCGTTCGCGCCTGGAAGGTGACCGCCAGGACTTCAACGGCTTCGAGGATGAGAAGACCTATGGCATGACCTTCGGCGGCCCGATCGTCAAGGACAAGCTGTTCTTCTTCACCAACTATGAAAAGTACGAGCGTTCGGCCGCCGGCATCAGCCTGAGCGATACGCCGATCGGCAAGGGTACGATCACCCAGAAGGACATCACTGATGTCCAGAACTACCTGGGTAATCTGGGCTATGACCCGGGCAGCCTGTCGGCGCCGAACAGCAAGACCGAGATCGAAGAGTACGCGGTCAAGCTGGACTGGAACATCAACGAGAACCACCGTGCGGCCCTGCGCTACAACAAGATGGAGCAGAACGTCGTTCGCTTCCCGCAGGTCAGCAGCAGCGCCATCTCGCTGAGCAACTTCTGGTACCAGCAGCCGACCGAATACGAAACCTGGATGGGTGAACTGTTCAGCGACTGGTCCGAGAACTTCTCGACCGAATTCAAGGTTTCGCACAAGGATTACTCGGCCAACCGCGTTCCGCTGGTCGACATGCCGCAGATCCGCATCCGTTCGGGTAATGATTCGCTGTACGTCGGTACCGAGCAGAACACCCATGTCAACATCGTCGAGTCGAAGGAGCTGAGCGCCTTTGGTGCCGGTACCTGGTACATCGGTGACCACACCGTCAAGTTCGGCTTCGATTACTCGAAGAACGAGCTGATGAACTTCTATGGCCGCAACCTCAACGGCGTCTACGAATTCAACAGCGTCAACGACTTCCTGGCAGGCAGGGCTGCGCGCTACCAGCTGCGTGCGCCGCGTGCCGATGGCAGCCGCAGCGACATCCCGGCCGACTTCACCCTGAAGAACACCGGCGTGTTCGTGCAGGACACCTGGGCGATCAACTACAACCTGAGCCTGATGTTCGGCGTCCGCGTCGACATGCCTGACTTCAGCAGCCAGCGCCTGTACAACCCGCGCATCGAGCAGCTGTATGGCTTCAACAACACCAAGCTGGTCGACAAGAACCTGGTGCAGCCGCGTGTTGGCTTCAACTACACCTTCGACAGCGAGCGCCCGACCCAGCTGCGCGGTGGCGTGGGCCTGTTCGGTGGCGCCGCCCCGAATGTGTGGCTTGCGGGTGCCTACCAGAACACCGGCCTGAACTACATCGAGTATGACCAGCGCAATCCGCCGGTCGGCTCCTTCACTCCGGACGGCAACAATCCGTATATCCCGGCAGGTGGCCCGGCGACTGCGCGCCAGAACGTGGACATCATCGCGCCGGGCACCCGCCTGCCGTCGGTGTGGAAGGCCAACCTGGCGTTCGACCATGAACTGCCGTGGTACGGCATCGTGGCGTCGGCCGAACTGCTGGTGACCAAGGTCAAGGACGGCATCTACTTCGACCGCCTGGACATTGGCGCGCCGACCGTTACCGGTCCGGATGGCCGCGCGATCTATTGGAACCCGCAGGGCCGTAACCCGGCCAACACCCGCGGGGACCTGGGCATGACCACCGGCACCAACGGTGCGGTCGACCGTGCCAATCGCCCGAGTGACATGGGTGACGTGCTGGTCATGCGCAACACCGACAAGGGCCGTGGCACCCAGGCCACCTTCTCGCTGGCCAAGCCGCTGACCGAGAACTGGGGCTGGTCGCTGGGTTACACCTATACCCAGTCGAAGGAAGTCAGCCCGCTGTCCAGCTCGCAGAACACCTCGAACTGGAACAACACGCTGATCTTCAACTCCAACGAAGACGTGGCCTACAACTCGCGCTACGCGCTCAAGGACCGCATCACCGGCACCCTGGAGTGGAAGCACAACTTCTTCGGTGACAACGCCACCCGCGTCGGCCTGTTCTACGAAGGTCGCTCGGGCCGTCCGTACAGCTACATCTTCTATAACGATGCGAACGGCGACGGTGCTACCACCAACGATCTGTTCTACGTGCCGAAGGGCCCGGGCGACGTGCTGTTCACTGGCGGCGCGACCATGGAAAAGGCGTTCTTCGACTGGCTGGCGCAGAACCCGGAGCTGGATGCCTACCGTGGCAGCGTGGTTCCGGCCAACCAGCATCGCGCCAAGTGGATCAACTCCTTCGATGTCCGCATCAGCCAGGAGTTCCCGGGCTTCGTGAAGAGCCACAAGGGCGAGATCGCGCTGGACATCATGAATGTCGGCAACCTGCTGAACAAGAAGTGGGGCCTGATCGACGATTACGGCTTCTACTCGACCCGCCGCGTTGCCAACTACGCGGGTATCGATCCGGCCACCGGCAAGTACGTGTACTCGTTCACCGGTGCCGACAGCTCTGCGATCCAGGAAAACAACAACGACAAGGGCAACACCGCCGTGTCGCGCTGGTCGATGCAGCTGACCCTGAAGTACAAGTTCTGATCCGTCAGAGCCTGAAGCAGTGAGTGAAAACGGCCGGGGAAACCCGGCCGTTTTCCGTTCAGGCGAAAGTCCTTGCAGGCCACTCTGCATCGGCGTAGCATCTTTGAACGTGCGCGGTGACAACGCCGCCGATGCGGTCCCGGAAAGGCGAACGCGGGCAGCACACATCCAACGGTCGGGCTTCCCGGCCGTTTTGCTTTTTAAGGGGGCGGCAGTACAGTCGGAAACCTTGAAGGAAGCGAAAAATTGGATATGACCACGAACGAAAAATCGGCCCGTGCACTGCCGGTGCAGGATGCGCGGATCTATCCGCGCGGTGGGCTGGATGTGCTGTCGCGGGCCGAGGTGGCACGCCTGCGCGATGCCTCCGCGGGCGGCATGCATGAGCTGCTGCGCCGCTGCGCGCTGGCCGTGCTGACCAGCGGCAGCGCCTCGGACGATCCGCGCGCCGCGCGCGATCTCTACCCTGATTTCGACATCCAGGTGGCGCAGCAGGACCGCGGCGTGCGCATCGACCTGGTCAACGCACCGGCGATGGCCTTCGTCGACGGCGAGATCATCCGCGGTGTCGCCGAACTGCTGTTCGCCGTTGTGCGTGACCTGGCCTACATGGCCATCGAGATGGGCCCGGCCTACGCGGCCGAGCTGGAATCGTCCGAGGGCATCACCAACGCGGTATTCGGCCTGCTGCGCAACGCGCGCATCCTCAACCCGGGCGACCCGAACCTGGTGGTGTGCTGGGGCGGACACTCGATCTCGCGCGACGAATACCTGTACACCAAGCAGGTCGGCTACGAGCTGGGCCTGCGCGGCCTGGACATCTGCACCGGCTGCGGCCCGGGTGCGATGAAGGGCCCGATGAAGGGGGCCACCATCGCCCATGCCAAGCAGCGCAAGACGGTCACCCGCTACATCGGCCTGACCGAGCCGGGCATCATCGCCGCCGAGTCGCCGAACCCGATCGTCAACCACCTGGTGATCATGCCGGACATCGAGAAGCGCCTCGAGGCCTTCGTCCGCATCGGTCACGGCATCATCGTGTTCGCCGGCGGCGTCGGCACCGCCGAAGAGATCCTGTACCTGCTGGGCATCCTGCTGCGCGAGGAGAACAAGGACCTGCCGTTCCCGCTGATCCTGACCGGCCCGACCGTGGCGGCGCCGTACTTCGAGCAGATCGACCGCTTCATCCGCCTGACCCTGGGTGACGAGGCCGCCGAGCGCTACGAGATCATCATCGGTGACCCGGTGGCGGTGGCCAGGAAAATGGCCAGCGGCATCAAGCGCGTGCGCGAGCATCGCCTGGCGCAGAAGGATTCGTTCTTCTTCAACTGGTCCATCGAGATCCCGTGGGAGTACCAGCAGCCGTTCGTGCCGACCCATGAAGCGATGGCGGCGCTGGACCTGCACCACGGCCGCGCGCCGCACGCGCTGGCGGCCGACCTGCGCCGGGCGTTCTCGGGCATCGTGGCCGGCAACGTGAAGGAAGACGGCATGCGTCGCATCGAGCAGTTCGGGCCGTTCCAGATCCACGGTGACCCGGACATGATGCAGGCGCTGGATGCGCTGCTGCGCGCGTTCGTCGAGCAGCGCCGGATGAAGATCTCCGGTGAATACCAGCCCTGCTACCAGGTGCTGGCCTGAACCCGGGCCGGCGCGATGGGGATCGCGCCGGCGCCGGCAGGGGAGGGTGGGTCGTCAAGGCTTTGACGCCCGTCGCCCCGGATTGACCGTTCATCCTGCCACCGCTTGCCGGTGGCGGGGCGATGGCCCATCGTGGCCACCAACACGCTGGGGAGCGTCCAATGTCTTTGCGCCGGCAAAACGGGTTCACGCTGGTTGAACTGATGGTCACGCTGGCCGTCTTCGTGATCCTGGCGTCGATCGCCTATCCGAGTTTCCGCGGGATGATCCGCTCGAACCGGCTGGCGACCGCCAACAATGAACTGATCGCGCTGGCCAACCTGGCCCGCAGCGAAGGCATCCGCAACAGCAGCGGTGGCGGTGTCTGTGGCAGCGCCGATGGCAAGGCCTGTGATGGCGACTGGTCCAAGGGCGTACTGGCCTGGTCGGACCTCGATGGCGACGGCCAGATGGGCAGTAATGACGTCGCGCTGCGGTTTTCGCAGGGCAACCCGCAGCTCAGCGTGGTGGGTCCGCCGGGCGCGGTCATCGCCTTCGACGGGCGCGGCCGGCGCCGGGCGGTTGCTGACCAGACGCTGGTGCTGTCGCCGGATGCGTGCAAGGCCGGTGAATCGAAAAGCACGCTGACGATCAACCAATCCGGTCAGGTCCGGGTGACCAAGGGAACCTGCTCATGAGCCGCCGCAACCTGGCCCGCCCGCGCTCTTCGCAGGGCGGCTTCAGCCTGATCGAAGTGATGGTGGCGGTGCTGATCCTGGCATTCGGGCTGCTGGGCTTCGCCCTGCTGCAGACCACCAATGTCCGCTTCGTGCAGAGCGCGAACTACCGCACCCAGGCCACCAACCTGGCCAACGACCTGATCGAGCTGATGCGCGCCCAGCGTGCCGACACGCTGGCCGGTGGCGCCTATTCCTCGGCCTCGTTCTCCGCAGGCTCGGTGAAGCCCAGCGGCGCCTGCACCTGGCCGACCGGCGCCGCGGTGACGCCGAAGACGAACGTGGCACGCTGGCAATGCGAGGTTGCGCGGACGCTGGGTGAAAAGGCCAGTGCACAGGTGACCTTCGTGCAGAGCACCGGCCAGGTCACCGTTGCCATCAGCTGGGGTGACCAGCGCTGGGATCCGAAGGATCCCGACAGCCTTACCACCTTCGGCCTGACGACCTTCCTGTGAACGCGCCCATGAGTCCAATTTCGCGAGCCCGAGGCCTGTCGCTGATCGAACTGATGATCGCCATGGTCATCGGCCTGGTCCTGATGCTGGGCGTCACCCAGATCTTCATCGCCTCGCGTGCGGCGTCACGCCTGTCCGAAGGCGCGGCCCGTACCCAGGAGAACGCGCGCTTCGCGCTGGATTTCCTGCAGCATGACCTTCGCATGGCCGGCCACTTTGGCTGCGTCAACGACCAGGCCCACGTGGTCAAGAACACCGGCGATGTCGGCTACCACCTGGGCATCAGCTCGGGCAGTGGCGACCCGCAGGATTTCTCTGTTCCGGTGCAGGGATATGAGGCTGCAGGTACGGCGCCGGGCGCCACGCTGACGCTGGGCCGTGCGTGGAGCGCGGCGCAGTCGATTCCAAAGAGCATCGCCAACCTCAAGCCGGCACCGTTGCCGGGCAGTGACATCCTGGTGCTGCGCGTGATGAGTCCGGAAGGGGCCGTCGTGACCGGCATATCCGTGGCCGCGGGTGCAACCACCCTGACCGTTTCCAATGAAGGCATGGCCCGACTGAAGGCCAACGCCGCAGGCACGCCGACGGTCTTCGGCGTGGCCGACTGCACCCGTGCCGACGTATTCCCCGCCACCATCACCGGTTCGACCGTGAAGGTCGACAAGGTCGACCTGAGCAACTATTCGATCAACAACGCGATGACCATGCTGTATCGCGCCGATGGCATGGCGTACTACATCGCGACCAATCCCAATGGCGAGCCGGCGCTTTACCGGGCGCGCGCCAATGGCGCCGGCGGCTACGCCGATGGCGAGGAGCTGGTGGAAGGCATCGAGAACATGCAGTTCCTGTACGGCCTGGATGCCACCACGAACATCGCCCTGCCCACGCCGCCGACCGGTCGCATCGTCGACCAGCGCGTGGCCAGTGCGGTCAGCACCGGCACCGATGCCGCCGCCGCAGGGCAGTGGCGGCGCGTGGGCATGGTGCAGGTGGGCCTGCTGGCGCGCAGTCCGCAGCGTGCGTCGGCCGAAGCACCGGGCAGTGCGGCCACCTATCCGGCCATCCTGGGGGTGGGCTTTGCCCCGGCCGATCCTTACGACCAGCGCCATCGTGGCGCCTATGAAGCGTCCGTTGCGCTTCGCAACCGCTTGTTCGGGAACTGACGACCATGCGCACTCATCCTTCCTCCCGACGCCGTCCCTTCGTTGCCCGGGCACGACAGCAGGGTGCCGTTCTCTATGTCGCGCTGATCATGCTGGTGCTGCTGGCCCTGCTGGGGGTGATCGGGATGCAGGTGGCCGGCATGCAGGAGCGCATGGCGGCTGGCTACCGTGCGACCAACATGGCATTCCAGAACGCCGAAGGCGCGGCACGCAGCGCCGAGAACGCGGTGGAGAACATCGCCAACCGGAAGGATGCCGGTAGCAATCCGGCCGTGGTGTCCTCCGACATCAGCCAGCAGTGCGATGACGGCTTCGATCCTTCGGCCTGGGTCGCGAAAACCAAGCTGGGCAGCAAGCCGGCGATCTATGTCCGCGAGATCCAGGGCTGCATCCAGGGGGAGGGTGCGCTGGACATGGGCAAGTCGGTGGAGAAGCCAACGCCGGTCTACCAGATCACGACCTATGCCGGTGATACCACCAGTGATGCGACGTCGCGTGCGGCGATCGATACCGTATTCAAGCTGTGAGGCTGGGGAGCCCATGAACACTCGCAACCGCAGGATCCTGGCAGGCGCAGGCCTTGCTGTCTTGGCCGCTGGCGGCTATCTGGCACATACCCTGTTTGCCGCACAGGCACAGGGCGTGCTGGCGCAGGAGCCGATGAACGTGCAGACACGCGCGACGCCGGCCTTCATCATGGCGGTGGACGATTCGGGTTCGATGAACTTCGAACGCATGTTCCCCGGTGGTGATGGCCGCATGCGCTGGAACAGCAGCACCAGCAGCTTCTTCAACAATGATGGGAGCTTCTTCAGCGTGGGCTCGGCGTGTGCCAACAACTCGCTGGACTGCTACCTGTACCTGTACCCGCACGCGGAGTTCAACAAGGAATATTCACCGGGCCGGGCCATCCCGCCGCTGGATATCTATGGCTTCGCCCGTTCGCATGTCTATAACGCCAGCTACTTCAACCCGGCAGTGACCTATCGGCCGTGGACCAATGCCGATGGCACGCTGTGGCCAAATGCGTCGATCACCCAGACCCGCGCCGATCCACGGTCCGACCAGCGCGGCTACAAGGCCGTGTACAACATGACCGTCAACCGTGCCGAGACGTCGGAGAAGTTCCAGTTCGTCAACGGCATGCGGATTCCCGACCTTTCCGGCAGCGGCAATGAGTACTACGTCGACAGCTGGTGGGATGGCGGGTGGAAGACCGCCGCGGTCAGCAACACCGGCAATACCACGTACTCCATCAGCTATTTCCCGGCGACCTTCTACCTGCCGGCCGCGGCGCCCGCACCGGACGGATACAAGACCGACGACGTCAATCGCCCGGTGATCAGCGGTGCCTGTGGTCCGGGCTGCAATCTGCGTCGTTACCAGATCAAGTCAGGCAACTATTCCAGCCCGGCCGCGTACAACGCGGCGATCCAGAATTTCGCCAACTGGTTCCAGTATCACCGCAACCGCGTGCTGGCCATCGTCGGCTCCTCGACCGCTGCACTGGTGAGCGTGGACACGATGCGCGTGGGCTACTTCACCATCAACAAGCTCAACAACGCGACCATGTATGACATGGTCACCAACCGTGCCGACCTCTACAAGCAGATCTATACGCTGACCGGTAATGGCGGCACGCCGAACCGACGTGCGGTGGAGTACCTGGTCGACCAGTTCCGACGTACCGACGCCGATGCGCCGGTTCAGCTGGCCTGCCAGCGCAACGGCGGCATGCTGTTCACCGATGGCTACACCAACTCCGGCAACACGGCGAACAACGGTTTCGGTGATGCCGACTCGGTGAACTCGACCCATCTGCCGTCCATTCCGTTCGCCGATGGCTACAGCAACACCATCGCCGACATCGCGGCAGCGGCTTATGCCGGCGCCCGCACCCCCTTGCGCACCGGGACCAGCTTCCCGGCCGGGCAGGTGCCGGTCAGTGACAAGTGCAGCACCCTGGACAAGAGCAGTCCGGACTGGAAGCGGTTGGACTGCCAGACCGACCTGCACATGAATTTCTACGGGGTGACCCTGGGCGCGCAGGGCAAGATCTATGGCGTCAACCAGGCAGCTACCGACGATCCCTACAAGAACCCGCCGAACTGGGCTGGCAACGGCAATCCGATAGATGTCGACGACGGTACCGTCATCGATGAACTGTGGCACGCGGCCGTCAACAGCCGTGGCGAGTTCATCAATGCGCAGACGCCGGCCGACGTCACCGAGGCCATGCGCCGGGTGTTGTCTTCGATCACCGGAGGTGCATCGCCGTCGGGAACGATCGGCATCAGCGGTGCACGCATCGGCACAGGCTCACTGGCGGTCACGCCGCGCTATGACATCACCAACAGTGGTACCGACTGGTCGAGTAAACTGACCGCGTCCAGCGTCAAGGTCAACGCCGATCAGGTGGCCGAGCTGACCGAGGTCTGGGAAGCCTCCAGCCGCCTGTCCTCGTCCGGCCGTCGCATCATCGCCAACAAGCTGGGTTCGCCGGTGGACTTCAACAGCGCCCGCATCAACCTGCAGGATCTGTGCAGCAAGCCGGACGGCAAGTACGCGTCGATGCTGGTCTGCTCCACCGACAAGCTGACGGCGATCAAGGCCGACCTGGCCAGTGCCATCAACTATCTCAGTGCCGACAGCTCGACCGAGGTCCGCAACGGCGGCAAGTATCGCGACCGGTCCACGCCGCTGGGCGACATCGTCAATTCGGCACCGGTGGTGAGCTCGCCGCTGGACGACTACGGCTACCGCCAGTTGGGCGGTACCTATGCCAAGAGCTACACGGACTACCTGGCCACCAAGGCCAAATCGCAGCGGTACATGGTGTACGTCGGCGCCAACGACGGCATGCTGCATGCCTTCGATGGTGGCATGAAGGCGGATGCCAAGCAGGATGGCACTGGCGGCACGGAGAGCTTCGCCTACATCCCGGCCACCGCGCTGGGCCATATGGCCAACCTGCTGTTCCCCTACAAGTCCGACACGGCTGACCAGACCTTCCGCCATCGCTACTACGTCGATGGTCCGGTAACGGTGGCCGATACCTTCAACGGCACCGCCTGGCAGACCAGCCTGGTGGGTACGACGGGTGCGGGCGGCCGTTCGGTGTTCGCACTGGACGTCACCACGCCGGGCAGCTTCGGCACCGGCAACGTGCTGTGGGAAATCAGCGACATCAACGCGTCGCTGCAGGACGAGGTGCGCAACAACATCGGCTTCGTGCTGGGCAAGCCGGTGATCGTGCCGGTGAAGAGTGGCACCGGCGTGGCCTGGAAGGCGATCTTCGGCAATGGCTACGGCAGCGCAAACGGCAAGGCCGTGTTGTTCGTGGTCGATATGGCCAGCGGCGACATCCGGATGATCGAAGCGGTTGAGGGTACCTCGGGTGCCGGCATCTCCGGGAGCAACGGATTGGGCAATGTGGTCGTGGTCGATCGCTGGACCGGCGCGAGCCAGGATGCGCGCGGCCGCGATGGACTGGCTGACACCGTCTACGCCGCCGATCAGCGCGGCGCCGTGTGGAAGTTCGACCTGACCAGCAGTGCGAACACCACGCTGACCGTACCGATGTTCACCAGCCAGGCGGCCCAGGACTCTTCCAACAAGACCTACCGCCAGCCGATCACCGGTGGCATGACCGCCGCGACCGGGCCCTCGGGTGGCGTGATGCTTTATTTCGGCACCGGCAGCTTCTCGTTCACCAGTGACAAGGATGACAAGGCACAGCAGGCGCTGTACGCCGTGAACGATCTGTCGGGCAAGACGGTGGCCTCGACGGTGACCGCAGCCAACCTGGTTCCCTACACGGCAGCGGCCGCCGCTGCGGGAGCCCAGGAGCGCAAGATCACGGCGGGTACGGCTCCAGCCAATGCACGTGGCTGGATGATCCAGTTGCCTGCCGGTAACGGCGAGCGCGCAGTCGGGAATCCGATCCTGGTCAGTGGCATCGTCTTCATGCCGACATACGTGCCCAACATGCAGTCGGTGGGGTGCTCGACCAGCGGTTCGAACTGGTTGTTCGGGTTGTCGTCGATCAGTGGCCTGCCGATGCTGGAGAACGTGCGCTACGGCTCGCCGACCGGTAGCCAGCCGGGGACCGGAACCGCAGCCATCGCGTTGAAGACCGGAGGAACCGCGCCGGTTCGTGACGTCTCGCTGTCAGTACTGCCGCGTCCGACGGACAAGGCGCCACCCGGAGGGAGTTCCTGCTGGATGGCCGTCGGCGCCGCCGGCAGCCAGTCGCTCTATCTGCCTTACCCGTGCGGTCGCCAGTCCTGGCGCCAGCTCAAGTAACCCCAAGTGCGAGGATCCATGCTCATGCTGCACACTCCCATGCCTCGCCGCGCGGCTGGCTTTACGCTGATCGAGCTGATGATCGTGGTGATCGTCATCGGCATCCTGGCGGCGATCGCCATTCCGTCCTATCAGGAATACGTGCGCCGATCGCATCGCGCCGTGGTGAAGGCGGACCTGGCCGAGTACGCACAGCGTGCCGAGCGCTACCACACCAGCAACAACTCCTACACGGGCTACGCGCTGCCGACCAAGGTGTCGCCCCGTGATGGCGGGACCGCGCGCTACAACCTGGACTACAAGGGGGATGGCACGAGCTTCACCATTACCGCCACCCCGCAGGGCACGCAGGCCAAGGACAGCTGCGGCAAGTTGAGCGTGGACCAGGCCAACCGCAAGACGGCCGACGGTGGAGTTGCCAGCTGCTGGTGAAACAGGTGTTGATCTTCCTGTGATCGACCAGTACAATGCGCCTCCCCGCCCGAATAGCTCAGCCGGTTAGAGCACTTGACTGTTAATCAGGGGGTCGTTGGTTCGAGTCCAACTTCGGGCGCCAGATACTGCAAAAGCCGCGAGAAATCGCGGCTTTTGCTTTTCTGCGCAAGCATTCAGCAGGGTGTATCGCGGTCTACGTGCTCACTTCGGACGCGGCCGCCATTGTTGACGATCAGCGCACCGTGCAGCCGATTGCCCGCGCAGATGCGCAGGCTCAGGTTGGCCCCCGGGCTGCGTCCATCTGCCTGGAAGAACAGTTGGGGGCGCCCGCTGCTGGCCTTGGCAAGGATCGAGATGTCCGGGCGCCCGGTATGGTGGATCAGGATCGCTTCCGGCGACGCCGGTTCCCCGCGCTGGTCGCCGCTGCGGTAGATGATCCAGCCGGCGCTCCAGTCGTCGCCGCAGTGCAGGCCGTCGACGCTGGCGCAGAGGCCGATCAGCTCGCGCCTGCGCAATGCCTCGCTGCGTGCGCCGGACAGGCTGGCGTGCAGGGTCAGTTGCAGTGCATCGGCGCGGTGCCTCAGCAGAAGGGGCCGCAGTGCCGGCCAGGTCGCGGCCAGCAGCACCGCCAGCACGGCGATGACCACCAGCAGTTCGGTCAGGTGCACGCCCCGCGCAGTGCGGGGGCAGTGGGGGCAGGGGGCGTGGGTCGGGTGCATGCATCCAGCCTCCGCGCCCGGCTGGGCAGCCGCCATCGGGATTCTCCGCGGCGGGCTGCCCGGCGACCCCTCAGCCAGCCGTCACCCCTTGCCCCGTATACTCAACCTTCCCGGGAACTGGCAACACCATGAGCGACAGTTTTGAACTTGTCTCGCCGTATTCGCCGGCGGGCGACCAGCCCGATGCCATCGCGAAGCTGACCAGCAACTTCGAGGCCGGCATCGCCAAGCAGACCCTGCTCGGCGTGACTGGCTCGGGCAAGACCTACACCATCGCCAACGTCATCCAGAACGTGCAGAAGCCGACGTTGATCATGGCGCCGAACAAGACGCTGGCGGCGCAGCTGTATGGCGAGTTCAAGGCATTCTTCCCGCACAACGCGGTGGAGTATTTCGTCAGCTACTACGACTACTACCAGCCCGAGGCCTACGTGCCGTCGTCGGACACCTTCATCGAGAAGGACAGTTCGATCAACGAGCACATCGAGCAGATGCGCCTGGCCGCGACCAAGACCTTGCTGTCGCGCCCGGATGCGATCGTGGTGGCGACGGTGTCGGCGATCTATGGCCTGGGTGCACCGGAAGACTACCTGTCACTGCGCCTGATCCTGTCCAAGGGCGAGCGCATCGACCAGCGCGACCTGATCAACCACCTGACCCAGCTGCAGTACACACGCAACGAGTACGAACTGCAGCGCGGTACGTTCCGCGTGCGCGGCGAAGTGATCGACGTGTTCCCGGCCGAGTCGGACAGCGAGGCGCTGCGCCTTGAGCTGTTCGATGGCGAGGTCGAGAAGATCACCCTGTTCGACCCGCTGACCGGCGAGACGCTGCGCAACATGCAACGCTTCACGGTCTACCCGAAGACACACTATGCGACCACGCGCGAGCGCGTGCTGGCGGCGATCGAGACGATCAAGGTGGAGCTGAAGGAGCGGCTGGAGCAGCTGTACGCGCAGAACAAGCTGGTGGAGGCGCAGCGCCTGGCCCAGCGCACCCAGTTCGACCTGGAAATGATGGCTGAGGTCGGCTACTGCAATGGCATCGAGAACTACTCCCGGCACCTGACCGGCAAGAATGCCGGCGAGCCGCCGCCGACCCTATTCGACTACCTGCCGGCCGATGCGCTGCTGGTGATCGACGAATCGCACGTGACCATTCCGCAGATCGGCGCGATGTTCAAGGGCGACCGTTCGCGCAAGGAAACCCTGGTCGAGTTCGGTTTCCGCCTGCCGTCGGCGCTGGACAACCGCCCGCTGCGCTTCGAGGAGTGGGAGGAGCGCTGCCCGCGCAGCATCTATGTGTCGGCAACGCCAGGGCCGTACGAATACCGCGAGGCCGGCGACGAGATCACCGAGCTGGTGGTGCGCCCGACCGGCCTGATCGACCCGGTGGTGGAGATCCGCCCGGTGGGGACCCAGGTCGACGACCTGATGAGCGAGGCCAACGAACGCATCAAGGCCGGCGACCGCGTGCTGGTCACCACGCTGACCAAGCGCATGGCCGAGAACCTCACCGAGTACCTCACCGAGCATGGTATCCGCGTGCGCTACCTGCACTCGGACGTGGACACGGTCGAGCGCGTGGAAATCATCCGCGACCTGCGCTTGGGCAAGTTCGATGTGCTGGTCGGCATCAACCTCCTGCGCGAAGGCCTGGACATGCCGGAAGTGTCGCTGGTGGCGATCCTCGACGCCGACAAGGAGGGCTTCCTGCGCTCGACCGGCTCGTTGATCCAGACCATCGGCCGCGCCGCCCGCAATGTGCGCGGCAAGGCGATCCTGTACGCGGACAAGGTGACCCGTTCGATGCAGGCGGCGATCGACGAGACCGACCGCCGCCGCGCCAAGCAGGTCGAGTACAACGCAGAACATGGCATCGTGCCGCGCTCGGTGGCGCGCCCGATCGTCGACGTCCTCGAGGGCGCGCGTTCGGATGCGGCGGAGAAGGAGGCGAAGAAGGGCAAGGGCAAGGGCCGGCCCGGCGTTGCCGAGGAAGGGAGCGACTATCGTTTGCTCAGCCCGGCCCAGCTGGCGTCCCGTCTCAAGGCGCTGGAACAGCAGATGTACCAGCATGCCAAGGACCTGGAGTTCGAAGATGCCGCACGCGTGCGTGACCAGATCCGGCAGCTGAAGGAAGCCAGTCTGGGCTGAACGCGGCAGTGCAGCATCATCTTCACAAAAGTGTTGCGCTTCCCCGCCGGCATACGTAATATACGCGGCCTGCACCGACGCAATCGCGGAAATGCAGAAGAAAAACGGGCGGTTAGCTCAGCGGTAGAGCACTACCTTGACATGGTAGGGGTCACAGGTTCGAACCCTGTACCGCCCACCACGAAGTTCTCGGAAGAGGGCTGTCGTGAACTGCAAAGCCCGGCCCTGGCGCCGGGTTTTTACGTAACAAGGCCAGCCTTCGGGTGGCAAGAACATGATGGGCGGTTAGCTCAGCGGTAGAGCACTACCTTGACATGGTAGGGGTCACAGGTTCGAACCCTGTACCGCCCACCACCTGCTCCGGCATTGCCGGTGAAGTGGTGGAAACGATGGAAGCCGGCCACTGGGCCGGCTTTTTTCGTTCCGGGGCGGCCTCCCTTCTTCCCGCGAGGCCGCATCCCGATCGGTTCAGTGGCGTGAAATCAGCGGGTGATGCTGACCGAACGTTGGATCCGCCACTGGCCATCGACGCGTTCCCACAGCTGCGCCACACCTGCCCGCACCAGCGCGGCCTGGGGGCGGCCCCTGTGGTCGTCTGGCAGCCGCTGGCAGCCCAATCGAAGTACGCGGTCCTGGCGCAGGTGATAGAGCTGCAGGGGCAGCACGTCATGCGTGTGCTGCGGGGCCTCGGCGCGCAGGATCTGGCTGCGCAGGGCATCGTCGGTGGGTCCGCTGGCGTCGCCGAACAGGCTGGAGAGCAGCAGGATCAGGGCAAGCATCGGCATGGCACGGTGCTCCGGCGGGAAAGTGCATGCAGGCTGGCATGGCCTGCCGGGCACCGCAGCCGGCCTGCGACGAAGGCAGGGATTGCGTCGCCAAAGGCAGGCAGACGCCGATGAAGCCGGGCCGCGCAGGCGTAGACTCGGCGCTACCGCGCAACCGCGCCGACACTGCAAGGAGCTGCCGCATGAGCGATCACGTACCCGAATCCAGGCCCAATCCGTTCCTGGAACGCCTGTTCGGCGGCAACATGCTGGAAGGCACGTTCAAGGCAGTAATCTGGGTCGCAATCCTGTGTGCGCTGCTGGCATGGACCACGCTGCGTTGAGCAACGCCATCGCGCTGGGCTTGCCTGTGTGCAGGCCCTGCCGAGGTAGTGGATGCGGGTGCCACCGCAAGGGGGCGGCGGCGATTTCCATGCGTGTACCGTCAGGCGCTGAAGGTCTGGCGCAGGCTGCGCAGGGTCGCCTGGCGATGTTCCCGGGCGGTCGGTTCGCCCATCTCAAGCTCCTGAAGACGCAGTCCGACCAGGGTCATCGACAACGCATAGCCGCGTGCGGCGTCTGCAACGCGTGACAGGCCCACTGCACGGCGGGCCAGTGCGTTCACGTGTTCAAGGTCGGGCATCAGCCCCAGATAGACGCGCTCGGCGCTGTCCAGGTCGGGTGCACGCAGGATCGCGTGGGCTTCGGTGACGGGGGAGACGGAGGCCATGGGGGGTCCTTGTCCGTAGGGGTGCGCGCTCAGAACGAGCGCATCAGGGAAACGAAGGCCGACGTCTGCGTGCCACGTCGCGCCATCGGGCTGTCCTTCACTGCATCACCGAACCACTGGTTGGACACCATGCCGGTGGCGCGCCATTTCGTGCCCAGTGGCGTGCTGACCGCGATCTGCAGGCTCGGCGACGTGGTACTGCCCGGGCGGTAAGTGGCAAGGCCAGAGCGCAGTGCTTCTTCGTCGCTGATGCCGTAGTAGTAGTCGAGCAGCCGAGCACTGGAATGCACCACCCCTGCCCGCGGAACCCAGGTGAAGCGGCCCGCCTGGATCGGATAGCTGTAATGCAGGCGCGACTCGATACCACCGCCATGGCCGGTGACTTCCCGCATCACGCTGGCCTCGACCATGCCCCAGTCGGCGCTGTACTCAGCGTTGATGCCCGCCATCGCCGACATCTGTCTGCTGTGCAGGCGGCGCAGCTGTGCGTCGTCCACATCGCCGGTCTTGAAGCGCAGCGTGTAGGGCGTGACCGCCGCTGACAGGCGCAGTCCCTGGCCCTTGTAGAGGTACATGCCCAGTGAGCCTGGGCTGGCGAAGAAGCGCTTGCCCTGCCAGGCAACGGCCGGTACCAGCAGCGGTTTGACGTCATAGTGCGCGTATGCACCGGAGGTCGCGCCAGCGCTGATGCCGGCCTGCACGCCAGGGTTCTGCTCGGCTGCGTGGGCGATCAACGGCACGCCGAAAACAGCGGTGAACAGCAGCGGGCGCAGCAGGGGCGGGGACAGCGACGGCATCGATCAGCCACTTTGCAGGAGATGGCTGCGCATGGTGACGGGGCAACATTGTCAGAACATTGCGCCCGCGCGTTCGGCATGCATGGGCGGAAAATCAGGGCGCCAGGCACTATGATCGGCAGCGTTTCCGGTTGACGAGTCCCTGATGCGCATCCTCCTGGTCGAAGACGATCCTGATCTGTCCCGTGCGCTGCAATCGGGCCTGGAGCGGCAGGGCGTGGTCGCCGACGTAGTTGGCAGCCTTGCCGAGGCCGCGCTCGCGTTGCGCGAACCGGTGCACCAGCTGCTGCTGCTCGACCGTCAGCTGCCCGATGGCGATGGCGCCGGATTTGTTGCGATGGCGCGTGCGCTGCGGCCGAGCCTGGCGGTGATCATGCTGACCGCCAAGGGCACGCTGTCGGACAAGGTTGAAGGCCTGGACGTCGGTGCCGATGACTATCTGGTCAAGCCCGTGGCGATCGAGGAGCTGATGGCGCGTATCCGTGCCGTATCGCGCAGGCCTTCGGCGATGGTGACGCCCAGCCTGCGGCTGGGGCGGCTCGAGTTCGATTTCGAATCACTGCAGGCACAGGTGGAGGGCCGGCCACTGGCATTGCCACGACGCCAGGTGCTGGTGCTGCAGGCATTGGCGATGCGGCAGGGGCGCACGGTCACCCGCAGTGCACTGGAGGCGGCGGTGTACGGCTTCGACGATGAGATCCAGTCCAATGCGCTGGATGCGCATATCTCCAAGCTGCGCAAGGCGCTGCAGCAGGCCGGGGCCGGGGTGGAGATCCATGTGATCCGCGGCGTTGGCTACCTGCTGGCGGAGGCCTGAAATGGCCCGTCCGATCCGTTCGATTACCCTTGGCCTGGCCTGGCGCCTGTTCCTGGCGCAGGCCTTCACCGTACTGTTCGCGGTGGTCGCGCTGATCCTGACCTGGGGGGACAAGGACTCCTGGGGCATGGACATGTTCGTTGCCGAGGCGGTGGCCAAGGCGGTTCACAGCGAAGGCGGCCGGCTGGTGCTGGACCAGGCGCGCTGGGACACACTCGATGCCGACGCCGGGGGAAACCTCTGGTTTGCCGCGGTGGACGACAAGGGCATGTGGCTGGAGCGCGGCACCATTCCTGCGATCCACGCGCCGCTGCTTGCGCGACTGCCGACCGTAGGTGCCACCGAACTGGGTTCGCTGGTGCCGCCCTACCTGGACGTGGCACGGGTGATGATCCGCAACGAGGATGGGCGCCGCATCACGGTGATGGTCGGTGGCGCACCCAAGGGCGGGCTGCTGGACGGCGCACTGATGGTGCTGCGCCTGATCGGCCTGTGGTTCTTCCTGCCACTGATCGTCGTCACCCTGCTGGTGATGCCGACCGTGATCCACCGGGCGATGCGGGGCGTGCGCCGTTCCGCGCAGCAGGCCAAGGAACTGGACATCGGCCAACCCGGTGCGCGGCTGGATGCGCAGCTCGTTTCAACGGAAGTGGCGCCGCTGGTGGAAGCATTCAACGATGCCATCGACAAGGTGCAGCAGGGCTATGCAGCGCGCGACAAGTTCCTTGCCGATGCGGCGCACGAGCTGCGCGTACCGATCGCCGTGGTGCAGGCGCGCCTGTCGCAGCTGCCGCAGGGGGAGCTGAAATCGCAATTGCTGACCGACGTGGCGCGGCTGGGCAATGTCGCCGAGCATTTGCTTGACCTGCAGCGGCTTGACCGCAACGTGGGTGCATTGCAGCGGCTGGACCTGGCCGTGCTGGTGCGTGAAGCAGCGGCGGACCTGGCGCCATTGGTGGTCGGCGCTGGTTATGGCTTCGAAGTGGATGCGCCGGAAGCGCCGGTGTGGATCCACGGCGACAGCCTGGCACTGGGGCGGGTGATCGCCAACCTGGTACACAACGCAATCGTGCATGGCGGTGGCCGTGGCACCATCTGCGTGCGGCTGGATACGCGCGGGTTGCTGGAAGTCAGCGACCAGGGCGCGGGCATTCCGGTGGGCGACCGTGAGGCGATCTTCGAGCCGTTCCATCGCCTGCGCGCGGCGGGCAGCGGCAGTGGCCTCGGCCTGCACCTGGTGAAGGAAATCGTGCAGCACCACGGTGGCTCGGTCAGTGTCGGCGAGGCCTCGGGAGGCGGCGCGAGCTTCCGGGTCAATTTCCATCGCGGTAGCGTTCGACGCTGACGCAACTGCGGGGCAAGTCCTGATAGGCAACCTGCTGCCGGCGGCGGCAGGCTGGCTTCATGGCCGATCAGCGTTCCCCGTCTCCCTTGCTGGGCAGCGGCTCCGCTGCGGCGCTGACGCTGGGCGCGCTGGCCTGCGTGCAGCTGCCGCTGCTGCCGCCGCTGTGGGTCTGTACGGTGATGTTCGTGCTCGGCAGCGCAGGGTGGGGGCTGCGCTGGCGTGGGCGTCTGCCCGCGGTCTTCCTGTTCGGTGCCGGCTGGACGGCGATGCACGGGCACTGGGCCTTGCAGCACCAGCTGCCGCCGGACCAGCCGGCACGGAATGTGCTGGTCAGTGGCCGGGTCATCGATCTGCCGGATCGCGGGGTCGCGCGCACCCGCTTCCTGCTGCAGGTCAATGAGAGCAGCGAACTGCCATCACTGCGTGGCAAGCGTCTGCAGGTCACCTGGAACGATGCCTGGCATGCCCGCACTGCCACCGGCGCTGAACCTGGGCGGCATCGGGTCCGGGCCGGTGCGCAGTGGCATCTGGCCCTGCGCGTGCGGGCGCCGCGTTCGCGGATCAATCCCGGTGGTTTCGACGGTGAGCGCCATGCGTTGCTGCGTGGC
Organism: Stenotrophomonas sp. SMYL41; assembly: GCF_036319965.1. Lineage (NCBI taxonomy): Bacteria > Pseudomonadati > Pseudomonadota > Gammaproteobacteria > Lysobacterales > Lysobacteraceae > Stenotrophomonas > Stenotrophomonas sp. SMYL41. The sequence continues at coordinate 64,837 of NZ_JAWIRX010000004.1, read as the reverse complement.
GTGTCCGGCAGCGGGACCGTGCGGGCGCCGGCCAACGCGCGTGAGCTGCAGGCCGCGCATGGCCTGCCAGCATGGCGTGAACGCACCAGTGCCGCCATCGCCGCGCAGGTGGCCCATCCGGCCGCACGCTTCGTGCAGGCGCTGGCACTGGGCGATACGCGTGGCCTGTCCGATACCGATTGGGATCAGCTGCGGGCACTGGGACTGACCCATCTGGTGGCCATTTCCGGGTTCCATGTCGGAGTGGTGGCGGGGCTGGGGGCGCTGCTGTGCCGGGGGCTGTGGTGGCTGTGCCCGCTGCTGGCATGCCGTTGGCCACGTCCGCAGGCGGCGGCCTGCGCCGCGGCCCTGGCCGCAGCAGGCTATGCAGTGCTGGCCGGCGGCGAGTTGCCGACCGTGCGCACGGCGCTGATGATCGGGTTGATCGCATTGGCGCGCAGCGGGCGGCGCCCGCTCGGTGCGATGCAGGGGCTTGCGTTGGCGGCGCTGGCGCTGTTGCTGCCGGCGCCCCTGTCGGTGCTGTCGGCGGGTTTCTGGCTCAGCTTCGGCGGCGTGTTGTGGCTGGTGTGGTGCCTGCCGCAGGGGCGTCCGCGCGGCATCGTCGCCAGCCTGCGCGGGTTCCTGGCCGCACAGGGTGTAGCCAGCGTTGGCTTGGTGCCGCTGGGCATCGCGCTGTTCGGTGGCACCGCCTGGCTGGGGCCGCTGGTGAACCTGCCGGTCATTCCCTGGTGGACCCTGCTGGTGGTGCCGCTGTCGCTGCTCGGTACCGGCCTGCAGGTGCTGTCCGAGGGGGCCGGGCGCTGGGTGTGGAGCGCTGCGGCGTGGTTGTTCGAGATCAGCTGGCAGGCCCTGCAGCCACTGGCGGTGCATCCGCAGGCGATGTGGTGGCTGGCCGAGGCGCCGGCCTGGGCCGTGCCGGCGGCGCTGTTGGGCGTGTTCTGGTGGCTGCTGCCGCGCGGCGCCGGGGGCGGGCTGGCCGGCTTGCTGTTGTGCCTGCCACTGCTGTGGCCGTTGCGCGAGCGGCCGGCCGAGGGAGCGCTGGAGCTGCTGGTGCACGACGTCGGCCAGGGTACGGCGGTGTTGCTGCGCACCGCGCGGCATGCGCTCTGGTACGACGTGGGGCCGCCGAGCGGGGACGAGGGCAGCGAGCGGGTCCTGGTTCCAGCACTGCGTGCGCTGGGCCAGGCTCCGCCCGACCGGGTGCTGCTCAGCCACGACGACCTCGATCATGCCGGCAACCTGCCCAGCCTGCGCCTTCAGCTGCCGGGGCTGCCGCTGCTGGCGCCGCCGGGCAGTGCGATCACCGGCGCCCAGCGCTGCCAGCGGGGCCTGCGCTGGCACTGGGACGGGGTCGATTTCCAGGTGCTGCACCCGGATGCGGGCAGCCAGCGGGCCGAGAACGAAGACAGCTGCGTGCTGCGCGTGGCCAGCCCCCATGGCGTGGTCCTGTTGCCCGGGGACATCGGCCGTCCGGCCGAACAGGCGCTGTTGCGGGCGTCTCCGGCGGCGCTGAAGGCGGATGTGGTGCTGGTGCCGCACCATGGCAGCAGCGGCAGCTCCAGCGCGCCCTGGGTGGCGGCGGTGTCTCCACGGCTGGCGCTGGTCTCGGCCGGGCACCAGAATCGCTTCGGCCACCCGCGGCAGGACGTGGTCCGGCGCTGGCAGGCGCAGGGGGCCGAGGTGGTGTCCACCGCAGAGTCCGGTGCGATCCGCGTATGGCTTGGCGCACAAGGGCTGCAGCTGCGTGAACAGCGTATCCATGCATCCCGGTGGTGGGATGCCGCTGGGCGGGCGCGGTCGGCTGCTATCCTATCGCCGATCGAACAAGCGGCCGTTGGGCCGGAGGGTTGAAACGTGTGGGAACTCGTCAAGGCCGGTGGCTGGCCGATGGTGCCGCTGCTGCTGTTGGGCGTACTGGCTTTGGCGATCATCCTGGAGCGTTTCTGGTCCCTGCGGCGAACGGAAGTGCTGCCGCCCGGCCTCGGCCAGGAAGTGCGCAACTGGGCCGCACGCGGCAAGCTTGACCCGGCGCACCTGCAGACCCTGCGGGCCAACTCGCCGTTGGGCGCGCTGCTGGCCGCGGCGCTGGAAGCCCGCAACCGTCCACGCGACCAGATCCGCGAGCGCATCGAAGATACCGGCCGGCACCTGGTGCACCGCATGGAGCGTTTCCTCAACGCACTGGGCACCATTGCCTCGGCTGGCCCGCTGCTGGGCCTGCTGGGCACGGTGATCGGCATGATCCAGATGTTCCTGGGCATCCTCGACCATGGCGTGGGTGACGTGAACCAGCTGGCCGGCGGCATCGGCAAGGCGCTGGTGTGCACCGCCACCGGCATGATCGTGGCCATCCCGGCGCTGATGTTCCATCGCTACTTCAAGGGCCGCATCCACGGCTATGTGGTGGAGATGGAACAGGAAGCCAGCGCCCTGCTGGACACGCTCGACGGTCGCCCGGGGGTGATGAACCCGTCGCCGTCGGCGCGCCCGGCCAGCGCCGCCACGGCGAAGGCCTGATCGATGCGTATCGGCAATGACCGATCCCAGGATGAGCCGCATATCGATCTGGTTCCGTTGATCGATGTCATCCTGGTGCTGATCATCTTCTTCGTGGTCACCACCACCTTCGATGCGCGCTCGACGCTGCAGGTGCAGCTGCCGACCGCCAGCCAGCAGCCCAACAACGAGCCGCCGCGTTCGCTCAGCGTGCTGATCAACGCCGAAGGCCGCTATTTCATCAACGACCAGGAAGTGCTGCGCAACGATGTAGAGTCGGTCAAGCAGACCATCGCCGCCGTTGCCGGCAGTGATCGCAGCCAGCCCGTGCTGCTGCGCGCCGACGCGCGTACTCCCTACCAGGCCGTGGTGACTGCGCAGGACGCGCTCGGTCAGCTCGGTTTCCGTCGTATCGCCATTGCAACTGCGCCAGAGGTGCGTCCATGAGTTCCCATCACGCGCCGGTGTGGCCGATCTACAAACGTCTGCTGGGCTATACCCGCACCTACTGGGTGTTCATGGTGGGCGCGGTCATCGCCATGGTGGTCGAAGCCCTTGCCGGCTATCACTTCACCAAGCTGATGGAGCCGCTGGTCAACGAGGGTTTCGTCGATCCGCAGCCGCGCGCGGCCGTGGTGCTGCCGCTGACCATTCTTGGCCTGTTCCTGATGCGCAGCGTGGCCACCTGGGTCAGCGACTACACGCTGGCCAAGACCGGCCGCAGCGTGGTCCGCGACCTGCGTGAGCAGGTGCTGCAGAAGTACCTGCACCTGCCGTCGTCGCACTTCGATACCGAAGCGACACCGGTGATGGTCAGCCGCCTGAACTTCGATACCGAACAGGTCACCCAGGCCAGTGCCGATGCACTGAAGACCGTGGTGGCTGACACCCTTACCATCGTCGCGATGCTGGCGGTGATGCTGCAGATGAGCGTCAAGGTCACCCTGGCGATGCTGGTGGTGGTGCCGTTGATCGGCGTGATCGTGTCCTACGTCGGCAAGCGCTACCGGCGCATCAGCCGCGGCATCCAGGACGGCATGGGCACGATGGCGCAGACCGCCGAGCAGTCGCTGGCTGCGCAGCAGGAAGTGAAGGTGCATGGCACCCAGCAGCACGAGATCTCGCGCTACTCGCGCCTGGCCAACCGGATGCTGGCGCTGAACATGAAGGTCGAGATCACCCGCGCTGCCGCCTCCAGCGTTGTGCAGTTCCTGGCCGCACTGGCACTGGCGGTGATCGTATGGGTGTCGACCCGCGAAGCACTGGCGGGCCGCCTCAATGCCGGCCAGTTCATGGGCCTGATGACCTCGATGATGGCCATCATTCCCTCGCTGCGCCGCCTGACCAGCGTACAGACCTCGATTTCCCGCGGCGTTTCTGCGGCCGAGCGCCTGTTCGGCATCATCGACATGCCGGTGGAGCGTGACGAGGGCCGGCACCGCGTGCAGCGTGTGCGGGGTGAATTGGCGTTCGACCACGTCATGCTGCGCTACCGCGAAGACAGCGGCATCGCCCTGGACGACATCAGCTTCGTTGCCAGGCCGGGCACGGTGACGGCCATCGTCGGCCGTTCCGGCAGCGGCAAGACCAGCCTGATCCGGCTGGTACCGCGTTTCTACGAGCCCAGCGGCGGTGTCATCACCCTCGATGGCGTGGCCCTGGACGACTACCCGCTGGCCGACCTGCGCCGCCAGGTGGCGATGGTCGGCCAGAAGGTGATGCTGTTCGACGACACCATCGCCGCCAACATCGCCTATGGCATGGACGCGACCGACGAGCAGATCCGTGCGGCGGCCGAAGCCGCCAACGCCTGGGAGTTCATCGCACGCATGCCGCAGCAGCTGCAGACCCCGGTGGGCGAGAACGGCGCGCTGCTGTCCGGTGGCCAGCGCCAGCGCCTGGCGATTGCCCGCGCGATCCTGCGCGACGCTCCGATCCTGATCCTCGACGAAGCCACTGCGGCGCTGGACAACGAATCCGAGCGCCTGGTGCAGGATGCGCTGCAGCGCCTGATGCCGGAACGCACCACGCTGGTCATCGCGCACCGCCTGTCGACCATCGAGCATGCCGACCAGGTGCTGGTGATGGACCATGGCCGCATCGTTGAACGCGGTACCCACAAGGAGCTGCTCGAACTGGGCGGCCTGTACCAGCATCTGCACAGCATGCAGTTCCGCGAAAGGCAGGACTGATGGCCGGCAAGGGTACCCAGACCCCGCCGTACTGGTACGACGGCAGCCCGGTTCCGTGGACGATGCGCCTGCTGGCGCCCCTGTACGCCGGTGTCACCGCACTGCGCCGGCGGGCCTACCGGCGTGGCTGGCGCAAGCGCCACTCGCTGCCCGTGCCGGTCATCGTGGTCGGCAACATCACCGCCGGTGGTACCGGCAAGACGCCGCTGACCATCGCCCTGGTCGAGCGGCTTCGCGCGGCTGGCTGGAAGCCGGGCGTGGCCAGCCGCGGTTATGGCCGCGAAGAGGCCGATAAACCGTTGTGGGTGCAGGCCGATACGCCGACTGCCAAGGGCGGTGACGAACCGGTGCTGATTGCCTGGAAGACCGGCGTGCCGGTGCGCGTGGACCGTGACCGCGTCGCCGCCGGCAAGGCGCTGGTCGAGGCCGGCTGCGATGTGATCGTCTGCGACGATGGCCTGCAGCACTACCGGCTGGCCCGCGACATCGAGATTGAAGTGGTCGATGCGCAGCGCCGCTACGGCAATGGCCGGATGATTCCGGCCGGGCCGTTGCGCGAGCCGGTCAGCCGTGCCAGTGAATGCGATTTCCGCGTGGTCAACCTCGGCCAGGCCGATGAGGAAACCGCGACCCAGGCCTGTGGCTTCGGCCAGTGGCCGATGGCGCTGCACATCGACAGTGCACAGCCGCTGGCCGGTGGCCGCGCCCGCCCGCTGGCGTACTTCAAGGGCCAGCGCGTGCATGCAGTGGCCGGCATTGCCCATCCCCAGCGCTTCTTCGACATGTTGCGCGCGCGTGGGATCGGCGTGGTGCCGCACGCATTCGCCGACCACCAGGCCTACCAGCCGCAGGACCTGTCCTTCGGTAGCCAGTTGCCGGTATTGATGACCGAGAAGGACGCGGTGAAATGCCGTGCGTTCGGCAACGACTGGCACTACGCGGTTCCGCTGCGCGCCGAGCTGCCTGCGGCGTTCTGGGTGGCGCTGACCGATCGCCTGGACAAGCTGCGACCGAACTGAGTGGCGCGGCGGCGCTTGCATTCACGCGCCGCTGGCCGCATTCCCGTTGTAACGAGCCTGCCGAGTACCGCCCGCATGACTGAATTCGTCGTCGCCATTCCGGCCCGCTATGCCGCCTCGCGGTTGCCGGGCAAGCCATTGCGCCCGCTGGGCGGCGAGCCGCTGGTGCTGCATGTGGCGCGCCGCGCGCTGCAGGCCGGTGCCCGCGAGGTCTGGGTGGCAACCGACGATCAGCGCATTGCCGATGCGCTGTCCGGGCTGGCCGAGGTGAAGGTGGCAATGACAGCGACCACGCACGCCTCCGGCACTGATCGGCTGGCCGAGTGCGCGCGCACCGCCGGCTGGGCCGATGACACGGTGGTGGTCAACCTGCAGGGCGACGAACCGTTCGCGCCGGCGGCCGGCATCCGCGCGGTGGCCGACGCACTGGCCGGTGGCAATACGCCGATGTCGACCCTCGCCACGACCGTCGAGGACGCGCATACCCTGTTCGACCCGAACGTGGTGAAATTGGTGCGCAACGTGCGCAACGAGGCGATGTACTTCAGCCGCGCGCCGATCGCCTGGCACCGCGACGGTTTCGCACGCAGCCGAGACGCGCTGCCTGAAGGCCATGCCTGGCTGCGCCACATCGGCATCTACGGCTATCGTGCCGGCTTCCTGCAGCAGTTCGCGGCGATGCCGCCGGGCCAGCTGGAGCAGGTCGAATCGCTGGAGCAGCTGCGTGTGCTGGAAGCGGGCTACCCGATCAGCGTAGCGATCTCGCCCGAGCCGTTCCCGCCGGGCATCGACACGCCCGAGGACCTGGAGCGCGCCGAGGGGCTGCTGCAGGCGATGGCGGCGCGATGAGGCTGCTGGTCGTCTGCCTCGGCAACATCTGCCGTTCGCCGATGGCCGAAGGAGCGCTGCGCGCACGCCTGGATGCCTCGCCGCTGGCCGGGCAGGTGCAGGTTGATTCGGCTGGCACCGGCGACTGGCACGTGGGCGAGCCGCCGGACCGCCGCGCGGTCGCCTGCGCGGCCGGACACGGCGTGGACATCGGCGGCCTGCGCGCACGCCAGCTGCAGGCCGTGGATTTCGACCGTTTCGACTGGATCCTGTGCGCCGACGAGGCCAACCTGCGTGATGCCGGTCGCCTGGCGTCGGCGGCCCAGCGTGAACGGCTGGCGTTGTACCTGCCCTGGTCGGGCGGGCAGGGGCGGGTAGCGATCCCTGATCCCTACACCGGCGGCAGCGATCATTTCGAACAGGTCTGGTCGCTGGTCGACGATGCTGCAAAACGTGCGGTGGCACGACTGTTGCATGACGCCGACTCCGGCATAATCGGGTCATGAACGTCCAGCCCGTCCCGGACCTGCCCGAGTTCGCCACCTGGCTCAATGCCACCCCCTGTACCCTGACCGAACTGCGCGGCCGGCCGGTCGCGCTGCTGTTCGTCAATGCGGCCTCCGCCTGGAGTGCGCAACGCCTGGCCGAGTTCGGCCAGTGGCTGTCGCGCCACCCTGGCAAGCTGCAGCCGCTGGTGCTGCAGGTGCCGCGCTTCGATTTCGAGCGCGACGCCGGTGCCGCACTGAAGCTGTTGCGCCGCCAGGGCCTGGCCATGCCCGTGCTGCTCGATGCCGACTGGGATGGCTGGCGCCGCTTCGGCGTTACCGCCTGGCCGACCATGGTGCTGCTGGATGCGCAGGGCCGCGAACAGCAGCGGCTGGTCGGGCAGGGCGCACCCGGTGAACTGGAGCGCGCCTTGAATGCGCTGTGCCAAGGGGGCCCTTCGGCGCCGCCGCGCGGCGGCAGCGAACTGCATCCGGAGCCCCGACAGGCCCTGCGCTTCCCGCTGGGGCTGGCGGTCAGTACCGAGCGCCTGTACATCGCCGACAGTGGCCATCACCGCATCCTCGAATGCAGCCATGGTGGCCGCATCCTGCGCCAGTTCGGCCTCGGCACCGCTGATTTCATGGACGGCAACCTGGCCGAAGCGGCGTTCCACCGCCCGCAGGCGCTGGTGCTGGAACGCGATTCGCTGTACGTCGCCGACACCGGCAACCACGCCGTGCGCCGTATCAACCTGTTGACCGGCATCGTCGACACGCTGTGTGGCAACGGGCGCCCCGGTGCGCCAGTGGAAGGCCCGGTGGCGCAGGCGCGGCAGGTCTCGCTGGACCATCCGGTCGGACTGGCCATCGCCGACAACCAGCTGCACATCGCGATGGCCGGCGACAACCGCATCTGGAGTTACCACCTGGGCCAGCGCAGCCTGCAATGGCGCGCCGGCAGCGGCTCCATCGACGAGCGGGATGGCAGTGGCCATCTGGCCGCCTTTGCACAGCCGACCGCGCTGGCCGTGGTGCAGCAGGTGCTGTACGTCGCCGATGCGTTGGGGTCCTCGATCCGCGCGCTGCAACTGCGCGGCGACCTGGTACAGACGCTGGTCGGGCAGGGGCCCTGGCGCTTCGGCAGTGAAGACGGCCCGCGCGCGCAGGCCAGCCTGCAGTTCCCGCAGGCAATCGCATTGAGCGCGGACGCTCCGCTGTTGTGGATTGCCGATACCGGCAACGGTCGCCTGCGCACGCTGCGTCTGGGCGGCGGTGAATTGACCACCCAGTCGTTGCCGCGCCGCCTGCATGGCCCGGCCGGCCTGGCGGTGGGCGCCGGTGCGGTGTGGATTGCCGAGACCGACGCCCATGCCGTGCTGCGATTCGACCCCGACAGCGGCGTGCTCAGCGAAGTCCCGATCAGCGAATGACCGACGTTCCAGCCCCGGCCTTCGACGGCAAGGCCTTCGCGGCACAGCTCAGCACCGCCCCCGGCGTGTATCGCATGTATGCGGCCGACGACACCCTGTTGTACGTGGGCAAGGCGCGCGCGCTGCGCAACCGTGTCGGAAGCTACTTCAACGGCAGCCCGAAGAATGCGCGGATCATGTCGATGATCTCGCAGATCACGCGCATGGATGTGACCGTGACGCGCTCGGAAGCCGAGGCGTTGCTGCTGGAAAACCAGCTGATCAAATCGTTGTCGCCCCGATACAACGTCTCGTTGCGCGATGACAAGACCTACCCGCATGTGCTGCTGACCCGCGAGGACTGGCCGCGCATCGCGCTGCATCGCGGCCCGCGCGCCATTCCTGGCCGCTACTTCGGGCCGTACCCCGGCGTTACCGCCGTGCGCGAAACGCTGAACCTGATGCACAAGCTGTTCAAGCTGCGCAGCTGCGAGGACAGCGTGTTCCGCAACCGTTCGCGGCCGTGCCTGCAGTACCAGATCGGCCGTTGCAGCGCACCCTGCGTGGAGCTGGTGCCGGCGCCGGACTATGCCGAATCGGTGCGCCGCGCCGCACTGTTCCTTGAAGGCAAGAGCGACGAGCTGACACGTGAGCTGGGCGAGCAGATGCAGGCCGCCAGCGAGGCGCTGGAGTTCGAGCAGGCTGCGCGCCTGCGGGATCTGATCTCCTCGTTGCGCAGCATGCAGACCCGCCAGTACGTGGACGGCCGCGCCGCCGACCTGGACGTGCTGGCGGTGGCCATGCAGGGCTCGCAGGCCTGCGTGCTGCTGCTGGCGTTCCGCGATGGCCGCAACCTCGGCACCCGCCCGTTCTTCCCCCGCACCAATGGCGAGGAGAGCCCGGAAGAAGTGCTGGCCGCCTTCGTCTCCCAGTACTACGTCGAATTCGAGCCGCCGCGCGAGATCCTGTTGGATCGCGAGATTCCCGATGCCGATCTGCTGGTCGCCGCGCTGTCGGCCTCGGCCGAGCGCAAGGTGCAGCTGAAGTGGAATGTGCGCGGCGAGCGCGCTGGCTATGTCGAGCTGGCCAGCCGCAACGCGCAGCTGACCCTGGCCACCGAACTCAACAGCCGCAATGCGCAGCACGCGCGCAGCGATGCGCTTCGCGACATGCTGGGCCTGGCCGAGCCGGTCAAGCGGGTCGAGTGCTTCGACATCAGCCATACGCTGGGCGAGGCCACCGTGGCCTCGTGCGTGGTGTTCGACGCCGCGGGCCCGGTGCGCGCGCAGTACCGCCGCTTCAACATCAGCGGCATCGAGCCGGGCGACGACTACGCCGCCATGCGCCAGGCCATCGACCGCCGTTTCCGCCGCGCGGTGGAAGAGCAGGGCGTGCTGCCGGACGTGCTGCTGATCGATGGCGGCGCGGGCCAGCTGGCGCAGGCGCAGGCCGCGCTGTCCGACCTGGGCGTGGAAGGCGTGCTGCTGGTGGGCGTGGCCAAGGGCGTGGAGCGCCGCGCCGGCCATGAAGCGCTGGTGATGCCCGATGGCCGCGAGCTGCGCCCGGGCGCGGCCAATCCGGCGCTGCAGTTCATCCAGCAGGTGCGCGACGAGGCGCACCGCTTCGCCATCACCGGCCACCGCGGCCGCCGCCAGAAGGCGCGGATGACCAGCAAGCTGGAGGACATTCCAGGAATTGGGCCGCGTCGCCGCGCCAGCCTGCTCAAGCATTTTGGCGGCCTGGTCGGCCTGAAAGCGGCCGGCGAAGCGGAAATCGCCAAGGTGGAAGGCATCAATGACGCCCTCGCGGCACGTATCTACGCTAACCTGCACGGGTTGGCCACGCCTGATGCGGCCGAGTAGAGAGAGAAGCACGCAAGCATGAAGTTGACCCTGCCCACCTGGCTGACGTTGTTGCGGATCGTGATGATCCCGGTGCTGGTGCTGGTGTTCTACCTGCCTTACACCTGGACCAACTTCGCTTCGGCGGCGATCTTCGGCCTGGCCGCGATCACCGACTGGCTCGACGGCTGGATCGCCCGCCGGTACCAGCTGGAGTCGGCCTTCGGTGCCTTCCTAGACCCGGTCGCGGACAAGCTGATGGTGGCGGTGGCGCTGTTCCTGATCGTGCAGGGTCACCCGACGCCGTGGATGGCGTTCTGGGCGGCGGTCATCGTCGGCCGCGAGATCGCGGTATCGGCGCTGCGCGAATGGATGGCCGAGCTGGGCCAGCGCGCCAAGGTGCGCGTGGCGATGATCGGCAAGGTCAAGACCACCGCGCAGATGGTCGCGCTGCTGTGCCTGCTGTATTCGGTGGCCCCGAACGTCCCGGTGGAAGACATCTGGATGGGCTGGCCGGTGTTCCACATCGGCGACTGGACCCTGGCGATTGCCGCCGTGCTGACCCTGTGGTCCGGCCTGCAGTACCTGCACGCCGCCTGGCCGAGCCTGCGCGACGATGAGCGCGCGGCACGCGAGCGTGCGCGGCAGAAGAAGCTGGGCAACTGAGCCCCAAGGTCGGATCCCTTTCCTCAGGAAAGGGCTCTGACCCCATCAATGTATCCATCCACGCATGGCGTGGATACGCGGCGCCGGGCGCGTCGCAGACCCTGAAAAAAAGCGCTTGACGCCATCCTTGGAATAGGTAAAATTTCGCCTCCCAAGCGGGAATAGCTCAGTTGGTAGAGCGCAACCTTGCCAAGGTTGAGGTCGCGAGTTCGAGTCTCGTTTCCCGCTCCAGATTCAAGAAAAGCGCTCCCGAAAGGGAGCGTTTTTCGTTGTGGGCCATCAAGTTGCCCTAAGATGATTTCGACCGGGGTCTGAGAGTTGCTCGATGTGGTGAGCATCACCATCTGCTTGCCAAGCTGGGTGCATTGCAGGAAGAGGGCCTAGAGCGGCAACCCTCCGGAGACAATCGCCAGTTTCCCGTGCTTGTCGAATGTCATATGGATTCGATAGTTGTCGCGTATCCAGCGCATACGGCTGTTTTCTGGGTTCTTCCATTCTGGTTCGCCAAACATTGACAGGATATCGTCCCTGGCTCGGCCGAAAGTGAGGCTGTGGGGCAAGACGCCTTGGTAAATGGAAAAGTCCCCAATCTGCCGTCCGTAGTAGCGAAAGTTGGATAGCACTAGCGCGTTGGTCGGATAGTCGCGGGTAGGGGAGACCAAAGATTCAGAATCCGAGAGCGTCAGCTCGATACCTAGTGACTCGTTCGACAGGTAGGCATCGGTCCATTCGAACTCCATCACGGGAACTTCGACTATGCCAAGTTCCATCAGGAGGTGTTGGATTTCTTCTTCGCCGTAGTAGTAGCCAAGATGGTCAAAGTGATCCATTTGCGTTCTCTAGTGTTTTGGTCCGGGATGGTCGCTCGTCCCTGACTTTCATTGGGAGAAGACGTTGCGTGGAGTGCTCAGTTCCCTGCCGGCCGATTGCCTCGATCAATAGCTTCTGTAGATGCTCAACTGCAGCCTGTCGTTCTATGTGACGGGTATCGGATTGGTTGGTAATGGCCAGGACTGGCTAGGTGATTCACTGGCCGTGAAATATTGACTGTCATCCTGATTCAGTCCATGCAAGATTTCCGAAATGCTGCCTGATCGGGAAGAGGGGGCTTCATCCCCACTTCACCGCCACTCCTTCGCCTCACCACGCGGCAGTTCGAAGCTGCATTTCCGTTCCTTCAGGACGATGCAGCCATGTCCCAAACTCCTTCCGCCTACGACCACGACGTGGTCATCGTCGGCGCCAGCTTCGCCGGTGCCGCCTGCGCATTGGCTGCTGTCCAATATGGTCTGCGCGTCTGCGTGCTTGAACGCAAGGCCGACCCCGGCGAACGCCTGCACACCACCGGCATCGTGGTGAAAGAGGCGATGGAGCAGGCCTGGTTGGGGCGCATGCCCGAACACCTCGTGCAACGCGTCGCGAATGTGCGCCTGTATGCGCCGAACCTGCGCAGCGTGTTGCTGGCCGCGCCGGGCTACTACTTCCTCACCACCGATACGCCGAACCTGATGCGCTGGTTGGCCAGCGAACTGCGCGCGAACGGGGTCGACCTTCGCCTGCAGCAGTCTTTCACTGATGCCCATCGCAGTGGTGACGGCTGGCAGGTGGATGGGGCAGGGCGATGCGCCTATCTGGTCGGCGCCGATGGCGCACGTTCGCGCGTGGCCCAGCGCACCGGACTCGGGCAGGTGCGCGACAACCTCTTCGGCGTCGAGCGTGAGTTTGCCGGCCGTCAATTGCCGCAGGGCGATGCGTTGCATTGCTTCGTCAGCAAGCGCTACGCGCCGGGCTATATCGGCTGGGTCGTGCAGAATCCAACCGGCCTGCAGGTCGGCTTGGCGCTGCGGCATGATCCGCAACAGGTACGGCCGCCGGATATTGATGGCTTCCTCGGCCACGTGCGCGATGTGGTCGGCATTCCGCCTTCAGCGCGTCCTTCGGCCACCCGTGCCGGCCTGGTGCCCTGTGGTCGGCCGGATGGGCCGATCACCGGCCATCGCCTGATCCTGACCGGTGACGCCGCCGGCATCGTCTCGCCGCTGTCGGCTGGCGGCATCCATTCCTCGTGGCGGCATGGCTGGGCGGTCGGAGAGGCGATTGCCCGCCATCTGCGCGGCCAAGGGCCGGACGCCGAACGGGTGGCGCGGCAGGCCGCCCCGGCCTTCCCTGGCAAGCGCCTGCTGCGCTGGGCGATGGACCATCTGCAGGCCGACTGGCCGCTCAATGCACTGCTGCACACGGGCGCCACGCGGCGTATCGCCGAGCAGATCTACTTCCATCGCCGTGGCCTGCGCCCCTGAGGCCAGGGCCCAGGGCCTGAACGCCGCACCGCGATGCACCTGAAAATTCCTGTTGACGCCGTGCAGCAATATCGACACAATAGCGCTCCTTCGACGCAGGTCGAACGAAATCTGCGGGAATAGCTCAGTTGGTAGAGCGCAACCTTGCCAAGGTTGAGGTCGCGAGTTCGAGTCTCGTTTCCCGCTCCAGATTCAAGAAGAACGCTCCCGCAAGGGGGCGTTTTTCGTTTGTCACACGGGTTTCATCGCAGGGGGGCGCTAGCGCGGCTTGCCGGGCAGGGGGCTGCACCAGGTCCGGGCGTCATGCTGGTCGAAGCCGGGGCAGCGGCTGTCCCGCGGGATGTAGACGTAGGGAACATCGACTTCGTAGGTGAAATGGTAGTAGTAGGTCCGGTCCTTCCCGTACAGCCAGTAATTCGACGAGCCTTCATTGATGGCATAAGGCTCGAAGGTGAGGATCGAGGATTCGGCAGGAATGAAGTTGCTGCGCTCCATCAGGAGCAGCAGGACGTTCGAGGCCAGTGGGGTGGTCAGCGCGACAACGAGCGCACCGGCGATCAGTGACGTAATCGAGGCAGTCAGTAGCCCGGCATGGGTACGATTCACGGGCAGGCAGCATCGAGGCAGGGCGACGCCGCAATGTGCAATACGCAGTGGAGGGCGTCCAGTGTTCCGTGCTGGGAACGCATTGAAAGCGTGGTGAAAGACTGGGGCAGCATTGCCTGAACCGAACGCCTGTTGTGACTGATTTTCGACCAGTTCTCCATGTTTGCTCCACAATCCCACGGTAGCCTTCATGCTCCTTCTACACGTTGGCGGGCTGGTGGTCAGGCGTATCAGTTCAGTGGCAGTGCCCAGGGCCGGGCACGGACTTTCCCTGCATCCAGTGCTCCGCCCCGCTGCGTTGTTGGCAAGCCTGGCCCTGGCCGGTTGCATGCCGGTGCTGGTGCCGGACCTGCCTGATCGCACGCCCAGCACCTGGACCCGGGTGCCGCAGGGCCAGGGCGTGGCCGTGGACGCCAAGCAGTGGTGGAAAGTGCTGGCCGACCCGGCGCTGGATGGACTGGTCGATCAGGCCATTGCCGGCAACCTCGACCTGCAGCAGGCCACGCTGCGCCTGCAGGCCGTGCGGATCGTCGCCGGCACGTCGGACTCGCGTTTCCTGCCCGAAATCTCGGCCAGCGCCAAGCAGGTGCAGGACGCCGCCGCGGTCGACACCTATTTCCACGCAGGTATCGAAGCGATCTGGGACCTGGGGCTGTTCGGCGCTGCCGAGAGCGCGCAGCTCAGCGCGCAGGCCTCGGCCGGGAATGCCGAGGCGCTGCGCAATGCCGCGCAGGTGGCGGTGATTGCCGACGTGGTGCGCAGCTATCTGGATCTGACCATGGCGCAGGCCCAGCAGGATCTGCTGGTGCGCCAACAGGCCGTGGACGATCGCGGCGAACAACTGGCGCTGGTCCGCCAGCGCCTGCGCCTGGATGAGCCCGGCGAACTTGATCGCCTGCGTGCACGCCAGGCCGCCACCCGTGCGGCGACGGCGCAGGCCCGCGAGACTGCGGACAACGCTGCCCGTGCGTTGGCCTTGTTGCTGGGACGTGATGGCCCGGACCCGGCGTGGCGTGCCTATCGCACGCCGCCGACGCTGGGCGCATTCTCGCTGCAGCAGGTCCCGGCCGATCTGCTGCGCCATCGGCCGCAGATCCTGCTGGCCGAATCGGAGGTGATGCAGGCCGCGGCCAGCAAGGGCTCGGCGCGCGCAGCGATGTATCCGCGGGTCAGCCTCGGCGGCTCCATCCTGTACGCGTACAACCTCACCCAGAACGCCCGTTCCAATTCCGATTCCAGTCCGTCGATCGGCCCGTACGTCGATATTCCGCTATGGGACTGGGGCCAGCGTCGCGCGCGCTTCCACGCCGATGAAAAGCAGCTGGATGCCGCGCTGCTTGGCTACCGCAAGGCGGTGCTCGAAGGTGTGAGCGAAGTGGAAGGCGCGCTGGGCAGCCTGGCGCGGCAGGAAAGCAGCATCCAGTCGCTGCGTGCGGCCGATGATGCCGCGGGCCAGCATGTCAAGCGCCAGGCGCGGCAGGTGCAGCTTGGCCTGTCCAGCGAATTCGATGGGCTCGACACGCAGCGTGCCGCACTGGCCGCGCAGGCCGATCTGATCGGTGCGCAGGGCGCGCGCGTGCTCGCATTCGCCTCGCTGTACCGCGCCCTGGGCGGCGCGCCGCTGCCGGTCGAGCCTGAGGGCGGCTCGCAATGATCGCGCTGGCCCGCAAGACCCTGGCCTACGAGTGGCGCCGGTTCCTGCCGGTGGTGCTGGCGATGTGTTTCGCCGGCGTGCTGTTGATCGTGCAGGCGGCACTGGTGCTGGGTATCTTCGGTACCGCGGCGATCTACGTGAAGGCATCCTCCGCCGATATCTGGGCCGGTTTCCCTGGCACCCAGAGCGTCAATTACGGCCATGCCATCAGCGCGGATGTGGAAAGCCATCTGCGCATGGATCCGGACGTCACCCGCGTCGAACCCTACGAATGGGTCGATGGCGAGTGGCGTTCCAGCGCGCAGGGTACCGGCAACGTGTCGGTGTACCTGTCCGGCATCTCTACCCGGGACGACGCGATGATGTTCGCGCGCATCCTGCCTGCCGACCTGCGCGCGCAGCTGCGGGAGCCGGGTGCGGTGATCGTCGACAGCGCTGACCTGGACACGCTGGGCGTGGACCTGCAGAACAACCGTGCGTGGATCAACGGCAAGGCGGTGCGCGTGGTGGCTGCACAACCGGGCCTGCGTGGCCTTGGTGGTGTCAACGTGCTGGCGTCGCTGGATACCGCGCGCGCCATCGCGGGTACCGATCCGCACGAGGGCAGTACCTATTTCGTGGCGGGCCTGCGCTCGACGGACCTGGCCGACCGTGTGCGCGACCGCCTGGCCGCGTCGATGGGCCAGGCCACGCCGGTCGAGTTCTGGACCGCACCGGAGTTCGCCAGCCGTTCGCAGCAATACTGGCTGTTCGATACTGGCGCCGGCATCGCGGTGCTGTTCATGGCGGTCATCGTCTGCTTCGTCGGCGCGGTGATCACCAACCAGTCGTTTGCTTCCGTGGTGGCTGGGTCGGTACGCGAATACGCCACGCTCAACGCACTCGGTGCCGGGCGCTATGCACTGGCGCGGGTGGTGTTCGAGCAGGCATTGCTGATCGGCGGCGTGGGCATGTTGCTGGCGGCGGCGTTCAGCACCGTCGTGCTGTTGATCGCACAGACGCAGCGCGTGCCGGTGCAGCTGACGCCGATGGTCATCATCGGCTGCGTGGCGCTGGTCGCGGTGATGGCCATGCTGTCGAGCATCATGGCGGTACGCAGTGTCGTCCGCTCCGATCCATCGTTGCTGCTGCGTTGAGGGCCGGCCGATGATTTCTACACGCGCCGCCGCCCCGACCCTGCAGGCCGACGCACTGGAAAAGGGCTTCATGTCCGGCGACGTGCAGGTGCCGGTGCTGCGCGGCCTGTCGCTGGACATCTATCCCGGCGAGCTGACCCTGGTATCGGGCCCGTCCGGCTGCGGCAAGAGCACGCTGCTGTCGTTGCTGTCCGGCCTGTCTGCGCCCGATGGCGGCCGCGTGCACGCACTCGGCCAGGACGTGGGCCACATGACGCGCAGCGAAGTGGAGCGCTTCCGCCTGCACCATGTCGGCTTCGTGTTCCAGGGCTTCAATCTGTTCCCGGCGCTGACCGCGCTGGAACAGGTGCAGTTGCCGCTGGGCTACCGCGGGATGAGCAATCGCGAAAGTGAACCGCTGGCCCGCAGGGCGCTGGAAGAGGTGGGCCTCGGCCACCGCAGCCACATGCGCCCGGCGCAGTTGTCCGGCGGTGAGAAGCAGCGTGTGGCCGTTGCCCGCGCATTCGCCAAGTCGCCGACGCTGATCTTCGCCGACGAACCGACCAGCGCGCTGGACGCCGAGAACGGCCAGCGCGTGATCGACATCCTGCACCGCTACGCACGTGCACATGGCGCCACCGTGCTGTGCGTGAGCCACGATCCGCGCCTGATCCGGCATGCCGATCGGGTGATTGCCATGGAAGACGGCATGGTCCGTGATGACCGCCGCCAGAACGAAACTGTAGAGCCCGCCCCATGACCAAGATGTTGTACCTGCTCCCGCTCAGCCTGGCCCTGTCCGCAGCGTTCCTGCTGGGTGCCTGTTCCAGGGGCGTGCCTGCCCAGGCACCCGCAGCCAAAGCCAGCACTGCAACCGCAAGCAAGGTCGCGGTGGCGCGCGGCATCATCGACGTCGAGGGTGGCCTGGTTGCGCTGGCGCCACCGGTGGATGGCTCGATCACCGCCGCGCCGGTGAAGGAGGGCGCCACGGTGAAGAAGGGGCAGCTGCTGCTGTCGCTGGATGGCGCCCTGCTGCAGCAGGAGGTGGCGATGGCCACTGCCGATCTCGCTCTGGCCAATGACCGCCTGAAGGGCAGCCAGGCGCAGCTGCGCGAACTGGAGCGCAATGCCACGCGCCTGTCCACCGGCGCCAGCGAAGGTGTGTCGTCCAACCAGCAGGCCGATGCGGCCAAGCAGCAGCTGGCCGCTGTGCGCGCTGATGTCGACGTGGCCGGTGCGCAGGTTGACATGGCCCAGCACAAGCTGGAGCACGCGAAACTGAAACTGCAGCAGATGTCGCTCAGTGCGCCGGAAGCCGGCACTGTGGTCGGCCAGGTGCCGGGCCTTGGTGCGTTCGTGCAGGCTGGCAAGCCGGCGATTTCGCTGCTGCCGGCGCGCCCGCTGCAGGTGCGTGCGGAACTGAGCGCCGCCTACGCCGATGCCGTGCAGGTGGGCATGAAGGCCACCGTGGTGCCGGACAGCGATGGTGCCGAGAGCACCAGCGCACTGCCGCCCGCACGCGTGGTGCGCATCAGCCCGGTGTTCGCGCAGGCACGCCTGCCTGAAGATGCCGGGCGCGGCGTGGCCAAGGTCGTGGAGTGCGTGCTGGAATTCGACGGTGAGGCCAAGGTGCGCTTCGGCCAGCACGTGCGGGTGGAGTTCCGGAAGTAGATTCGATCAGCCGTTGGGCCAGCGGCGTAGGCGCGGCCAGTACTGGACGGGGACGATGATGGCAAGGGTCAGCAACATGCCTGCGCTGAGCGCCTGCAGCCACTGGGAGTGCAGGCCGCGCACCGGGGGTTGATGGATGGCGGACACGCTCCATAGCAATGTCCAGGCGAGCAGCGGTACCAGCATGATCGTCAGCCGCAACCACAAGCGAAAGAGAGACCAGGGCCGGAGCAGCAACGCAACGACGACGATCTCTCCCAGGCAAAGCATCGAGAATCCAATGACGGCTTGCAGCGGATAGGTTGGTGTCGTGCTTCTTCCCAGGCGTATCTGCCAGTGATCGGGTTGGAAACCAGCGTGCACGAATCCGGCAACAAGCAGCAGCCAAAGCATGGCCAGGCACAAGCAGAACATCCGGGGAGGCCGAGGGAGGAGCGCGCGGGGCGACATTGACGCAGGCCCATTCGAAGGAGGGGCGACAAACTTCCCGCCGCTACCGGGGTTGCGTACATGCAATTGATACGAAATTCTGTGCGTGGCGGCCTGCAGGTGGATCCGTGCAGCGGCCATGCTCCCTGCCTAGGGTTGCGTTCCACGCCGCGCCCTGGCAACTGCCTTCGCTGCACTCACTGCCGATACCGCGCAAAGCGCCAGCAGCAGCCCCACGTCCAGCAGCAGCAACCACAGCAGATGCGTGCCATGCACCGGCGGCTGGTGCATCGCCGACAGCATCCACGGCACCGACCACACCACCAGCAACGCGAACGCGATCAGCAGGCGCAGCCACAGCCGCTTCAGTTTCCATGGGCGCACGATCAGTGCCGCCACCACCAGCTCGACGGCGCCCAGCAGCGCGAACACGATGACGGTGCTGGTCGGGTAGGGCAGCTCGGCGCCTTCCAGGTGGTGCAGCAGCCAGTAGTCCGGAGTGAAGCCGGCATTGACCAGTGCAGCGATCAGCGCCAGCCAGGTCAGTGCGACCAGCAGCCAGAACAGGCGGATGTAACGTCTAGGCATCGGCGGTGTCCGTGGTCGGGCGGGAGGTCCCGCGCGACGAGTAGCGCAGGCTTGCCACGATGGCGGCCAGTGCCAGCAGGCTGGGCCCGGCGGTGAAGTAGAGCAGGCGCAGCGGGTGGTTGTGCATCAGCGTCCAGGTCGCGAAGGCCAAGGGAATGGCCAGCACCAGCAGCTTGGCGCAGAGCGGTCGCAACACCGCGATCATGGGCTGGGCGCCTAGGAACATCCAGAAAAGTTGGAACTGGGCGATGCCCAGGCTGATGCCGCGACCGGAGGTGAAGCCGACATGGTCGCGATACCAGTTCATTCCCAGCGGAATCAGCGCCGAGTACAGCAGCGCCACCAGCAGCAGATGCAACAGCAGGGCGATCAACAGGGGCTTGCCGCGAAGGAACATGGGCGAACGGGGCCGGGCGGGGCAGCGTACCCCAGTGCGGACGCCCATGACCGCATGATGTGAAGACTGTTGACGGCGTGAAGGAATTTGGACACAATAGCGCTCCTTCGACGCAGGTCGAAGAATCTGCGGGAATAGCTCAGTTGGTAGAGCGCAACCTTGCCAAGGTTGAGGTCGCGAGTTCGAGTCTCGTTTCCCGCTCCACATTCTACAGGGCCCCGGTAGGGGCCTTGTTTTTCTCCCGCTGCGGCAAGGCGGGGCACGTTGGGCCACAAGGCTTTACGCGCAGTCAGAAAAGTGAAATCGCTGGTGTGTGTCCCGGATTTCCGGTACCATGTCGGCTTACGCGGGAATAGCTCAGTTGGTAGAGCGCAACCTTGCCAAGGTTGAGGTCGCGAGTTCGAGTCTCGTTTCCCGCTCCATGTTCCGACAGGCCCCATCTTGGGGTTTTGTCTTGTCAGGGCCCTGTTCCTGGCGCGCAGTACGTTGGCCTCATGGCAGAGTGGCTATGCACCGGATTGCAAATCCGTTTACAGCGGTTCGATTCCGCTTGAGGCCTCCAATTGAAAAGCCCTGACTCCGGTCAGGGGTTTTTTGTTTTTCCGCACGGCAACCGCGCTATGCAACGTCTGGCTTGTGGGCGCCGATTCGCGTCGGCCGCAGTGACCTCCGTGCTGTTCAGCGTCGCCACGTTCAGCAACAGCGCCTTCACCACGGGCAGCCCGTGGCACGGCATGCATGCCATCGGCATCTTCTCGACCCTGACCCCGCTGCTGTTCCAGGTAGCGCTCGGTGCCGACGCGTCCCCGCGCATGGCCTGGGTGGCGCCGGCGACGTCGCTGATGGGGATGGCCTACCTGTGGCTGATGATGTCCGAGTTCAGTCCGCCGTCGTACCGCGGTCTGATCCAGCGCATCGCGCTGCTGCCGGCGTTCGGCTGGTACACCTTTGCCGTACTGGAGTTGCGCCGGATGCGTGAACGCCACTGAGGCGGGGCTGGTACGCTGGCTCCAGCACGGAAATGGTGGCAGGCACGCGACATGATCATCCGGCCACTGGGGCACGACGACGCGGACACGCTATGGGCGGCCCGCCTGCAGGCACTGCGTGAATCACCTGCTGCATTCCTGTCCACGCTCGCCGAGGCCGCCGGTGATACCGCACGGCTGATGCAGGCGCAGCTCGATGACCCTCATACCCGTTACTTCGGTGCCTTTGACCAGGCAACACTGGTGGGCTTCCTGCGCTACGTGCGTCCGGTGCGGCTGGCACGGCGGCACACGGCGGAGATCCACAGCGTCCATGTTGGTGCAGGCCATCGTGGTCACGGCATCGCCCGTCAACTGTTCCTTGCGGCATTCGCGGCGGCACGCACGGATGGCATCGAGTCGCTCACGCTTGCGGTGCTGGCAGACAATGCTGCCGCGCGAGGACTGTACAAGTCCCTGGGATTCACCGAATCCGGCGTCGAGCCGCGTGCGGTGAAGCGCGACGGTCGCTATGTGGACATGGTGTCGTACTGGATTCCAGTGACCAGCCACCCACCATCACCGGCACCTTGAATCACCGCTTCTACGCCGGTTCGTGTACCGGCGTCTGCGCGCGGAAGTTGCGCCCGACGGGTTCACCCACGCCCAGATAGTGGCGGAATAGGTAGATCAACGGTTTCCAGCGGGCGACATCGATGTGTTGGCTGCCTGGATGGGTGATCGCCTCATGCGCATGCACACAGCGGATGCGCCCTTCGACGATCACGAAGTGCTGGCCATCGTCATCGCTGGGCTCGTGCATGGCCATCACCGTGACTTCCACCTGCAGCGGGCACTCGGCAATCGTGGCGGGTGCCACCTGTGCTGACGGTACGGCGGTGAAGCCGCCCAGCGCGAACTTGTCACGCACATGCACGTAGCCCATCGCCTGCTTGGCATCGGGTACCGGATCGCGGCCGGTCGAACGCGCGATGGCCTCGACCTCGGCCGCCTGCGCAGAGGATGGGAAATTCAGC
The DNA here is from genome assembly GCF_036319965.1 of Stenotrophomonas sp. SMYL41. NCBI lineage: Bacteria > Pseudomonadati > Pseudomonadota > Gammaproteobacteria > Lysobacterales > Lysobacteraceae > Stenotrophomonas > Stenotrophomonas sp. SMYL41. Next base: position 43,136 of record NZ_JAWIRX010000004.1, on the reverse strand, counting down.
ACGCACTCGTTGCGCAGCTGCAGGTTGCGATAGCCCTGGCCCTGCGTGCCGAGCCCCAGCACCACCCGGTTGCCCAGTGCCCAGAAAGAAGAGAGCGGGCTGATGTTGCTGCTGCCGTCGGGATTGAGCGTAGTCATCAGCAGCACCGGCGTACCCGGGTACAGCACCGAAGGGGTGATGCACCGACGCTGGATCGAAGGATTCGTCACTGTGGTTCTCGGAAGAGCGGGGCGCTGACTGTGCGCCGAGGCGGGCAGGCAATGCTTCGGTCTGCATCGAACTGTCGGCAGGTCCCTGCATGCCACAATGCCGGCATGGTCCACACCTCCGGTTCCCTTGTCAGTGTCGGTGCCCTGGTCGGTGACCAGGCGCGCGCCGCAATGTTGCTGCAGCTGATGGACGGCCGCGCCTACACCGCGATGGAGCTGGCGCGGGTGGCCGGGGTGACGCCGCAGACGGCGAGCACGCACCTGCGGCGCCTGATCGAAGGCGATCTGCTGGTGGTCATTCCGCAGGGGCGCCATCGATACCATCGGCTGGCGTCGACCGAGGTCGCGGACATGCTGGAGGGCATCCTGCGTGTGGCCGACCGCGCGCCCTCATGCACCGCGGCCGCGTCACGCAAGCTGCCGGCGCTGCGCGAGGCTCGCTCGTGCTACCGGCACCTGGCCGGGGTGCATGCGGTAGCCATCACCGATCGCCTGCTGCAAGCCGGGCACCTTGTGCCGCGCGACGGCTATTGGCAGGTGAGCGTAGAAGGGGCGGCGTTCCTGCGGGAGCTCGGCCAGCCGCTGGCCGAGGTGCTGCAGCATCCGGCAACGGTCAGGCCCGCGCGCTATTGCCGGGGATGCCTGGACTGCACCGAGCGGCACCCGCATCTGGCCGGGCTGGTCGGCGAGGCGTTGCTGGACAGCTTCGTGAACAACGATTGGCTGCGGCGTGTTGAAGGCCGTCGCGAACTGCGGCTGACACCGCCGGGGCGCGAAGCGTTGTGGAAGCGGTTCGGCCTGGCGACCTGAGCGCTCCGGCCAGTCTCATTCACCCGCGACATGCGGAGGCGCTATGGTCAGGTTCCACGTCTCAGGGAGCTGCAATGGCGAGCAAGGACATGATGGACGACAGCACGCAGCCGGAATGCCGCCGATGAGCAAGTCCGCTGCGGAAGTACGCTGGTTGACGTTCCGGCTGATGAACGGCCAATCGATCGGGCCGGACCGGTTGAAGGATGGCTGGGTGATTGCCTCGGAGACCCGCCACTGTGGCGTGCGGCGCGAGGCCATCGAAGGCGCGGGCGTGGTCTACGCGCTGTATGCACCAGCCAATCTGGCTTCACCGCGCCGCGCGGAAATGCGCATGCGCGAGTTCCTGATGAGTTCCGGCTACACCTTCACCATGGGCACGCTGGGCGGCTGATGCCGCCTGTTGCATCTACGGGCGCACCGTCAGCGCCTGGCCGAGTGTTCCGATTGGACCATGCGCATCGTGCAGCACGGTGCTGGTCAGTCCGATGCCCTGGCGGCCGAACGACACCGATGTGTCGAAGCCCAGCCACTCGCCCTCGGGCATGCCGAACAGGTGAGCGGTGAGGTCCAGGTTCGGGAAGGCGACCTCCTTCGGGTCGGCGCGTACCGCCATGCCGTTGGACAGGTCGAACAGCGTGGCGGCGCGCGCCAATGGGCTGACCACCTCACCGTCCAGCAGCGGCTGCGTTGCGCGGGCCCAGTAGGTTGCGCGGCCCGGCCCCTGATGGTGGCGACGGATCTCGATGCTCTGGATGAAGCCCCCGGGCCAGACCGTGCCCGGGTCCCACACCGGCATCGATTCTGGCGGAGCAATGCCGGCGATCGGCGTGCCGGCGATCGCCCCGGTATCGTTCGGGCGCATCAACCAGGCGCGCATGCGCAGCGCCGGACGGTCATCGTGCCGCAGTGTGGCCTCCACCAGTTCGATGGTGCGACCGCCGCGCAGCACCTGTACGTCGGCTTCCATCGCGTCGATCGGAACGGTGCCGAGGATGTCGTAGGACAGGCGCGCGATCAGGAAGCCATGGCCGCGCGCCGCGGCGTCGCGTTCGAGGTGATGGGCCAGCAGGCCGATCGCTGGCGCGATGTGCTGCTCGCGGGTGTTCCAGGCGCCGCCGGTATGCTCGGTTGGCAGGTAGCGGGTTTCGCTCAGTCGTTCGAAGAAGGCCATCGGGTGTTGCTTCAGCGGGGAAAGAGGCGGCAGGGTGCTTGCCGGCCCCTGCATCCTAAGCGTTCGGCAATGGCATGCGCTGCGCCAATGCGGTCAATTGTGCCTGCGCGCGGGCCATGCCCTGCTCGATGCCATGTGGGCGGATGTCCATGCCTTCGGCGTAGACGAAATCAACCTCGGTGATGCCGATCAGGCCCAGCACCGATTGCAGGTAGGGCGTCACCGTGTCGGTGCCCTGGCCGACATGCACGCCGCCGCGCGGGCTGAACACCACCGCTTCCACGCCCTTGACCAGGCCTTGCGGCCAGGTCTCGGTGTAGCGGAAGGTCACGCGCGCGCGGGCGACCAGGTCGAACCAGTTTTTCAGCGGCGTCGGTACGTTGAGGTTGTACATCGGTGCGGCGATCAGCAGCAGGTCGCTGTCCATCAGTTCGCCGATCAGCGCATCGGACAGCGCGATGGCCTGTCGCGCACGCGGCCCCGGGTTCTCTGCACCGCGCAGTGCGTGGAAGATCTCCTCATCCAGCACCGGCAGGTCCAGTGCGGCGAGGTCGCGCACGGTGACGGCGTCATCGAAACCCTGCGCTGCACGCTCGGCAAGGAAACGATTGATCAGGCCGGCGCTGCGCGAAGCGGTGCCGTTGAGGCTGGAATGGAGGACAAGCACTTTGTTCATGGCCGGAAGGCGATCTGCGTGGACGGGAAGGGTGCCCACTCTAGACTTTAAAATCTTCGCCAGTGGCGCTATTTTGTCTTTCCATTGGTTCCTGGGTGGATACATTGTGGCCCTGTCCGATCTGAACGGAATCGACGTGTTCGTGGCCACGGTGCAGGCCGGCAACTTCGCGCAGGCGGCCAACGCGCTGCAGGTCACCCGTTCGGCGGTGGCCAAGAGCATTGCGCGGCTGGAAGCACGGCTGGGCACGCAGCTGTTCCAGCGCACCACCCGCAGCCAGCAGTTGACCGAGGCGGGGGCGCTCTACTACCAGCATTGCCTGCGCGCGCTGGAGGAAATCCGTGCAGGCGAGGCTGCGCTCGAGGGCGGGCGCACCCAGGTTGCCGGTCGCCTGCGCGTGTCCCTGCCGGTGTTGTTCGGCCACCTGTGCATTGCACCGATCCTGCTGGAGCTGGCCCGGCAGCATCCGGCGCTGGCGCTGGATCTGCAGTTCAGCGATCGCGCCGTGGACGTGCGTGAGGAGGGGATCGACCTTGCGATCCGCATCGGCGCGTTGCCGGACAGCAGCGATCTCGTGGCGCGGCCGCTGGGTGAACACCGCATGGCGATCTGCGCCTCGCCGGCTTTCATGGCTGGGCGCGAGCTGCCGCACACTGTCGACGCACTGCGTGGGCTGGAGGCGGTGGCTTACAGCCGGCGCGGCCAGGTGATGGAATGGAGGATGCGGGTGGATGGCGAGCCGCAGGTGTTGAAGCCGGATGCGCGCGTGCTGATGGACGATCTGCAGGGCGTGGCCGATGCGGCCGCAGCGGGGCTGGGCGTGGCCTGGCTCCCGTACTGGCTGGTGCGCGAGGCCTTGCAGCTGGGCCGATTGCAGGAGGTTTTCCCGGCTGCCTCCAGTGCCATCTATCCGATCCATGCGGTGTGGCCGCGTGTTCCCCACCTGCCGCTGAAGACACGGGTGGCGGTGGACGCATTGCTGGAACAGTTGCCGGCGCGCCTGCTTGAGGTGGAATCCGGGCACGCCGGCCGTCGCTGAGCCGGCTCCCGCAGGAGCCGGCCGGGGACGCCGGTCAGGGAGACGGGCAATCCGTTTCGCGGCACAGGCGGTACTCGGCCTCGCACTGCTGCGAGGTCTTGCCCAATGGCCCATGGGTTGCACGCAGGCACTGTTCAAGCTTCAGCGTGCAGAAGTCGCAGGAATCTGCGGCGAAGGCCAGGCCAGTCACGGCCATGCCAAGGAGCATCACGGTCCTCAAGGTCGTCTTGATCATCACGTCAGTCCTTTGTTTGCCCGTCAATGGGCGGGGCTACCATAGCAGTCCTTTCATTGCGGCCTTGATGCACCGCGACACCCGTTGTTTTCACTGCTGTGCAGCCTTCAACGCTTCGACCACGTCTGCTTCAGAGAAGCCGCAATGTCCTTTGCCTGCCGCAGGCAGCACCCGCGGCAACGGCCGTGCGCCGGCATGCGCCGCCAGCTGCGGATACACCGTCTGCATGTGCGGCACGATGGTGGGGTCGTTGTTGTTGAACTGGATCACCAGCGGTCGTTTCAACGCGCCGCTCAGTGCCAGCCTGGCGCGGACATCGGCCTGTGCAGCGGGCACCGCGTCGACACGCTGCACGCCGGCATTGAACGCCGTGTCGTCACCGAAACCCCGGTAGACCACGCCCCTGTTGCTCACCGGCATGCCGCCACTGCGTGCGGCCAGCTCGTGCAGGACCAGTGCATGCAGGCTGATCGTACCGGCCAGTGCATCCGGAGCAACCTGCAGCTGCCTGGCCAGCACCTCGGCATGCTGTGGGTTCTGCTGCAGTGCGCCGGCGATGCCTTGATAGAGCGTTGCCTGCGGCAACGCGGCTGCTTCACGCGAGGCAAGTCCGGCGGCGGGCAGGCCTGCCGCGTTGGGGAAGAAGAAATCGAAGGCGACCAGCGTGGTCAGTAGGTCGGCGGCGATCTGTTCGCCACTGAGGTTGGCACCGCACAGCGAGACGCCACCGGCGTAGTGCTGCGGGTAGCGCTCGAGGCTGGCCAAGGTCACTGCGCCGCCCATCGAGAATCCGAGCAGCCAGGTCTGGCGCACGCGCTTGAGCTCGCCCAGCGCGTGCTGGCGCAGGCGTTCCATGTCGGTGATCGCATCGGCCACCGCCCAACCCTGGCTGGCATACGCGCTCTGCGCGACGGCGTAGCCTGCGGCCAGCAGTGCTGCGGTGCTGTCATTGGCGGCCATCGGCGTAGTGCGTGGCACACCCACCGGCTCGTAGCCGTGCGCCAGCATCACCAGGTCGCCATTCCAGTCAGCCGGTACGTCCAGGCGCCAGGGCGTTCCCTGCAGCTCACCACTGAGCATGCGGGGTGCAGTGGCTGGCGCAGCCAACAACGATGCGGCAGGCAGCAGCAGGCCGAGGACGAGGGCGCATCGAAGCAAGGGGCGCATCGTGGTCATCCATGCGGGAATGGCGCCGAGCATAGATGCCTGCGAATTATTGCGCGCGCTGCACTGCCGCAGGGGATTGCCGGTCGGCCGTGCCGCGCTCTACGCTGGCGGCATGGCCCAGCACACTGCCGCGTCGATTATCCGCGTTCCCCACGGGAAGGCGGGATAGCGCGCGGTCGCCACGGCCATGCAACCCGCCCGGGAAGGCGGGTTGCATGCAGCGCTCTCCCGGGTACTGGAATCCACCGAGGAGAACGCAGATGCACCCTCTTTCATCAACCGGCAATGCCCCGACCCTGCACCTGGTGTGCGGCAAGATCGGCGCCGGCAAATCCACCCTGTCGCAGCAGTTGGTAGCGCAGCCGTGCCACGTGCTGATCAGCGAAGACACCTGGCTGGCGGCGCTGTATCCCGATCAGATCCATTCCGTCGCCGACTACCTGCGGCGCGCGTCAGCACTGCGCGCTGCGCTGACGCCGCATGTCCGCGCGATCCTGCAGGCTGGTGTCTCCGTCGTGCTCGACGTTCCGTTCAACACGCCCGCCGCCCGTGCCTGGGGCCGCGGACTGTTCGAGTCGGCCGGCGTTGCCCATCAGCTGCATTTTCTCGATGTTCCCGACGCCATCTGCAAGGCGCGGTTGCGTGCCCGCAACGCACGCGGTGAGCACCCGTTCCAGGCCAGCGATGACGCCTTCGAGCAGATCACCCGCCATTTCGTGGCACCTGCGCCGGAGGAGGGTTTCGTGGTGATCCGTCATGCACAGGAGGGGTGAGCGCCTGCGAACGGCGACGTTCAGTCGATCATTGTGATGGCGATTCCGATACGATGTGACGCATTGAACCCTATTCGCTTGATCTGGAGTCCCTCCGTGGTCGACCGTCTCGCCATCCTGCTCGAACGCTTCGCGGTCACCGCCTCGGTGTTCCATGCCGGCGCGCTATGCGGTATCAACACCCTGCAGGGGGAGGATGAGGCCGGCCAGCTGCATCTGGTGCGGCGGGGCCCGCTGCAGGTCAGTCATGGCCAGCAGACTGTGCAGGTCGAGGTGCCCAGCCTGCTGCTTTACCCACGGCCGATGCCGCACCGCTTCAGCACCGACCCGCAGCAGGGCGCCGACATGGCCTGCGCCAACCTGCATTTCGAGGGCGGCCGGCTCAATCCGATCAGCGCCGCGCTGCCTGATTTCATCTGCCTGCCGCTGGCCGATCTGTATGGCGGCAACGCGGCGCTGGAACTGCTGTTCGAAGAAGCCTTCGAGCAGCGCTGCGGGCGGGCGGCGATGGTCAACCGGCTGTTCGAGGTGGTGATGATCCAGGTGCTGCGCCAGCTGATGGAAGGCGGCCAGATGCGTGGCGGCCTGTTCGCCGGTCTCGGTCATCCTCGGCTGCGACTGGCGTTGGTGGCGATGCATGAAGCGCCGGCGCGGGCGTGGACGCTGGAAGACCTGGCCGACGTCGCCGGCATGTCGCGCAGTGTGTTCGCCGCCAGCTTCCGTGAGGCGATGGGTACCACGCCGGGCCAGTATCTGCAGGGCTGGCGGGTGGGCCTGGCACAGCAGGCGTTGCGGCAGGGCAGGCTGCTCAAGCGGATTGCCGACGACGTGGGGTACGGCAGCGAAGCGGCGCTGTCGCGTGCGTTCAAGGCGCATACCGGGCAGTCGCCGCGGGAGTGGCGCGGACAGGTCCGCGCGGGCGTGGCCTGAGCCTCAGCCCAGCACCAGCTGCGCCAGTTTCATGCCGCCGAACAGGCCGACCAGGCCCAGTGCCACCGAACCGCCGGCGTACAGCGCTGCCAGGCCGTGCTGGCCACGCTGCAGCAGCAGGCCGATTTCCAGCGCATAGGTGGAGAACGTGGTGTATCCGCCGAGAACGCCCGTGGCCAGCAGCAGGCGCATCTGCGGCGAGGCGCCATTGCGCAGGGCGAAGGCTTCGACCAGCACGCCCATCAGCAGTGCACCGCTGATGTTGATCAGGAAGGTCGACCAGGGCCACGGACTGCCGACCGCTACGCGCGCACCGATCAGGTTGCAGGCGTGGCGCAGGCAGGCACCGAGTCCGCCGCCGATGAAGACCAGCAAATAGTTGTTCAATGCGTGCATCACGTGCCTCGGGTAGGGGTTCGCTGATTCGATGGCGAACGCCGAGGGCGGGCACGGCCTGCCCTCGACGAACACCGGTTCGTCCTGGCAGGAGCCATCAGCCCTTTCAGGCGGTTATCGGGGGAGCCCCATCCCCATCGACGACCATGCTACCAGCGGCAGTGCATTCACGTCATCGAGGTCGTCAGTACCCGGATGACCTTGCTGCGGCTGAAGCCGTCCATCAGCAGTTCGAAGGCCAGCAGGTCCAATGCCGCGTGGCGGCGATGGTCGATCTCCAGACCCTTCTCTTCCACCAGATGGCTGACCAGTTCGTAGGCGTCCTGCCAGACGTCCAGGTGGGCCTGGCTGGGGATATAGGTATTGCCCCGCTCACCGACGCCAAGCCCGCTCACGCCATACAACAGTTCGCGCGCGTCCAGCTTGGCCGCATCGGCGATGCGGAACAGCTGTTCGGCCTTTACATGGGCGGGGCTGACATGGTCGTTGAGCCAGTTGCTGATGGTTGCCGTCGTCGAATCGGCGGCGCGGGCCAGATCGGCCGGGCGAGGGTGCCCGGCTTTCTTCATGGCAATGGCGAGTCGTTGGCCGAGAGTATTCATCTATGCAAGCCAGCTTAACGCGTGGATCGCAAAGTCCCCTTGTTCCAAGAATAAGTCTGGTTAACAGAAGGACCGACCGTGACCGAATTCTGGAGCAAGGGGCAGGTGCGCACCCGACTGGGTTTCCGGACCGATGCCGAACTGGCGCGCTTCTTTGGCATAAGCCGATCTGCTGTGTCGCAATGGCCCAGGGATTTCCCAATTCCTGCGCTGCGCCAATACATCCTCCATCAACGCTACCCCCATCTGTTCCCGGCGACTGAGGCCAAAGAGGCAGAATAGGCCTGAGCTACGCCGCATTTTGTCGCATATAGCACTCTAAGCGTGGTTTGCTAAGTATGCTTAGCAATATAGGAAACTTCGATGGAACGGGGCTTGGCCATCGGTAGTGCCTACTAGAACAGGGGGTGGGGGGGATCGGGTAGTGTGTCGGGTCCGCCCCATCCGACGACCCCGTCTCCCCGTATGTGGTTTTGTGAACGATTAATAATTTCGATCACGAAAGTCGCTGCATGTAATTGACCTGTCGTGAAATCTGTGACTAATTGGCATCAACCGGGCGTGAAGCCCGGGAGTCTTTCAGTAGCTCGCAAGTGAGTCGGTAGACCGTCAACGATGCAGAACAAGTCCAACGGAGGTCGTATGGAATACGGCATGCATGGCTTGGCTGAACGGGTACGCCGCGAACTGGAAGCCAGTTATCACAAACACGGATGCGGTCCGGCGTTCTGGGATACGTACCAGCAGGTGCTGGACCGTCTGGTCCCGCAGGGGACCGAGCGTACCGACGTCACCAATGAAATGGCGCTGATCATCGAGCAGCTTGGCATTGTCCGACGTGCGCAGCTTGTACCGCCGCACGCCAACGGGCCGCGCTGATCCGTTGATTCAAAGCAGGCGCCAGGCGCCACAGGCCAACAGCGCCAGCAGCATCGAAAGCAGTGCCAAGGTCCGCGGTCGCCACCATTGCCGCGGTTGCCCGGCCATGGCCTGCGGGCTGCAGTAGCGCACCAGCCCCGAGCCGAAACCGGCCTGGTGCTGCTGCCGGGAGCAGGCATCCAGACAGGCACCGCAGGCCAGGCAATCGGCGTGCGGTCCCTGGCGGATGTCCAGCTGCATCGGGCAGGCGCTGACACACGCTGCGCAATCGGTGCAGTCGCCCAGGCGATCAGCGCTGAAAGTGGGCACCGGTCCGGCCAGCAGCGGATGTGCTGCGCGGAATACGTAGTCCTGTGCGGTGGTCGGGTCGAGCAGGCCACGGCCGCGGCCGAGCACACCACCCAGGCCCGAAGGGCGCATGCCGCGCGGTTCGCCGCGGCGTGCGTCGTACAACATGCGGGGCGTGTGCGGATCGGTCAGCAGCGGCTGCATGCGTGCGAACGGGCACAGCGAACGGCACACCTGTTCGCGCAGCAAGCCGGCATTGGCCCAGGTCGCTATGGCATAGAACACTACCCAGAATGTTTCCCAGCCACTCCAGCCGGCGTTCGGCGCTGCGTCCACCAGTTCTCTGATCGGGCTGAACAGGCCGACGAAGGTGATGCCGGTCCACAGCGACAGCAACCCCCAGGCCACTTGAGTGGCAGGGCGCACCGCTGGCACTGGCAAGAGCCGGGCCATGCCGTGCGCGATCCAGTCGAAGGCGCGCCGCCACAGCGTCTGCGGGCAGGCGTGGCCGCACCAGACGCGGCCGGCGAGGTGCGTGAGCAACGCAAGGCCAACGGCCAGCACCGCCAGCAGGCCGATCAGTACACCGACGTCGCCGGGCCACAGCGTCCAGCCGAACAGGTCGAAGCGTCGTGCGTTGATGTCCAGCAGCAGGGCCTGCTGCCCGTTCCAGCGCAGCCATGGCAACGCATAGAACAGCGCCAGCAGGAGCACGTTCAGCGCGCCGCGCCAACGCCAGGAGCGTGGAATTCCAGTGCGGGGCATGCTCATCCCAGAGGCAGCTCGTTGTCGTCACCGGGTATCGGGCGCTGCAGGTACCAGGTGACCGCGCTGGACAGGGCTGTCACCGACCAGAACATGAAAAAGCCTGCCGTATAGCCCAGTTCACGACTGATCGGCGTACCCGGGAAACTGATCGCCTGCAGTCGCAGCGGGTCGACGAAGGCGAAGAACACCACGCTGGCCAGGCCCGCGGCAATGAAGCTGGGCCAGAGGATGGCGCCCCAGTGCTGGATCAGCTGCTGGCGGCGGCTGGGAGAGGGTCTGTTCATGCTGTCCCGGATCGGAATGAGGGCGGCGCGTATACTCCGCCGAGGCCGGCGCAGCATCCGCAGGGCATGCTTCCTGCAAGCGTGCCAGCCTAGGTGCAGCGGACCGCGCCGACATTGATCTGGATCAACGGCGGTGCGGCCCGACTGGGACACACTGCCGGCACGCTTTGGGTACCCCGATGAACGCAACACCTCCGCCTGCTCTTCCCGTCGCCTCGCCCGAGTTGTGCACCGAGCAGGAAGTGACCCGCCTGGTCCACGACTTCTACGCGCGCGTGCGCGAAGAAGTGCGGTTGGGGCCGGTGTTCGAGGCGCACGTCCACGACTGGACGGAGCACCTGGCGCAGCTGGTCGACTTCTGGTCGGCGATGCTGCGCGGCACCCGCCGCTTCAAGGGTTCGCCCATGTCCAAGCACATGGCCATCGAACTGGACAAGGACCTGTTCGACCGTTGGCTGGTGCTGTTCCGGATCACCACCGCCGAGTGCGGCAACCCGCCTATGCAGGAGCTGGCCAACGACGTGGCTGCGCGCATCGGTGACACGTTCTGGAAGCGCTACCAGATGCTGCGCTGGCCGCAGGTCGGCCTGCCGGTGCTGGGAATCCCCACCCGGGATTGATCTGGGTCAAGGCGGTCACGGCCGCCCGGCGCGATGCTGGCGGCATGGACACGTTCTCTCCCGCCGCCGGTGGCCTGGCCTGGAACTTCGACCCCGACCTGCTGCGCCGGCATGACCGGCCGGGGCCGCGCTACACCTCGTATCCGACCGCGCCACATTTCCATGATGGCTTCGACGCGCCGGCACTGCGCCAGGCGATCGCTGACAGCAACCAGCTGGCCCGGGCGCTGTCGCTTTACGTGCACGTGCCGTTCTGTTCCAGTCCCTGCTTCTATTGCGGCTGCAACCGGGTCATCACCCGTGATCGTGGCCGTGGCCACAGCTACGTCTCGCGCGTGCTGGCCGAGGCCGACCTGCTGGCGCCGCAGTTCGAGGATGGCCGCGAAGTCATCCAGCTGCATCTGGGCGGCGGCACGCCAAATTTCCTCGATGCCGAGGCGATGACCACGCTGGTGGAGGGGCTGCGCCGGCGCTTCGATTTCAGCGATTCGCCACAGCGCGACTTCTCGATCGAACTCGACCCGCGCTTCATCGATACCCGCGACGTCGCCATGCTGGCGCGGCTGGGCTTCAACCGGGCCAGCCTGGGCGTGCAGGATTTCGATCCGCAGGTGCAGGAATCGATCAACCGCATACAGGGCGTGCAGCAGACGCTGGATATCCTGCGCGCGTGCCGCGACAGCGGCATGCGTTCGGTCAACGTCGACCTGATCTATGGGTTGCCTGGGCAGAGCCTGGAAGGCTTCGGTCGCACCCTCGAACGGGTGCTGGCGCTGCGCCCGGATCGCCTGGCGGTCTACGGCTACGCGCACCTTCCGCACCTGTTCCGCGCGCAGAAGCAGATCGACGAAAGCCGGCTGCCCTCACCGGAAGAAAAGCTGGCGCTGCTGGGGCTGGCGGTGGAGCGGCTCTCTGCCGCAGGTTACCAGTACATCGGCATGGATCATTTCGCGTTGCCGGAAGAGGACCTGTCGCGTGCGCAGCGTGCGGGGCAGCTGCATCGCAACTTCATGGGCTACACCACCCACGCCGATACCGATCTGCTCGGCCTGGGCGTGAGTGCGATCAGCCACATCGGTGCCACCTACAGCCAGAATCCGCGCGACCTGCCATCGTGGGAAGACGCGGTGGACCAGGGCCAGCTGCCCGTCTGGCGCGGCGTGGCACTGAGCGCCGACGACCAGCTGCGTGCGGAACTGATCCAGCAGCTGATGTGCCAGGGCGAGGTGGATGGCACCGTGCTGGGCCAGCGCCATGGCATTGATTTCGAGCAGTACTTCGCCGAAGACCTGCACTCGGTGCAGCAGCTGCAGGAAGATGGGCTGGCCGAATACCGCGATGGTGTAGTGCGCGCCAGCGAGCCTGGGCGGCCGCTGCTGCGGCTGCTGGCGATGTGCTTCGATCCGTACCTGCGCGCCGCCCACGAGCAGCCGCGTTACTCGCGTGCGATCTGACGCTTCAGCATTTCTTGCCGAAGCCGCGCTCCCGATGCCGAGCCGCCACGCCGCCGCTGGCGGCGGAGCGTTCGCGGGATATGGGGTCGCGTTTGCGCCTGATTGCTGTGGCCGTCTGTGTCATTCACCCGGGCCCCCAGGCCGGCTCATGCGCGGAAACAGATAAGATTGGGGCTGAAGCCTTAAAGCGTAGATGGACGGTATGAAGCAATCAATGCAGTTCATCCCACTCAATCGAAGCAACGTTGATGAGTTGTCCGAACTTGCGGTTCGAGAATCCGAGCAGCACTTGATCTGCTCGAACCCCGAGTGGCTTGCGCAAGCGGCCTTCGTTGCGGAATCCCTGACGTTCGGCATCTTCAAGGAAGGTCGACCCGTTGGAGTTATCTCCTTCATCGATCCTCGCCTGGTGGATGAGGATGACGAGGACCATGATCACTATCAGGAGAATTGCCTGTACGTGTGGAGGGTGATGGTCGACAAGAGTTCCCGGGGCGCCAACGTTGGCGTTCAGGCGATCGAGTTCGCCTTGGGTTACGCCAGGCTTGTGGGATTGCAGGGTGTCTCCCTGACAACGATGGATCGAGAAGCCGGCAATGCGCTTCCCTTCTACGAGCGGCTCGGGTTTTCGGCTACGGGCCGTCGATTGGACGACGAGGCGGAACTTGTCTTCCGATTCGGTTGAGTGGAGCAAGCTGTCAGGCATTTCGCGTGCGACCGTTCCGACCTTGACCTGCTTCAGCCTTCTCGCCAACCGATGATGTCTGAACTGCTGACTGTCGCAATTCGCCTGTCCAAACGGTGCAGTGATCGTTCACAGGCTGCGATGCGGACCGACGCCCACCGCTCGCCCATTCGCTTGGACGCCTCCCCTTGACCTGGCGGCACATCGCTTTGCGTAGCGACCAATCTGGCGGTTTTCGATCACGCCGCTCAGCTTCGCGCTCACGAGTCCACTTCGCAGCGTTCTGCTGCGCATGCTTGGTGGTGGAGTCGTGAACGCCGGCTGCGTACACCTGTACGCGCCACTTGTTCCCTGATCGTTGGATGCTGGCCGTGGCCGCAGCATATGGGGAGTTCTTGGGAAGACTGGCCGGGCAAGTCCGGGCAAATCGTCGTGATCGCGAAACTCCAGATCACCCCAAGTGTCTGATTCGCGCCGAATCGTGGCGAACACGTTGGCGCCCCAAAACATGCGATGGTGCCCGGAGCCGGAATCGAACCGGCATGGGGTTGCCCCCGGCGGATTTTAAGTCCGATGCGTCTACCAGTTTCGCCATCCGGGCCTGCAGCGCGGCGCCGATTGTAGCCCACCTTCAGAACAGAGGCTGGTTTGCGGCAGGAGAGCGGCGTGCTTAACTGTCGTCCCTGTTCATGTCATAGTCCATGCCATCGTTCCCAGGGGGGGAGCCACCTGATGTCGCTGCACGCGATTGCCTATGCCAGCGAGGCCCGCGCCGATCTGCAGACAACCGATCTTGACCGCCTGCTGGCCGATGCCACGGCTTTCAACCGTGTAGCGGGTGTCACCGGTGTGCTGATGTTCGATGGCAGCCGTTTCCTGCAGTATCTGGAAGGTCCGGAGGATGGCGTCGATTCGGTGTATCAGCGCATCGTCAACGCGCGCAGCCATGGCCAGCTGAGAGTGCTGTGCCACGCGCCAGTGGCGCAGCGGGCGTTTCCGCGTTGGTCGATGGGAACCCGGCGCATCGATGCGGACCTGCTGGCACAGATCGTCGACGCGGCGTGGCCGGGCTTCCTGCTTGGCAGTGGTGGTTTCGAGCGCCTGCTGCAGGCCTGGACCGGCGCTGATGGTGAACTGGAACCGGCCGCGGTCGCGCTGGGCTCCTGACCCCACCTTGGCGGCCGGGCACCCGGGCCGTTAGGCTGTAGCCTTTCTGGTGTGGATTTGCCCGGAGTGGTGCAGCAAATGAGTAGGTTGGCCGAAGCCAAGGCAGCACGCATGCAATTTCATCCGTTGCGCAGGACGTGCCGGTGAGCGCATCCCTTGCTGCAGCGGAGACCCCTCGCTTCGCGGTGATCGGGCTGGGCTACGTCGGCCTGCCGCTGGCGGTGGCCTTCGGCAGGCACTGGCCGACGCTGGGCTTTGACATCGATGCCGATCGCATCGCCGAGCTGCGTGATGGCCGGGACCACACGCTGGAAGTGGAGGCCGACGAGCTGGCCAGTGCACTGCAGCTGCGGTATGGCAGCGATCCGGCCCTGCTCGATGCGTGCAACGTCTACATCGTCACCGTGCCCACCCCGATTGATGCCTACGAGCAGCCCGACCTGGAGCCGTTGCGTTCGGCCACGCGGCTGATCGCCAGCCACCTGCGCGCGGGTGACCTGGTGATCTACGAATCCACGGTGTACCCCGGGACCACCGAAGAGGTCTGCGTACCGTTGCTGGAAGAAGGCTCGGGCCTGCGCTTCAACGAAGATTTCTACTGTGGCTACAGCCCGGAGCGGGTCAGTCCCGGCGACCGCCAGCGGCGCCTGGCCGACATCCGCAAGATCACCTCGGGGTCGACTACGGAAGTGGCGGCAGTGATCGATGGTCTGTACCAGCGCATCATTGCCGCCGGTACCTTCCCGGCGCCGTCGATGCGAGTGGCCGAAGCGGCCAAGGTGGTCGAGAACATCCAGCGTGACGTCAACATCGCGCTCGTCAATGAGTTGGCGCTGATCTTCGACCGCCTCGGCATCGATACCCAGGATGTGCTGGATGCGGCTGGCAGCAAGTGGAATTTCCTGCCCTTCCGGCCGGGCCTGGTCGGTGGCCACTGCATCGGCGTGGACCCGTACTACCTGCTGCACAAGTCCGAGAGCGTGGGCTACCACCCGGACCTGATCCACACCGCGCGGCAGGTCAACAACCGCGTTGGTGAGCATGTGGCGTCGCGGGTGCTGGCGATGCTCGCCGAACGCGGTCGCGCACCTGCGCAGTCGCGCATCCTGGTACTCGGTGTGACCTTCAAGGAGGATTGCCCGGACCTGCGCAACAGCCGCGCGCTGGAACTGGCGCAGCGCCTGCACGATGCCGGTGCACAGGTCGAGGTCAGTGATCCCTGGGTCGGCCCGGCGGCATTGGCCGATGAGGGCGTGCATTGGCTGGCCGAACCCGTCGCAGGTGCCTATGACGCAGTGGTGCTGGCGGTGGCCCATGCCCGCTTCAAGGCGATGGACGAGGCCGGCATCCGGTCGCTGCTGGCACCGGGTGGCCTGGTCTACGACGTGAAATCAACCTGGCCACGCAACGTGGTTGACGATCGCCTGTAAACCCGGGCGGCGGGCAGCGCGTTAGACTCGCAGGCAGTTGCAACCAAGGAACGCCATGCACCGGTATATCGTCTACCTGCTCGCCATCCTGATGTTCCCCATCTGCCTGTGGTTGGCCACGATCTGGCCGGCCTGGTATTGGGGCGTCGGCCTGACTGCCGCGATGGTGGCGCTGGGGACCTGGGATCTGCTGCAGAAGCGCAGCACGCTGCGCCGGAACTATCCGGTGATGGCGCACTTCCGCTACGGCCTGGAATCGATCGGCCCGGAGATCCGCCAGTACTTCGTGCAGAGCGACCTGGAGGACGTGCCATTCTCGCGCCAGCAGCGTGCGCTGATCTACCAGCGCGCCAAGAACGAGATGGACACGGTGCCGTTCGGCACCCTGCGCAGCACCTATGCTGTCGATTACGAGTGGATCAACCACTCGCTGGCGCCGACCGCCATCGCCAAGCATGATTTCCGCGTATTGATTGGCGCCAACTGCGCCAAGCCCTATTCGGCCAGTGTGTTCAATATCTCGGCGATGAGCTTCGGTTCACTGTCGGCCAATGCGATCCGCGCCCTGAACGAGGGCGCGCGACGCGGCGGCTTCTATCACGATACCGGCGAAGGTTCGATTTCGCCGTACCACCGTGAGATGGGGGGCGATCTGGTCTGGGAGATCGGATCGGGCTACTTCGGTTGCCGTGACGAGAAGGGCGGTTTCAGTGAAGAGCGCTTCGTCGCCAACGCCACCCATGACCAGGTCAAGATGATCGAGATCAAGCTGTCGCAGGGCGCCAAGCCCGGCCACGGCGGCGTGCTGCCGGCGCCGAAGGTGACCGCGGAAATTTCAGTGACCCGTGGCGTGCCGATGGGCGTGGACTGCGTATCGCCGTCGCGTCATTCGGCATTCTCGACGCCGGTCGAACTGCTGCAGTTCGTGGCCCGGCTGCGCGAGTTGTCCGGTGGCAAGCCGGTCGGTTTCAAGCTGGCCATCGGCCACCCGTGGGAGTGGTTCGGCATTGCCAAGGCGATGCATGAAACCGGCCTGCTGCCGGACTTCATCGTGGTCGACGGTGCCGAGGGCGGCACCGGCGCGGCGCCGGCCGAATTCGTCGATCATGTCGGCGTGCCGATGCACGAAGCGCTGCTGCTGGTGCACAACACCCTGGTTGGCCTGGATCTTCGCGAGCGCATCCGCATCGGAGCCGCCGGCAAGATCACCAGCGCGTTTGATATCGCGCGCACCATCGCGCTCGGTGCCGACTGGTGCAATGCCGGCCGTGGCTTCATGTTCGCGCTGGGCTGCATCCAGTCGTTGAGCTGCCACACCGACAAATGCCCAACCGGCATCGCCACCCAGGATCCGGCGCGCTGGAAGCACCTGGATGCACCGGACAAGGCCACCCGCGTGTACAGCTACCATGAGCACACGCTGCATGCCTTGAAGGAACTGCTGTGTGCCGCCGGCCTGAACGATCCGGCCGAGCTGGGGCCGGAGCACATCCTGCGCCGCGTCTCGCCGGTGGAAATCCGTTCGCTGGCGTCGCTGTACCGCTACCTGGAACCGGGTGAGCTGCTGCACAAGGTGCCGGACCATGCGGTGTTCCACGCATTCTGGGCCGATGCACGCAGCGATTCGTTCCAGCCGCCGCCGAAGATCCAGGCGCTGCGCGCCAGCAAGTCGCGATAACCGTTGTTGTAGAGGGGGAAGTCATGCAGTTCAGGACCGGCACCATCGACGACGTGGCCACGCTGTGGGCCCTGCGCACGCGCTGCGTGCGCGAGACCTGTAGCAGCCACTATCCGGCGGAGGTCATCGCACCGTGGTCGGCCTCGCCGCCGCCGTCGCAGTACGCACGGCTGCTGGGGCAGGGCGGTTGCGTGGTGGCCGAGGACGATCAGGGACGCCTGCTCGGTTTCGGCGTGTTCGATGCCAACGCCAATGAAGTCGATGCGCTGTTCGTCGATCCGGATCGTGGCGGCAAGGGGATCGGCCAGGCGCTGATGCAGCGATTGCTGGCGATGGCCGATCGCGAGCGTGAGGTGGTGCTGTCGGCCTCGCTCAATGCCGTGCCGTTCTATCAACGGCAAGGCTTTGTCAGTGTGCGCGAGGAAGCCTATGCGCATCCCAGCGGTGTGGCATTGGCCTCGGTGAGCATGCGCAGGCCGTGGTGAGCATCCGGCATTTGTAGCGCCGAGCCTGCTCGGCTGCTTCTGGAGAGTCGAGCAAGGCTCGACTCTATAACGCAGGCGTCACTGCTCCGCCAACCACCCGATCACGCCCTCGGCAGCACGCAGGCCGCTGGCGTAGCACGCCGTCAGCAGGTAGCCACCCGTGGGTGCCTCCCAGTCCAGCATCTCGCCGGCACAGAACACGCCAGGCACTGCCCGCAGCATCAGGCGGTCATCCACTGCATCCAGGCGCACGCCGCCGGCGGTGCTGATCACCTCGGCCATCGGCCGTGGCCGTTGCAGGCGCAGTGGCAGGCGCTTGAGCGTGGCGGCCACCGCAGGCAGGTCGTGGCCGGCTTCCTTGCCGAGAATCTCGAACACCAGCGCGGCCTTCACCGCATCCAGGCCGGCCTGGCGGCGCAGGTGTTCGCCGAAGCTGCGACCCTTGCGCGGGCGCGACAGATCGGCCAGCAGGCGTGCTTCATCGCGTCCCGGCACCAGGTCCAGCCACAGCATGGCGTGGCCATCACGGTTGATGGCCTCGCGCAGGTCTGCGGCCAACGCGTAGATCAGGCTGCCTTCGATGCCGTACTCGCTGGCCACGCATTCGCCTTGCAGCGCCTGCGGTTGTCCAGCCAGGTCGAGCCAGTGTGCGACCACCGGCTTCAACGGCGCGCCTGCATTGCGTTGGGCGAAGAACGGCGTCCAGTCGATGTCGAAGCCGCAGTTGGCCGACTGCAGCGGTGCGATGTCCACGCCTCGTGCCTGCAAGGGGGCGATCCAGGCGCCGTCGCTGCCCAGCTGCGGCCAGCTGCCGCCACCCATCGCCAACACGGTGGCATCGGCGTGGACTCCGATCTCGCCCGCTTCGGCGGCGAAGCGCAGCGCGCCGTCGTCGCCCCAGCCGATCCAGCGGTGGTTGGCGTGCAGGCGCACACCCTGTTCTTTCAGGCGGCGCACCCAGCCGCGCAGCAGCGGCGCGGCCTTGCGGTCGACCGGGAACACGCGGCCGGAACTGCCGACGTAGGTTTCCACGCCGAAGCTGGCGGCCCAGTCACGCAGCGCCTGCGCGTCGAAGCCATCCAGCCAGTGGCCAACGGCTTCGGCCTGCTCGCGGTAGCGGCTGTCGAACAACGGGCGCGGGTCGGAATGGGTAAGGTTGAGGCCACCCTTGCCGGCGATCAGGAACTTGCGGCCGGGTGAACCCTTGGCCTCGTACAGGTCCACGTCCAGCCCCGCGGCGCGCAGGCGCTCGGCGGCGAACAGGCCGGCCGGGCCACCGCCGATGACGGCGACCCGATGGGGCGTTGCGGTATTACGGTTTGACATTGAGCAGCTCGACATCGAACACCAGCGACGAGCCGGCCGGAATCGTGCCGGCCCGGCGGTTGCCGTAGCCGTAGTCCGGCGGGATCATCAGCGTGCGCTTGCCGCCGACCTTCATGCCGGCCACGCCTTCATCCCAGCCGCGGATGACCTGGCCGGCGCCGAGCGCGAAGGTGAACGGTTCGCCACGGCCGACCGAACTGTCGAAGGTCTTGCCATGCTTGGTCTCGGTGCGGTTGTCGTAGATCCAGCCGGTGTAGTGCACGGTGACCTTGCTGCCGGGGACGGCCTCGGCGCCGGTGCCGGGAAGGGTATCGATGCGTTCGAAGGTGGTCAGCGTGCCGCCCGGCGGCGGGCCGGCGGGCTCGCTCGAGCAGCCAACGGCGGCGAGGGACAGCAGCAGGGGGAGCAGCAGGCGGCGCATCGGGCGTCTCCGGTAGGGCGCAGGGCGAGGGCGGCAAGGGTAGCGCATCGGCGCCGGGTATCATGGGTACATGGCAAAACTCCTGCTCAATCTGCGCAATGTCGGCGACGACGAATATGCCGATGTCTGCACGCTGCTCGACCAGCACGGCATCGCCTGGTATCGCACCGAACCCAGCCCCTGGGGCATTTCCAATGGCGGCCTGTGGCTGCGCGAGGATGCTGATCATCCGCGTGCGAAGGCGCTGATGGCCGAGTACCAGGCGGCGCGCGGCATACGCGTGCGGGCCGAGCGCGAGCAGGCGCTGCGCGACGGCACGGCGGAGACGTTCGGCAGCCTGTTCCGGCGGCGGCCGGTGTTCGTGGTGCTGGTACTGCTGGGAATGGCAGTTGCGGCGGCGCTGGTGCTGCTGCCGTTCATGCTGTTGCGGGGGTAGGGGGCTTCTGGCCGGGTTGCACCCGGCACCCGCAGAGGCAACGACAACGGCAAAAGCTGGTTTCCGTGGGATGGCGTGGCGGTGTGGGCAGGCGGGGACGGCAAAAATTGCTCCTGCGTGCCTCGTGGAGCGCCTTGCTCGTGTGCGCTGTCCTGCGCATACGGCAAGACCGGGGTTGGGCGTCCTGCCCAACCCGCCCGGCGCATGCCCCGGGCCCACACCGCCACGCCTCTGACAGGTTCATGAGCTCTGTAGATCCACGCCATGCGTGGATGAACGGGCAAGTCTGCCCCTGGAGTGGTCTGGCGCTAAAATAGTGGGATGATCGCCAATACCGCCGCCTACCATTTCGCCGTCATCGACGCCCCCCAGGCCCTGTGCGACCAGTTGCTGGCGCGCGCCGAGGCGGCGGAGCTGCGCGGCACGATCCTGGTGGCCGGCGAGGGGCTGAACCTGTTCCTGGCCGGTGCGCCGGAGGCGGTCGAGGGCTTCTACGCCGCATTGCATGCCGATGCGCGTTTTGCTGATATGCGGGTCAAGACCAGCCTGAGCGAGCATCAGCCCTTCGCGCGGCTGAAGGCCAAGGTGAAGGACGAGATCATCAGCTTCCGTCGCGATGACGGCCAGCCGCTGGACTATCCGCGTGCACCGGCGGTCGATCCGGCCACCGTGCAGCGTTGGTTGCGGCAGGGACATGACGACGCTGGCAAGCCGGTGGTGATGCTCGATACCCGCAACCTGCAGGAAGTGGAGTACGGCACCTTCAAGGATGCGCTGGTATTGCCCATCCACAAGTTCACCGACCTGCCCGAGGCGCTGGCGCCACACCGCGACGCGCTGAAGGGCAGCACTGTGGTCAGTTTCTGCACCGGGGGCATCCGCTGCGAAAAGGCAGCGTTGTGGATGGTCAACGATGGCATGGACAACGTGCTGCAGCTCGACGGCGGCATCCTCGGCTACTTCGAGGAAGTGGGGGGCGAGGGCTACGAGGGTCGTTGCTTCGTGTTCGACGAGCGCGTCGCGCTGGATGCCGAACTGAAGCCGATGGTCGACCAGCCGCTGCCGGAGCCGCGCCCCAGCGCGTTCTGACGCGGTCGCGCCGGGCCATGCCTGGCGGAAGTATCGAATCAAGCGCGGCCAGCCCTGAACCCGTCCCACGGGAATCAGCATCCCGCCACCGTCACTGGCCGCCGCGCCTGGCCGACCCCATGCATGGGGGATCCTGTAACGGAAAACCGCTGATGATCCCGTTGTCGATCCTTGACCTGGCCCCGGTCTGCGAGGGCAGTGACACCACCGCCGCGTTCGCCAACATGCTGGAACTGGCGCAGCACGCCGATGCGCTGGGCTACCGCCGGTACTGGCTGGCCGAACACCACAACATGCCCGGCATCGCCAGCGCGGCCACTGCGGTGCTGATCGGCCATGTGGCGGGCGGCACCACGCGCATCCGCGTCGGCGCAGGCGGCATCATGCTGCCCAACCATGCGCCGCTGCAGGTGGCCGAGCAGTTCGGCACGCTGGCCTCGCTGTATCCGGATCGCATCGACCTCGGCCTGGGTCGTGCCCCGGGCACCGACCAGCCGACCGCGCGTGCCCTGCGCCGCTACTTCGACAGCGCCGACCAGTTCCCCCAGGACGTGCGCGAGCTGCTGCACTATTTCGAGCCGGTGCAGCCCGGGCAGGCGGTGCAGGCCGTTCCCGGTGGCGGCCTGCGGGTGCCGACCTGGATCCTCGGTTCGAGCCTGTTCGGCGCGCGCATGGCTGCCTCGATGGGCCTGCCGTATGCGTTCGCCTCGCACTTCGCGCCCGACGTGATGGACGAAGCGCTGGCGGTCTATCGCCGCGAGTTCCGCCCCTCGGCCACGCTGAAGCAGCCCCACGCGATGCTGGCGCTGAACGTCGTTGCCAGCGACAGCGAAGCGGAGTCGCGCCGCCTGTTCACCAGCCAGCAGCAGAGTTTCGTGAACCTGCGCCGTGGTCGACCGGGCAAGATCCCGGCACCGATCGACGATATCGATACTTTCTGGGAACCGCATGAAAAGCTGGGTGTGGAGCGGGCATTGGCCTGCACCGTGCTGGGTGATCCTCAGCAGGTGGCCGACGGTATCGCCGCCTTTGTCGAGCGGCACCAGCCCGACGAGCTGATGCTCACCGCCAACCTGTATGACCACCGCGCGCGACTGCGTTCGTTTGAACTGGCCATGCACGCCTGGCATGCCCGCCACGCGGGCTGAACAATTGCGTCACGGCCCATTGCGGCCAAACCGCGTCTGATGGGGGCTCACACCGATGGAGCCCCCACATGGCTGATACCCGCGCCGAACACATCGCCCAGCTGGCCGAGCTGATCAAGGACGTGGAGGTGGCGATGTTCACCACGACCGGCGTTGATGGACGACTCTACAGCCGGCCGCTGGCTACCCAGCAGGTCACCTTCGATGGTGATCTGTGGTTCGTCATCACTGCCGACAGCCCCAAGGTCGCCGAGATCGCGCTGGATCCCTACGTCAACGTGGCCTATGCCTCGCCTTCGAAAAACACCTATGTGTCAGTGGCAGGGCGTGCGTGCATCGTCGACGACCGCGCGAAGATCGAGGAGCTGTGGTCGCCGGCGATGAAGTTGTTCTTCCCGGGCGGCAAGGACGACCCGAACCTGCGCCTGATCCAGGTGCGCGCCGACTCGGCCGAGTACTGGGATGGCCCGGGCACGCTGCTGGGGACGGCGCTGAGTTTCGTGCTGTCGGCAGTGCAGGACGAGCCCGCGCCGTTGGCTGACAATGGCTTCATCGACCTGCGCTGATCGTTCCATCCACGCGTGGCGTGGATCTACTGCATCCCGGTAGATCCACGCCATGCGTGGATGGGGTAACCCCGATGAGTTCCGGTGCTCAGAACCAGCGCTGGAACAGCTCCACCGTGTAGCCCACCAGCTGCCCCGAACTGAAGCCGAAGAACGCGATCGCCGCCAACGCCGCGATCCAGTTGAACAGCATCAGCGCACCGTCGCGTTCCAGCAGCGCCAGCGAGAACAGCAGCAGCTGGAAACCGAACAGGAAATTGGTGAACGGAATCGGCAGCGACAGCAGCGCGCCCAGCAGCACCAGCAGCAGGCCGGTGAAGGCATGCGCCGGCAGCGGTGTCAGCAGCTGCGGCAGGCGCGGCTTCAGCATCTTGTCCAGGCGCCGCAGCGGGCGATCGATGCGGTCCAGGAAACGGTGCATGGTGCTGCGCTTCGGTCCGCGTCGGGCAATGAAGCCAGGCAGCCAGGGCCGGCGAAGGCAGCACAGCATCTGCAGGCCGATCAGCATCACCAGCGGGCCGCTGACCGCGCCACCCATGCCCGGAATAGGAATGAACGAGGGCAGGATCGCCACGAACAGGAACACGCCGAACGCGCCCTGCTGCAGGTTGCACAGGATCTGGCCGAGCGGCATGTGCTCGGCCGGGTCGCCGGAGGCGAACATCTCCAGCAGGGTCCTGATGCCCTCGTTACGGTAGGCCGGGCGCTCCGCGCCCGGACCCTGGCCGGCCTCAGGCGGTGAGCTCATCGGCGTGCTCGTCGGACAACGTACGCAACAGCAGCTTGTCCACCCGCGCACCGTCCAGGTCGACCACCTCGAAGCGCCAGCCGGCCCAGTCGAAATACTCGCCCGCGTGCGGGATGCGGCCGAAGTAGTGGATGCACATGCCGGCCAGCGTGTAGTAGTCGCCGTCCTCGGCATCAGGCAGGTCGTTGCTGCCGATCAGCTCGCGCAGGTCCTCGATCGGCAGCGAACCGTCCACCAGCAGTGAGCCGTCTTCGCGGGTCACTACCAGCGCATCCTCGTCGGCGTTCTCCACCGCCTGCAGGCGGCCGACCACGGCGCCCATCAGGTCGCTGATGGTCACCAGGCCCTGGATCTCGCCGTACTCGTCCACCACCAGCGCCATCGACTGCTGCTCCTCGCGGAAGATCTCCAGCAGCTTCATCGCGTGGGTCGATTCAGAGACGTACAGCGGTTCGCGCAGGGTCTGGAACAGCGCGTTGTCACCGCGTGCCATGCGCGTGGCCAGCGATTTCAGTTCAAGCACGCCGACCACGTCCATGTCGTTGTCGCGGTATACCGGGTACCGCGAGAACTCGTGCTCGGCCATGATTTCCAGGTTGCGCTCAAGCCCAGCCTGGGTATCGAGCCAGGCGATGCGGTTGCGCGGGGTCATCAGGCTGTCGGCGGTGCGGTCGCCCAGGCGCATGACGCGGTTCATCATGTCGCGCTCGTGGGCGTCGATCACGCCGGCCTCGTGGCTCTCGGCCACCAGCATGCGGATCTCTTCTTCAGTCACCGAGGCCACTTCATCCTTGCCCAGGCCGAACAGGCGCAGCACCAGCTGGGTGGTCCTGGACAGCAGCCAGACGAAGGGCAGGGCCAGCTTGGCCAGCCAGCTCATCGGCATCGCGACCAGGCCGGCAATGGCTTCCGAGCGGGTCAGCGCCAGGCGCTTGGGCACCAGCTCGCCGAAGATCAGCGTGATGAAGGTGATCAGGCTGACCGCCAGCGCGGTACCGATGTTGCCGGCGTAGGCAAAGCCGGGCATCAGGCCCTGGATCCAGCCGGCGAAGGCCTCGCCCAGCGCTTCTCCGCCGAGGTAGCCGGTCAGCACGCCGATCACGGTGATGCCGATCTGCACGGTGGACAGGAAGCTCTCCGGCTTCTCCGACAGCTCCAGTGCCTTGGCGGCGCGCTTGGAGGTGGCGGCCATCTGCTTCAGGCGGCTCTTGCGCGAGGTCATGACCGACATCTCGGACATGGCAAAAAAGCCGTTCAGCAGAACAAGCGCGAAGACAATCAGGATCATTTCAAACACGGGCGTCGTCCCCGGTTGGTGGCAGGGAGGGCGGGTGCTTGCGATGGCGGCAGGCGCTCAGGAGCAGGGTCCGGCGCGGCGCAGGGGGATAAGGGTCGTCGTCCATAAGGTGCGCCCGGAGGCGCGCTGGCATCTTAGCAAAGGGGCGTGGCAGGGTGGCAACCGCCTGTTCAGGTTGAGGGTTCCAAGCCCTTGAAAGGGGGCGGGGATACCCGAGATGGTCATCTAGCCGTCATAATTCCGTCTGGTGCCGTCCTTCCCGCGACGGCTGACAGGTTTCTCAATGTTCTCTCTGCAGACCATTTTCGGTTCCGGCAAACAGTTCTACACCCTGCTCGATGAGGCTGCCGTCGCGGCTTCCGATGCTGCCAAGGCGCTGCATTCCATGTTGCGCGAGGCCGACCGCCAGCCTGCGCTGGATGCTTTCAAGCTGGCCCGCCTGCGCGAACGCGCGGCCTCGGACAAGATCAGCCAGGCGCTGGTGGACAGCTTCATGACCCCGATCGAGCGCGAAGACATCGAAGCGCTGGGCTCGGCGCTGTACAAGATTCCCAAGCAGATCGAGAAGTTCGCCGATCGCTATTCGCTGGCCACGACCCACCTGGAGCACATCGACTTCGCGCCGCGCGCGGCGATGCTGGAACAGGCTGCCGGCGTGGTGGTGGAGATGGTGGCCGACCTGCGCCACATGAACCTGGACCGGATGACCGCGCTCAACGAGAAGCTGCGCTCGCTGGAGAACGAAGCCGACCGCCTGATGCTCGAGCTGTACCGCGACATCTATTCGGGCCGCCTGGACAACCTGCAGATGTTCCTGCTGAAGGAATTCTTCGAGATCCTGGAAAAGGCCATCGACCGTTGCCGCGAGGCCGGCGTGGTGGCGTACCAGATCGTGTTGAAGAACAGCTGACGGACGCCGCCGCATGTTGACCCTTGTCCTGGTGGTGATCCTGGCCGCGCTCGTCTTCGAGTTCATCAACGGCTTCCACGACACCGCCAACTCCATTGCCACCGTGGTGGCGACCAAGGTGCTCTCGCCCGGCTGGGCGGTGATGCTGGCCGCCTTCATGAACCTCATCGGTGCACTGACCGGTACCGCGGTGGCGCTGACCATCGCCTCGGGCCTGCTCAACACCAACGTGGTCGACGTCACCCCGCAGGTGATCCTGTGCGCCCTGCTGGGCGGCATCATCTGGAACCTGATCACCTGGTGGAAGGGCCTTCCGTCCTCGTCCTCGCACGCACTGATCGGTGGCCTCTGCGGCGCCGGCCTGGCCGCCGCCCACAACAACTGGGACGCACTGATCTGGTCCGAGCGCCTGGGCAGCTGGGCACAGAACAAGGGCCTGCTGTGGAAGGTGTTCGTGCCGATGATCACCTCGCCGATCGCCGGTTTCCTGCTTGGCATCGTGGTGATGGTGCTGCTCTGGGCGCTGATCGCCGGCCTGGCCAAGATCGGTGGTGCCATCGGTCGCCTGGCCCGTCCGCGCATCGTCAATGCCTTCTTCGGCAAGGCGCAGATCGCCTCGGCGGCCTACATGGGCTTTGCCCACGGCCACAACGACGCGCAGAAGACCATGGGCATCATCGCCATGACCCTGATCGGTGCCGAAGCGACCGGCGCACTGAATGACCTGCCGTCCTGGCTGGCCTTCATGCACCCGGACGCGCATGCCGGTGACGGCATCGCCATGTGGATCGTGCTGACCTGTGCGGTGGTGATGGCCGCCGGTACCGCATCGGGCGGCTGGAAGATCATCAAGACCCTGGGTCACAAGATGGTCAAGCTGCACCCGATCCACGGCTTCGCTGCGGAGACCAGCTCGGCCACCATCCTGACCCTGGCCGCCCACTTCGGCATGCCGGTCTCGACAACGCACAGCATTTCCACCGCGATCATGGGCGTTGGCTTCGCCAAGAACCCGCGCTCGCTGAAGTTCGGCGTGATCGAGCGCATCGTCTGGGCCTGGATCCTGACCATCCCGGCGGCAGGCGGCTGTGCCTACCTGATCCTGAAGCTGTTCGAACTGTTCGGCTGGACCTGATCGCCACGCCAAGGTTGCAACCGAAAAAGCCCGCCGGATACCGGCGGGCTTTTTTCATGGCCAGAGAATTTTCCGCATCCAGCATGCTGACCAACGGTCGGCACCCACCAACAGCAGCAGGAACCTGTCAGCGGCGGGGTGGGGTGGGGTGGGGACGCAGGACCGTTGGCGCCCTGGATGGCGCCATCGAGCCCCCAGGGCCGGGTTTACGGCGTGTCCTGCCTCCCCACCCCGCCGCGCCCCGGCCTGGAAACCCGGCTGTTGGCGTTGCCATTGATCCAGCGGGTGCCGGCCGCAGGCCCGGCCGCACCCCCTCAATTACGCTGGAACAACGCCTGCACATCCCTGCGGAACGCCGCCTGGCTGTCGGCCCGGCTGTAGAACATGTGCCCCCCCGGATAACTGCGCACCTGCACCCGGTCCGGATTGCTGCCCATCGTGGGCATCTGGTCCACGGTCAGGATCGAGCCCATGAATGGGCACGACAGGTCGTTCCAGCCATGCACGATCAGCACCTGCAGGTGCGGATCGATCGCCACCGCCTGGCGCAGCTGGGTCACCGCGCCCTGGCGCAGCTCGCCATTGCGGTCCCACAGCCGGTTCACGTCGTAGTTCAGCGCCTGGTAGCGCGCATCCACTTTCCAGCCAACCACCCGCGTCACGAAGTCGACCATCGCCGTGGTGGTCGGCGCAATGATGCTGTCCAGCAGCGGATCGTTGGCGCGCTGCTCCGGATCGTTCGGGAACGGATCGAATGCGGTCACGTTGGAGTCGTAGCGGCTGCCCAGCGTGCCCTTGTCGCGGAATACTTCACGCAGGTAGGCCTGGGTTTCCAGGCGCCCGCCAGCGCGGCGCACGAACTGCGGGTCCAGTCCGGTCAGCTCGGTCACCCGGCGCAGCATCGCCTCGGTCGCCTGCGGATCGCTGCGGCCCTTCATCAACGCGGTGGCGTAGTCGCCACGGGTGTAGTCCACCACCTCGCGCATCGCCGCATCGGTCAGCTTGCCCTGGCGCTCCAGGTGCGCTGCAGCGATCGACGGCAACGTCTGCATCCACGCCATCGGCGAGACGTCGGCGTTGTCTTCCAGGGTCGGGCTCAGGTAGGGCGACACCAGCACCAGGCCGTTCATCGCCACGCCCAGCCGGGTCTGCAGGAAGTGCGTGATGCGTGGGCCACGGTAGCCACCGTAGCTCTCGCCAGTCAGGTACTTGCGCGAGGCCATGCGCTGGTTGCGAAGCAGCCAGTCGTAGATCGAGCGCGACAGGTACTCGATGTCGGCGCTGGGGTTGTAGAGCGCCTTCTTGGCTTCATCGTCGCCGATGCGCGCGCGGCTGAAGCCGGTACCGACCGGGTCGATGAACACCAGATCGGTGAAGTCCAGCCAAGTGCCCGGGTTGTCGTGCAGGGTGGCCGGCGCCGAGGCGCTGTCACCCTCGGAGCCGAAGGTCACCACCTTGGGCCCGATCGCGCCCATGTTGAGGTAGACCGACGACGCACCGGGGCCACCATTGAGCGCGAAGGTCACCGGCCGGTCCTTGCCCGGCATCGTGTAGGCGGTGAACACCACGTCGGCGATCATCTTGCCCTTGGCATCGCGTACCGGCAGGGTGCCGACGGTGGCGGTGTAGTCGAGGGTGCGGCCGGCCAGGCGCATGCTCTGGCGGGCCGACGCATCGGCGGGTAGCGCGGGCGCTTCGGTCTTGTCGTCTTTCGGATCGGGCTTGGCCTCGGCGTCAGGCGCGGCCAGCGCGCTGGCTGGGGCGATGAGCAGGCCGACGCAGAGCGCGGCAGTATGCAGCAGGGACTTCATGGCACCGGATCGGCAGCGGAAGGGGGTTCCGATGCTAGGTCGGTTGCGGCCCATGCCGTATGTGTCCAAAGGCATGGCCGGGCGTTGAGGCCGCTAATGGCCAGATCGGGTCAAGCGGGCAGGGTGGTTGCCGCTTCGTCATCGGCCAGCAGGCCATAGACGGCCGAGTCGGCCAGTTGCCCCTGGATGCGCCAGCGCTGGCGCAGCACCCCCTCGCAGTGGAAGCCCAGGCGTTCGAGTACGCGTGCGGAGGGCGCATTGCGCGGGTCGATCTCGGCTTCCACGCGATGCAGGTGCAGGATGCGGAACAGGTAGGCCAGTACCCGTTGCAGGGCCTCGTGCATGTAGCCCTGGCCCTGGTGATCGGGTGCCAGCAGATAGCCGATCTCAGCGCGCGCTGCATCGCGGTCGAGCGCGAATACCACGCAGATGCCCAGCAGCGGACCTTCCAGCGATTCGCGCACCGCCAGCTTCAGCTGGGAGCCGATGGCATGGGCGGCGAGGTCATCGTCGATCTGTTCGCGTGCCTCGGCCTGTCGCGTCCAGGCTGGATGGTTCCACCAGCGCATCACGTCCGGGTCGGACTGCAGCGTGAACAGCGCGGCAGCGTCGTCACGGCGGATCGGGCTCAGGACCAGCCGTGCACTGTGCAGCGGCAGGCCGGGGAACAGCAGCGAGTGGCTGGCCAATACGGTGATCCACACGGATGGACGCGCATTATGCCGCCGCTGGGTTTGCCGATGGGGGCGGATGGCCCCGAGGGGGCATGAACCGCAGTGCCGGGCAAAGGGGTCGGCGCCGTTTCCAGGCAGGAAACGGATCCGACCCCGCGCCGGATCAGACTTCCAGGGAGGCGAGGTCGCCCTTCGACTCCAGCCAGCCCTTGCGGTCGGACGCGCGCTTCTTGGCCAGCAGCATGTCCATCAGCGAACGGGTCTGCTCGCCATCGTCCACCGTCAGTTGCACCAGGCGGCGCGTATCCGGGTGGATGGTGGATTCACGCAGCTGCGGCGGATTCATCTCGCCCAGGCCCTTGAAGCGGGTCACGTTGATCGCGCCCTTGATCTTCTCGCGCTCGATCCTGTCCAGCATCGTGCGCTTCTCTTCCTCGTCCAGGGCGTAGAACACCTGCTTGCCCACGTCGATGCGGAACAGCGGCGGCATCGCCACGAACACATGCCCGGCATCGACCAGCGCCGGGAAATGCTTGAGGAACAGCGCGGTGAGCAGAGTGGCGATGTGCAGGCCGTCGGAGTCCGCGTCGGCCAGGATGATGACCTTGCCGTAGCGCAGGCCGGTGATGTCGTCCTTGCCGGGATCGCAACCGATGGCGATGGCCAGGTTGTGCACTTCTTCCGAGGCCAGCACGCTGTTGGACGAGACTTCCCAGGTGTTCAGGATCTTGCCGCGCAACGGCATGATTGCCTGGAAATCCTTGTCCCGTGCCTGCTTGGCGCTGCCACCTGCCGAGTCACCTTCCACCAGGAACAGTTCGGTGCGCGACAGGTCCTGGCTGATGCAGTCGGCCAGCTTGCCGGGCAGGGCAGGGCCTTGCGTGACCTTCTTGCGGACGACCAGCTTCTCGGTCTTCAGGCGCGCACTGGCGCGTTCGATGGCGATCTGCGCGATCTTCTCGCCCAGTTCCACGTTCTGGTTCAGCAGCAGGCTGAAGGCATCGTGCGCGGCGCCCTCGACAAAGCCGGCGGCCTGGCGCGAGGACAGGCGTTCCTTGGTCTGGCCGCTGAACTGCGGGTCGGTCATCTTCAGCGACAGCACGAACGACACACGGTCCCACACGTCTTCCGGAGCCAGCTTGACGCCGCGCGGCAGCAGGTTGCGGAAGTCGCAGAACTCGCGCAGTGCCTCGGTCAGGCCGGTACGCAGGCCGTTGACGTGGGTGCCATGCTGGGCGGTGGGAATCAGGTTGACGTAGCTTTCCTGGACCAGCTCACCTTCCGGCAGCCAGGCCACGGCCCAGTCCACCACTTCGGTGTCCTTCTTCAGGTTGCCGACGAACAGGTCGGCCGGCAGCGATTCGCGCTCGCCCAGTTCGAGCTTCAGGTAATCGCGCAAGCCGTCTTCGTAGTACCAGGTATCGACTTCACCGGTGGCTTCGTCGGTCAGCTTGACGGTCAGGCCCGGGCACAGCACGGCCTTGGCGCGCAGCAGGTGCTTCAACGCGCGCACCGCGAACTTCGGCGTATCGAAGTACTTCGGGTCCGGCCAGAAGCGCACGCGGGTACCGGTGTTCTTCT
The DNA here is from genome assembly GCF_036319965.1 of Stenotrophomonas sp. SMYL41. Classification (NCBI taxonomy): domain Bacteria; kingdom Pseudomonadati; phylum Pseudomonadota; class Gammaproteobacteria; order Lysobacterales; family Lysobacteraceae; genus Stenotrophomonas; species Stenotrophomonas sp. SMYL41. Next base: position 12,245 of record NZ_JAWIRX010000004.1, on the reverse strand, counting down.
TGCCGACGGTGCCGACCACTTCCAGCGGCGTGGCGCGGTCGCCATTGCGGAAGGTGATGCGATGTTCGGCACCTTCGCGCTTGATGTGCACTTCCACCAGGGTCGACAGCGCGTTGACCACGCTGACGCCGACGCCGTGCAGGCCGCCGGAGAAGGTGTAGTTGTTGTTGCTGAACTTGCCGCCGGCATGCAGGCGGGTCAGGATCAGCTCGACGCCCGGGATCTTCTCTTCCGGGTGGATGTCCACCGGCATGCCGCGTCCGTCATCGCTGACCTCCACGCTGCCGTCCTTGTACAGGGTGATCTCGATCGAGCGGGCGTGGCCGGCGAGGGCCTCGTCCACCGAGTTGTCGATCACTTCCTGCGCCAGGTGGTTCGGGCGCGCGGTGTCGGTATACATGCCGGGACGGCGCTTGACCGGGTCAAGGCCGGACAGGACTTCAATATCGGCGGCGTTATAGCGGGCGTTCATCTATCTTCTAAAGCGCGGAGCGACGCGCAAGTGTGCGGTCTGGACGGGGAATTTGCACGCCTGCGGTTCAGCCTCGGCGCCGGGGAGGGGGTAAAATGGCAGCCGCTGGAATCTGAACGCCGGCGACCCCCGTTGGGTTGAAACGTCCAAGCCATACCGCGAGGAGGACTCCATGAAGAAGTTGCTGACCATTGCAATCCTGGCCGCTGCCGCCGTTGCAGTGCCGCTGGTGATGGCGCAGAACGCCGGCCAGCCCGCCCCGGAGCAGGGTAGCCAGGCCGACAAGGCGCAGGCCGAGGCCGATGCCAAGGCCAAGCGTCGTGCCCAGGCCAATGCCGAGATGAAGGCGCAGGGCCAGCCGGCCCCGCAGAAGGAAGAAGAGGAAGAGGCGCGGAAGAAGCGCTGATCCCGCAACCTGCCAGGCGCCCTTGCCACAAGGGTTGCGCACCGGAACGCCCCGCCCAGCGGGGCGTTTTTTTGTTGGATCGGCCGTAAGCCCCTTGGGTTGGCGGCCATCAATCTGTAAACTATGGCTTTCCGGGAGTAAGTGCGTGTCCACCATTTGCGAATGGGCTGGAGCGGCCAAGCGTGGCTTCCAGCATGGCGGGTCGCAGGTGACGGTCGATTTGACCGGCACGGCCGCCCCGACCTCGCACGATGGTCCCCGTCCGGCGCCTGCCGCCGCACGGATCGGCACCTCCCTCGCTGTCCCAGCGAACCGGAAAACCCCTTCCGAGCACCATGCCCGCCCCCTGGGTGCGCGTGGTGCTGCCGTTTTCCATTTCCAGACAGGATGCTTGCAGCCATGACTCCCTTGATTTTCGTAACCGGCGGCGTGGTGTCCTCGCTCGGCAAAGGCATTGCCGCCGCGTCGCTGGCCGCCATTCTCGAAGCCCGTGGCCTGAAGGTCACGATGATGAAGCTCGACCCGTACATCAACGTCGATCCGGGCACCATGAGCCCGTTCCAGCACGGTGAGGTCTATGTCACCGACGACGGCGCCGAGACCGACCTCGACCTTGGCCACTACGAGCGCTTCGTGCGCACCCGCCTGAGCCGCAAGAACTCGGTCACCACCGGCCGCATCTACGAGAACGTCATCCGCAAGGAGCGCCGCGGCGACTACCTGGGCGCGACCGTGCAGGTCATTCCGCACATCACCGATGAGATCCGCCGCTGCATCGATGAAGCCACCGAAGGCTATGACGTGGCGCTGGTCGAGATCGGTGGCACTGTCGGCGACATCGAGTCGCTGCCGTTCCTGGAGGCGATCCGCCAGGTGCGCACCGAGCGTGGCCCGGAGAAGGCGCTGTTCATGCACCTCACCCTGGTGCCGTACATCGGCGCCGCCGGCGAGCTGAAGACCAAGCCGACCCAGCACTCGGTGAAGGAACTGCGCTCGATCGGCATCCAGCCGGACGTGCTGCTGTGCCGTTCCGAGCAGGCAGTGCCGGATTCGGAGCGCCGCAAGATCGCCCAGTTCACCAACGTTTCCGAGCGCGCGGTGATCAGCGTGCCGGACGTGGACGTGCTGTACCGCATTCCGTCGGGCCTGCACGCGCAGGGCCTGGACGAGATCGTGGTCAACCAGCTGAAGCTGGCCGACAAGGCCGGCCCGGTCGATCTGTCGATGTGGGAAGACGCAGTCGATGCGACCCTGCACCCGCTGGACGAAGTGACCATCGCCGTGGTCGGCAAGTACGTCGACCACCAGGACGCCTACAAGTCGGTCGGCGAAGCACTGAAGCACGGCGGCCTGCGCCAGCGCACCAAGGTCAACCTGAAGTGGCTGGAAGCACAGGACCTGGAAGGCACCGACATGGCCGCACTGGCTGATGTCGACGGCATCCTGGTGCCGGGTGGCTTCGGTGACCGGGGCTTCGAAGGCAAGGTGCTGACCTCGAAGTTTGCCCGCGAGCAGCACGTGCCGTACTTCGGCATCTGCTATGGCATGCAGGCGGCGGTGGTCGATTACGCGCGCAACGTGGTCGGCCTGGAAGGCGCCAACAGCACCGAGAACGACCGCCAGTCGCCGAACCCGGTGATCGGCCTGATCACCGAATGGCGCACCGCCACCGGCGATGTCGAAAAGCGTGACGACAAGAGCGACCTGGGTGGCACCATGCGCCTGGGCCTGCAGGAGCAGCGCCTGAAGCCGGGCACGCTGGCCCGTGAGCTGTACGGCAAGGACGTGGTCGCCGAGCGCCACCGCCACCGTTATGAGTTCAACAACCGCTACCGCACCCAGCTGGAAGATGCGGGCCTGGTGATTGCCGGCAAGTCGATGGACGACACCCTGGTGGAAGTGGTCGAGCTGCCTCGCGATGCGCATCCGTGGTTCCTGGCCTGCCAGGCGCACCCGGAGTTCCTGTCCACGCCGCGTGATGGCCACCCGCTGTTCATCGGTTTCATTCGTGCCGCGCGCGAGCGCAAGGCCGGCGGCAAGCTGCTCCAGGAAGCCCGCGCCTGACTTGTGATGGGGGCCGCCGGCCCCCATCTTGCACGCTTCAACCCCCAGCGCGCCGGCCCGGCCGGTGCCGCGGACAACAAGGAAACGCCATGAAACTGTGTGGATTCGAGGTCGGGCTGGACCAGCCCCTGTTCCTGATCGCCGGCCCCTGCGTGATCGAGTCGATGCAGCTGCAGCTCGATACCGCCGGCAAGCTGAAGGAGGTCACCGACAAGCTCGGCGTCAACTTCATCTTCAAGTCCAGCTTCGACAAGGCCAACCGCACCTCGGGCACCGCGTTCCGCGGCCCGGGCATGGAAGAGGGCCTGAAGGTCCTGGCCGAGGTCAAGAAGCAGATCGGCGTGCCGGTGCTGACCGACGTCCACGAATACACCCCGATGGACGAAGTGGCTTCGGTGGTGGACGTGCTGCAGACCCCGGCGTTCCTGGTCCGCCAGACCGACTTCATCCGCAAGGTGTGCTCGGCTGGCAAGCCGGTCAACATCAAGAAGGGCCAGTTCCTGGCGCCGTGGGACATGAAGCCGGTGGTGGAGAAGGCCAAGGCCACCGGCAACGAGCAGATCATGGTCTGCGAGCGCGGTGCCAGCTTCGGCTACAACAACCTCGTCAGTGACATGCGCTCGCTGGCGGTGATGCGCGATACAGGTTGCCCGGTGGTGTTCGACGCCACCCATTCGGTGCAGCTGCCGGGCGGGCAGGGCACCAGTTCCGGTGGCCAGCGCGAGCACGTACCGGTGCTGGCCCGCGCTGCCGTGGCGGTGGGCATCTCCGGCCTGTTCGCCGAGACCCATCCGGACCCGTCCAAGGCCCTGTCCGATGGCCCCAATGCATGGCCGCTGGACCAGATGGAAGCGCTGCTCGAGACCCTGATGGAGCTTGATGCGGTGACCAAGAAGCACGGCTTCTCACGCTTCGCGTGAGTCGTGACCCGTGGCTGGCGCTGGAGGCCCAGCGTCATCGCCGGCACTGGAAACAGTGGCCGTGGGGCCTGATCGCGCTGGGCCTGGCCGTGCTGTTCACTGTGGGCATGTTCGGCCTGCTCCTGATCGGCGCTGCGTCGGTGCGGCCCCCGGGTGATGGCAGCAGCACGCTCGATCTGCGGGCGTACTTCATTGCGCTGCTGGTCGCAGAGCTGCTCGGTGCCGCGGGATGCATCGCTGCCGCTGTGCTGGCCTGGCGACTGAATCGCGGCAAGGTGGCGGCTGGCCTGGGGATCATCCTGCTCTCGCTGTGGCTGGGCGCCCTGTTCTACGGGGTGATTTGATGAATACGAGCGCGGTGGCGCGCGGATGGCCCTGGGGCCTGATCGCGCTGGGGCTGTCCGTGTTGACCTGGATGGCCCTGGTGGTGGGCGTGCTGGCCTTCACGTCCGGTTTCCGGCCGCCGGGGGACGGAAGCAACAGTGATCAGGCCACGCAGTGGTGGTTGCTGGGTGCGCTGGTCACGATGGTGCTGTCCTTTCTGGGTAGCCCGGTAGCGATGGTGTTGGCCTGGCGGCGACGACGTGGCCCCATCCTGGCGGCGATTGCCGGTGCGTTGCTGGTGATGCTGGTGTCGATGGTCCTGATCGTGATCGGGTCCAGCTGGGGCTGATGCCGCCCAGGCCATTTGGCAAGTGGCGGGCAGCCGGGGATAATCACGCGGCATTCGTTTTGTCGCCCCCTCTCCAGACAGGTAACCGGCCCGACCATGAGTACGATCCGCAGCATCCACGCCCGTGAAATCCTCGACAGCCGTGGCAACCCCACGCTGGAAGCCGAAGTCATCCTGGAGGACGGTTCGTTCGGTCGTGCCGCGGTTCCCTCCGGCGCCTCGACCGGCACCAAGGAAGCGGTCGAGCTGCGTGACGGCGACAAGACCCGTTACCTGGGCAAGGGCGTGCGCAAGGCCGTGGACAACGTCAACGGTGCCATCGCCGCGGCGCTGAAGGGCATGGACGCGTCCGACCAGGCTGCCCTGGATCGCCGTCTGATCGATCTTGACGGCACCGAGAACAAGGGCCGCCTGGGCGCCAATGCACTGCTGGGTGTTTCTATGGCCACCGCGCACGCCGCCGCCGCCTCCAGCAAGCAGGCGCTGTGGCAGTACCTGGCAGGCAAGACCGGCGTCACCCCGTCGCTGCCGGTGCCGATGATGAACATCATCAACGGCGGCGCACACGCCGACAACAACGTCGACTTCCAGGAATTCATGGTGCTGCCGGTGGGCTTCACCTCGTTCTCGGAGGCACTGCGTGCCGGTACCGAAATCTTCCACTCGCTGAAGTCGGTGCTGAAGGGCCACGGCCTGAGCACGGCGGTCGGCGACGAAGGCGGCTTCGCGCCGGACTTCCGCAGCAACGTCGAAGCGCTCGACACCATCCTCGAAGCGATCGGCAAGGCCGGATACACCGCCGGTGAAGACGTGCTGCTGGGCCTGGACGTGGCCTCCAGCGAGTTCTTCGAGAACGGCAAGTACAATCTGGTCGGCGAGAACAAGCGCCTGACCTCCGAGCAGTTCGTGGATTTCCTCGCCGATTGGGCGGCGCAGTACCCGATCATCACGATTGAAGATGGCCTGGCCGAGAACGACTGGGCCGGCTGGAAGCTGCTGACCGACCGCATCGGCAAGAAGGTGCAGCTGGTGGGTGACGACCTGTTCGTGACCAACCCGAAGATCTTCCAGGAAGGCATCGACTCGGGCACTGCCAACGCGATCCTGATCAAGGTCAACCAGATCGGCACCCTCAGCGAAACCCTGGAAGCGATCGCCATGGCGGATCGCGCCGGCTACGCCGCCGTGGTCTCGCATCGCTCGGGCGAAACCGAAGACACCACCATCGCCGATATTGCTGTGGCCACCACCGCCACACAGATCAAGACCGGCTCGCTGTGCCGCAGCGATCGCGTGGCGAAGTACAACCAGCTGCTGCGCATCGAGGAAGCTCTCGGGGCCGGCGCGCGTTACGCCGGTCGTGACGCGTTCGTTTCGCTGAAGCGCTGAGCCGATGCGCGACTGGCGCTGGATGCTGCTGGTGCTGGCCCTGTTGCTGGGCTGGCTGCAGTACCGCTTCTGGTTCGGTCCGGGCAATTCGGGTGAAGTGATGATGCTCGAAGCCCAGGTGGCCAACCAGGAGCGGGACAATGAGGGTCTGCAGCAGCGCAACGACGCGCTGGCTGCCGAAGTGAAGGACCTCAAGGAAGGCCAGTCTGCCATCGAGGAGCGCGCGCGCAGCGAGCTGGGCATGATCAAGCCCGGCGAGAAGTTCTATCGCGTGGTCGAGGATGCGCCGGTCCATCCGGCGCAGCCCGCGGCGGGCGTCAGTGCCCAGGCCGGCGAACACCCGGCGGACGTCCCATGAGCGCGGCGATCTGGGTGGTGGTTCCGGCCGCCGGCCGTGGCACCCGCTTCGGCGCGCCGCTGCCCAAGCAGTACCTGCAGGCGGGCGGGCAGATCCTGCTCGCCCACACCCTGGACGCACTGCTGGCGCATCCGGCCGTGGCTGGGGCGATGGTGGTGATCGGCCAGGACGACGCTGACTGGCCGGGCTGGAATGAGTGGTCAGGCAAGCCGGTGCTGACCTGCATCGGCGGCGCGACCCGTGCCGCCTCGGTGCTGGCCGGGCTGCAGGCGTTGCCGGATACCGTGCGTGCCGATGAGTTCGTTCTGGTCCACGATGCCGCGCGCCCGAACCTGTCGCTGGCCGATCTCGGTCGTCTGCTTGAAGTGGGTCGTGCCGATCCGGTCGGGGCGATCCTGGCCGCACCGGTGCGTGACACCCTCAAGCGCGCCGGCGACGACGGCGGCATCGACGGTACCGAGCCACGCGAGCGCCTGTGGCGGGCGCTGACGCCGCAGCTGTTCCGGCGCCACCAGCTCAGCCGTGCGCTGGCTGAAGCCGCCGCTGCCGGTGTTGATGCCACCGACGAAGCCATGGCCATGGAGCGCCAGGGACAGCGCCCGCTGCTGGTCGAAGGCAGCGAGGACAACTTCAAGGTCACCACACCGACCGATCTGGACCGGTTCGAATTCGTACTTTCCCGCCGCGCCGGCTGACCGTCCGCGTGGCCCTGTAGCAAGGGTTGCATCCATGAGTACCGCACCGTTCCCGCCTGTCCGCATCGGCCAGGGCTACGACGTCCATGCCTTCGGTGAAGGCGACCACATCATGCTCGGCGGAGTGAATGTGCCGCACAGCTGTGGCGTGCTCGCACACAGCGACGGCGACGTGATCCTGCATGCCCTGTGCGATGCCATGCTCGGCGCGCTGGCGCTGGGGGACATCGGCCAGCACTTCCCGCCGAGCGACGATCGCTGGAAGGGCGCCGACAGCAGTGACTTCGTGCGCCACTGCGACAGCCTGCTGCGTGAGCGCGGCTGGCGCGTCGGCAACACCGACATCACCGTGATCTGCGAGCGACCCAAGGTTGGCCCGCATGCACTGGCGATGCGCGAGCGCATCGGCGGGCTGCTGCAGCTGCCGATGGACGCGGTCAGCGTCAAGGCCACTACCTCGGAAAAGCTCGGCTTCACCGGCCGCGGTGAAGGCATCGCCGCACAAGCGGTGGTCCTGCTGGTGGCGGCATGATCCCGGTTCCGCTTGCGTTCGGTGCGCCGTTGCTGACGGCGCGCATCCGCACCACGCCGGAAGATTTCCAGGTCGACGAGCTGCCGGCCTTCGAAGCCACCGGCGAAGGCGAACACCTGCTGCTGCACATCCGCAAGCGTGGTGCCAACACCGTGCATGTGGCAAAGGTGCTGGCCCAGTGGGCCGGCCTGCCGGAAATGGCGGTGAGCTATGCAGGGATGAAAGACCGCCATGCGGTCACCACCCAGCGTTTCAGCGTGCACCTGCCCAAGCGCATTGCGCCGGACCTGGCCGAGCTGGCCAGTGACGAGATCGAAGTGATCGAAGCGACCTGGCACAACCGCAAGCTGCAGCGCGGCGCACTGGCTGGCAACCGCTTCAAGCTGGTGCTGCGCGAAGTGCAGGGCGATGCTGCAGCGATCAGCGAACGCCTGCAGCAGATTGCCGGGCGTGGCCTGCCGAACTGGTTCGGCGAGCAGCGCTTCGGTCGCGACGGTGGCAACGTGCCGGCGGCACTGGCGATGTTCGGTGGCCGCCGTATGCGCAAGGACCAGCGTTCGCTGCTGCTGTCAGCCGCCCGCTCGGCGTTGTTCAACCGCGTGCTGGCCGCACGCGTGGAGCAGGGCAGCTGGGACCAGCCGCTGGATGGCGAAGTGTGGATGCTCGACGGCAGCCGCAGCGTGTTCGGTCCCGAGCCGTACACCGATGTGCTGGCCGAGCGCCTGGCGCGTTTCGACATCCATCCCAGTGCGCCGCTGTGGGGCGAGGGCGAACTGCGCAGCACCGGCGCGGCACGTGAGCTGGAACTGGCCGCGCTGGACGACGAAGAGTCGCAGGCGCTGCGGGCCGGCCTGGAAGACGCGCGCCTGAAGCAGGAGCGCCGCGCGCTGCGCCTGCGCCCGGCGCTGCTGCAGCACCAGTGGCTGGCCGGTGACGTGCTGGAACTGTCGTTCGCGCTGCCGCCAGGCTGCTACGCCACCGCCGTGCTGCACGAACTCGGCCCGGTCGAAGACGCCTCGCAGGCCTGACAGAAAAAGGGGACGGAGGGAATTAAGTCGTTTGTGGCACAAACGACTTAATTCCCTCCGTCCCCTTTTTCATCTACGCGCCAGCAGTACCAGTACCGCACCGGTGCCGCCTTGTCCGGTGGGCGCCGAATGGAATGCCAGCACGTCATTGCGCAGCCGCAGCAGGCGATCGACCAGGTTCTTCAGCACCGGCGCACCGCCATCGGACTGCAATCCCTTGCCGTGGATGATGCGCACGCAGCCATATTCGTGTGCATGCGCTTCCAGCAGGAACTGGCGCAGCAGGGCTTCGGCCTGCGCGGTGGTAGCGCCGTGCAGGTCCAGCTCGTCCTGCACCGAGTACTGGCCGCGCTTGAGGCGCTGGAACAGGCGTGGTGGCAGGTTGTCGCGGCGATAGCTGGCCACGTCGCCGGCTTCCAGAGGCGTACTGTCGCGCAGCAGCCGGGCAAACTCGCCGGCCGCTTCAGCCTCGTCACGTTCGGCCATGCGTGCACGCGGTTTCGGCCGGGGCGCGGCAGGTGCCGGCTCGGCATCCTTGCGCAGCGGCGTCACTTCGCCGATGGCCGCACGGAACAATGCAGCCGGATCTTCGTCTTCAGGGTGCGACATGCGCACAGGGTAAACCGCCGGCGCAGGTCTGCCTATGACGGTCCGATGCCGGTCATGGTCGGTCATGACCGCCGACAGGGTAGGACCGAGGGCTCGCATGCGGCACAATAGACGATGCCCTTGCAGGGTCGACCGCTTCCGCAGGGGAGCGCGACGGTCCCGCCCACACTGCACGGTGATGGAATCGAATTCTTGGAAAATCAAGCGGTTAAATCGAAGATGCGAATCCTGGTCAGCAATGACGATGGTGTCGACGCCGCAGGCATCCGGATGCTTGCCTCGGTTCTGCGCGAGGCCGGTCATGAAGTCACGGTGGTCGCGCCCGACCGCGATCGCTCCGGCGCCAGCAACTCGCTGACCCTGGACCTGCCGATCCGCCTCAAGCGCATCGACCATTACACCGTCTCGGTGGCCGGTACCCCGACCGACTGCGTGCACCTTGCGCTGACCGGGCTGCTCGAGTTCGAACCCGACATTGTCGTGTCCGGCATCAACAATGCAGCCAACCTCGGCGATGACGTGATCTATTCCGGCACCGTCTCGGCGGCGATGGAAGGCCGCTTCCTCGGCCTGCCGGCGGTGGCGGTCTCGCTGGTTACCCGCAGCCACGATCCGAAGCACTTCGAGACCGCCGCGCGCGCCGCAGTGGAGATCGTTGCCCGGCTCAAGGCGGATCCGCTGCCGGCCGACACCATTCTCAACGTCAACGTGCCTGATTTGCCGTGGAGCGAGGTCAAGGGCTTCGAGGTCACCCGGCTCGGCAACCGCCATCGCGCCGAAGGCTGCATCGCGCAGAAGGACCCGCGCGGCAACGAGGTGTACTGGATCGGCCCGGCCGGCCGTGAGCAGGATTCCGGCCCCGGCACCGATTTCCACGCGGTGCGCACCGGCCACATCTCGATCACTCCGATCCAGGTGGACCTGACCCGCTACCAGGCGCTGGAGAAGGTCGCCAGCTGGGTGGGCGGCCTCAGCGCCGCGCTGGACCAGCCGGCATGAGCCCACGCCTGCGACTGCAGCCGGAAGCCGTTGGTATCGGCATGACCTCGCAACGCGTGCGTGATCGCCTGGTCGATCGCCTGCGTGAAGCGGGCATCGCCGACGAATCGACCTTGAATGCGATCCGGGTGGTGCCGCGCCATCTGTTCATCGACGAGGCACTGGCGTCACGGGCCTACGAAGACACCGCACTGCCGATCGGCCATGGCCAGACCATTTCGCAACCCTGGGTGGTTGCGCGGATGACCGAGGCGGTCCTGCAGGTGGCACCGAAGCGGGTGCTGGAAGTTGGCACCGGTTCCGGTTACCAGGCGGCCATCCTTGGTGCGCTGGGCCTGGAGGTCTACACCGTGGAGCGCATCGGCGATCTGCTGCGCCAGGCCCGCAAGCGCTTCCGTGCGCTGGGTATGAACATCCGCACCAAGCATGACGACGGCCGCGTCGGCTGGGCCGAGCACGGTCCGTTCGATGCCATCGTGGTCACTGCGGCGGCACCGGCATTGGTCGACGCACTGATCGAGCAGCTGGCCGAGGGCGGCCGGCTGGTGGCGCCGGTCGGGGGGCCCGGGGCGCAGTCGCTGGTACAGCTGGACCGCAAGGCCGACGGCAGCATCGAACAACACGTGCTGGCGCCGGTCACGTTCGTGCCGCTGCTGTCTGGCATGCTGGACTAATCCACGGAGCAGGGTTGCATGAAGATTTTCGGGCCGCTGTACGAGCGGGCGATGAAGTGGGCGGCGCACGAGCGCGCGCCGACCTACCTGACCGTATTGAGCTTCTTCGAAGCGATCATCTTCCCGGTGATGCCGGAGGTGATGCTGGCACCCATGTGCGTGGCCCAGCCCAAGCGCGGCTGGTGGTTTGCCACCCTCAGCCTGGCCGGCTCGATGGTCGGCGCGCTGGTCGGCTACGCGCTGGGTCACTATGCCTTCGAGGCGATCAAGCCGCTGTTCGAGGCGCTGGGCATGCTGCCGGCGATCGAGCAGGGCATCACCACCGTGCAGGCGAAGATGGCCGAGTCGCCGTGGGCGGTGTTCACCTTCCTGGTGCTGGGCGGCTTCATGCCCATTCCAATGAAGGTTTTCACGTGGGCATCGGGTATCGTCGGCGTACCGATGCCGCAGTACCTGTTGAGCATGCTGATCGGTCGCGGCAAGCGCGTGTTCGTGCTGGCCGCGGTCATCCGTATCGGTGGTGTGCGTGCCGAAGCGGCATTGCGTCGCTGGATTGAACCGCTGGGCTGGATCGCCACCGCGCTGGTGGTGGTGCTGATCGCCTGGCTTGTATGGAGGTCGAAGTTCGCATGAGTCCTGATCGTCTGAGCAAGGGAGTGCGCATCGGCGCGCTGGCGTTGCTGGTTTCCACCCTGGCCGCCTGCGGTACCGCCACTGTGGTTCGTCCTGGTGGTGGCAGCCCCGGCGGTGGTGTGACCACGCCGAAGACTTCGGTGCCCAAGCCCGGGCAGACCGTGGTGGTGCGCAAGGGGGACACAATCTATGCGCTGGCCCGCATCCATGACATCACTCCGGCTGACCTGATCGCCTGGAACAGCCTGGACAATCCTTCGACCATCTACCCCGGCCAGGTGATCCGCCTGTACCCGCCGGGTGCGGGCAGCGGTCGTGCGCCGACCACGGTGGTCACCCCGCCGCGCTCGGGTGGCAGCAGCGCCGGCAGCACCGCGCCGACCACGGCGCCGACTGGGCCGGTGAAGAGCAACATCGCCTGGCGCTGGCCGGCCGATGGCGCGATCGTCGGGCGCTACGTTGCAGGCGACGCGACCAAGCAGGGCGTGGACATCGCCGGCACCAGCGGCCAGGCGGTCAAGGCTACCGCCAACGGTGTGGTGGTGTATTCCGGTGCCGGCCTGGTCGGCTACGGCGAGCTGATCATCATCAAGCACAGCGACCAGTGGCTGTCGGCCTATGGCCACAACCGCAAGCGGCTGGTGAATGAAGGGCAGAGCGTGAAGGCCGGCGAGCAGATCGCCGAGATGGGCCGCACCGGTGCGAACCGCGACATGGTCCACTTCGAGATCCGCTACAACGGCAAGCCGGTCGACCCGCAGCAATACCTGCCGGCGCGTTGATCGCCGATTCG